>NZ_JCAFWP010000023.1:0-74771 GCF_059295135.1 Stenotrophomonas sp. INTA L402-1
GGGCGCGCGGTCGGCCGCGGGCGACATCGCCGCTGGGCCGCCCGCCGCCCCGCGGCCCCGGGCGCGCCCCCCCCTCACAAGCGCTCTACCCCGCGCGCCTCCGTCTTTTTAGAAACAATATCTGCAGCCGCACCCCCCCCCCCCCCCCCCCCCCCCCCCCCCCCCCCCCCCCCGACTCTACAAAAAAAGCGCCGGGGGATGCCCGGCGCGTTTTCTTACTTGGCTTCGGCCTTGGCCAGCATGTCCTGGACCGAGGCGGTGGTGATCGGGTGGTAGCCCGGCTTGGCCTTTTCGAAGGCCTGCTTGGCCAGCTCCAGCCCCTTCGGCGTCTTCACCAGTTCGGCGTAGATCGGCAGGATCAGCTTGCGACGGCCGACGCGCTCGATGAACGCAGCGGCCCCTTCGTTGGCCTGCTCGTAACCGCTGCGGATCGCCAGCGGGTACCAGCGCATGGCGATCTCGCCATTCGGGGTACCGGTGAAGTGGAACGCCTTGTCCAGCGTGGCCAGCTTGTCCAGCGGCTGTGTCGCGCCCAGGCCGTCGATGAAGCGCACCCATTCCTGCGTGCTCCAGTCGGCGATGACCTGGCTGCTCGGCACGGTGCCGGCGCTGGCAAAGGCGATGCGTGCGGTATCGACGCTGCTGAAGTTGCGCGACTGCGCCTTGGCCGCGAACGCCGGGATGCCCGGCTCGTCCAGCCACGCCTTCAGTTCGGCATCGGTCACTGCCGACGGATTCTTCGGCAGCAGGTTCTTCTTCAGGTACTCGACGAACTGGTCGGTGTTCGCGCTCTGGAAGGCGTGGTCATCGAACCAGCCACGCAGGAACGGATCGAAGGTTTCGCGGCCGAAGCGCTGCTCCAGGAATTCCAGGAACCACGAACCCTTGACGTAGGCGACCTGGCTCAGGGCTTCGTCGGGGTCACGCTCGTTCAGCGGCGGCAGCGCCAGCGCCTGGTCGGCCGGACTCATGTCCTTCACTTCGGCCAGCAGGTCGGTCTGGTCGATCTGCTTCTCCATCTCGGCCATTTCCTTGCCGTACAGAGCTTCGGTGATGCGGCCCTGGACGTAGGTGGTGAAGCCTTCATTGAGCCAGATGTCCTTCCAGCTGGCGTTGGTCACCAGGTTGCCCGACCAGCTGTGCGCCAGTTCGTGGGCGACCAGCGAGACCAGCGACTTGTCACCGACGATCACGGTCGGGGTGGCGAAGGTCAGGCGCGGGTTCTCCATGCCGCCGAACGGGAATGACGGCGGCAGCACCAGCATGTCGTAGCGGCCCCAGCGGTATTCGCCGTACAGCTTCTCGGCAGCACCGATCATCTTCTCGGTGTCTTCGAACTCCTTGGCGGCCTTGTTGACCATGGTCGGCTCGGCCCAGACGCCGGAGCGGCCGGAGATCGGCTCGAACACCAGGTCGCCGGCGGCGATGGCCAGCAGGTACGACGGAATCGGCTGCGGCATCTTGAAGGTGTAGTCACCGTCACGCGCGGCCTTCGGATCGTTGTCGGCGCTCATCAGCACCATCACGTCCGGGCGCGAGACCACGTGCGCGCTGTAGGTGAAGCGCACGCTCGGGGTGTCCTGCAGCGGCACCCAGGAACGGGCGTGGATGGCCTGCGACTGGCTGAACATGAAGGGCAGCTTCTTGCCCTCGGTCATCGACGGTGCCAGCCACTGCAGGCCCGAGGCGGTCGGCGCGGTGTGGTAGGTCACTTCCACCTTGGCCGGCTGTTCCGGGGCTTCGATGGTCAGCTTGCTGCCGAACACCTTGTCAGCGGCGGCCAGCTCGAACTTCAACGGGCTGCGCGCACCATCGCCAGCGACGGCCTCGACCTTGGACACGGTCAGCTCGCGGGTGTCGAGCACCAGCTGCTTGGCGTCCTTCTGCTTCCATTCCAGGGTGTAGGTGGCGGTGCCGCCGATCTGCTTCTGGTCGAAGTCCAGCTTCAGGTCCAGCGCGATGTCCTTGATGACGACCTTGTCCGGCTCGGCGTACGAGCTTTCGTCGTGGCTGCGGTTCTCGGCGTTCACGGGGGCGGCGGGGGCCTTGGCGGCAGTCGGGGCGGCGGCGGGCGCGGCCGCCTCCTGGGAGCAGCCGGCGGCCAGGGCCACGGCCAGCGGAAGGAGCATCAGCGGATTACGCATGAATCGGGACCGTTACGGGGATCAGACCCCCAATGGTAACTCCCTCCGGCCCCGCAGGCGTTGCGCGGTGCGGGGTAATGGCGGGCGGGGCCGATCCTGCGCCTCGGGCGCATGCCAACCAAGGTTGGCCTCTACCGGAATGGCAGCGGACGCGGTACGGGCGGCCGGGGCTGCGCTGCGCCTCCGGCGCATGCCAACCAAGGTTGGCCTCTACCGGTAGGTGCCAACCTTGGTTGGCACGGATCTTTCATCGCTCGCGGCCGGCGTGTGCCAACCAAGGTTGGTACCTACCAGAGCAGGAACTACAGCTTGTAGCCGGAGTGGATCGAGACGATGCCGCCGGTCAGGTTCTTGTAGTGGCAGCGCTCGAAGCCGGCCTGCCCCATCATCGCCTTCAGCTCATCCTGCGGCGGATGCTTGCGGATGCTTTCGGCCAGGTACTGGTAGCTGTCCGAATCGTTGGCGAACAGCTTGCCTAGCTTGGGCAGGATCTTGAACGAGTGGAAGTCGTAGATCGGCTTGAACCAGTCGGCGGTGACTTCGGAGAATTCCAGCACGCGGGCCTGGCCACCCACCTTCAGCACGCGGTACATCTCGCGCAGGCCAGCGTCCTTGTCGGTCACGTTGCGCAGGCCGAAGGCGATGGTGACCAGATCGAAGCTGTTGTCCGGGAACGGCAGGGCTTCGGCGTTGCACTGCACATAGTCCAGGCCGAGCACCAGGCCGCGGTTGGTCAGACGGTCACGGCCGACCGACAGCATGCCGGCGTTGATGTCGCCCAGCACCACCGAGCCCTCGGCGCCGACGCGCTCCTTCAGCAGGGCGGCGATGTCGCCGGTGCCGCCTGCCAGATCGAGCACGCGGTCGCCCGGCTTCACCTGCGCGGTCGCCACGTAGTAGCGCTTCCACGCCCGGTGCACGCCCAGGCTCATCAGGTCGTTCATCAGGTCGTAGTTGCGCGCGACCGAGGTGAACACCTGGCCGACCAGCTTCTGCTTGTCCTTGGCGGCGACGTCGCGGAACCCGAAATGGGTGGTACCGGCTTTGTAGGGGGATTCGCTCATGGCCCCGATTATCGCACCGCCGGGGGCCAGCGGCACCCCCTGCCCGTATCATGGCGGGCCACGACTTACCGGAGCCCCGCATGATCACCACGCCCGACTACCAGGCCCTGCTGCAGACCGCCATCGCCGAAGCCCGCCAGGGCCTGGCCGAAGGCGGCGTGCCGATCGGCGCGGCGCTGTACCACAACGACGGCCGCCTGCTCGGCTGCGGCCACAACCGCCGGGTGCAGGAAGGCGACCCGTCGGTGCACGGCGAGACCGATGCGTTCCGCAAGGCCGGCCGCCAGCGCCGCTACCAGGACACCATCATGGTCACCACCCTGGCGCCGTGCTGGTACTGCTCGGGCCTGGTGCGCCAGTTCAACATCGGCACCGTGGTGGTGGGCGAATCGCGCACCTTCCAGGGTGGCATCGACTGGCTGCGCGAAAACGGCGTCAACGTGATCGACCTGGACAGCCAGGAATGCGTGGACCTGCTGGGCGGCTTCATTGCGCAGTACCCGGAGATCTGGAACGAAGACATCGGTGAATGATCACCACGCAGTGTGCTGTTGAACCCGCTTAATGAACGCTTCAGTGCCGGCACGCCCTAGTGCCGGCAGCGTTTGCGGCCAATGCCGTGAACCTGTGCACAGTCAGCTGCGCTGCATGCACACGCTGCGGTAACACCCCACCCCGCTGCCGCGCCTAGGGTGGGGTTACCGGGACTTCCTTCCCCGGCGGAGCCAGCCATGTGCGCGCACGCCGTACGCCCCACGCCCGACCCGATCCTCGACGCCATTCGCAAGCGCCTGCAGCAGCAGTATGCGCTGCACCAGCGTGGCGCCCTGTTCTGGACCGCCTACCAGGGCCTGCAGCTGGAACTGGTGCGCGGCCACCCGCTCGACCATGAGCGCCTGTGCAACGCAATGGCCGACATGGCCGAAGACCTCGGCGCGGTCGAGCATGCGCAACTGATAGGCAATCGCAACGCCGGCTGCACATCGCGCTGACGCGGCTTCCACTGCCGCATCGGCCACACTCGGATGAACCCCCACTCCCTTTCCACTCAACCGAACTGGATTGTCATGCACGCTGAAGTCCCCACCATTCCCCCGGTCATCAACGTTGACGCCGAGCTTGACCACTGGCGCCGCCAGCATGCCGACGGCGCACTACCGCACAACTCGTTCGGCTCCTACGTGCCGTGGATCAAGTTCGCCTGTGATTCGCTGATCACCCAGCCGCGCGCCAGCAATGCGCAGCGCGACGAGATGTTCCAGACCCAGTACGCCCTGCAGATCATGCCGCGCCTGAGCGAAGCCCAGGCCCGCGAATTCGTCGACCGTTGCTGGCAGCACGTCTACCAGACCAGCCCGGTGCGCCTGCAGGACGCCCCGCGCCTGCGCGCCTGAGCTGCACGGCCCCTGCACGAGCCACCGCCGATCATCCTCGTCACCTGAGTGGGACGACGACGATGAAAGCACGCAACCTGTTCAATACGATCGCCAAGAAGGCCGCGGCCGCCACCGGCTCGCCGTGGACCTTCCTGGCCGCGGTAGCGATCGTGGTGATCTGGGGCATCAGTGGCCCGGTATTCGGTTTCAACGACACCTGGCAGCTGGTGATCAACACCGGTACCACCATCATCACCTTCCTGATGGTGTTCCTGATCCAGCACACGCAGAACGCAGATACCGCCGCGATGCAGATCAAGCTGGACGAGCTGATCCGCGCGACGGCCGAAGCCAACAACGAACTGTTGGATCTGGAAGAACTGGACGAGGAGCGGCTGGAAGAGATCCGGCGCGAGTACGAGCAGATGGCGCGCGAAGCTGGCGACGCGCTGGCGCGTGTGCGCGCCTGCCATGCAGCGCGGCGCGACGATGAAGCGGTGTAGCAGTTCCTGAAATGACAATGCCGGCCCGCGGCCGGCATTACCATCGATCATCAAGGTAGAGCCGGCCGCTGGCCGGCTGTCCTTCAGCTGCGCTCGTGCCAGCCGCCGCCCAGCACCTTGTACAGGGTGATGCGGTTGGCCTGCTGGGCCAGCTGCGCCTGCAGCTGGGTCTGCTGCGCGTTGTAGGCGGTACGGCGCGCATCAAGCAGGGTCACGAAGCTGTCCAGGCCAGCGTCGTAGCGTGCCTGCGACAGGCGGTTGGCCTGTTCGGCCGCTTCCACCAGGCGCTGCTGTGAACTCACCTGCTCATCCAGGCTGACGTTCAACGCCAGCGCATCGGCGGTTTCGCGGAAGCCCACCTGGATCGACTTCTCGTACTGCGCCAGCGCAATGTCACGGTCCGCATTGGCGATGGCCAGATTGGCGCGCAGCTTGCCGCCCTGGAAGATCGGCAGCGTGATCTTCGGCAGGAAGCTCCACACGCGGGTGCCACTGTCGAACAGGTTGGACAATTCGCTCGAACCACTACCGATGCTGCCGGTCAGCGAGATGCTCGGGAAGAACGCCGCGCGTGCCGCACCGATGTTGGCGTTGGCCGCCAGCAGCTGATGTTCGGCGGCCATGATGTCCGGGCGCTGCAGCAACACGTCGCTGGGCAGGCCGGCCGGCGGCGGTGCCAGTGCCAGCAGCTGCGGTTCGATGCTGTCCGGCAGCAGTGCCGGATCCAACTGGCCACCGGCCAGCAGCGCCAGCGCATTGCGGTCCTGGGCCAGCTGGCCACGCAGGCGTGCAGCATCCGTACGTGCGGTCTCGACCAGGGTACGGGTCTGGGTCAGCTCCAGCGCCGAACTGCCACCACGATCGTGGCGGGCCTCGGCCAGGCGCAGCGAATCCTCGTAGGTCTTCAGCGTGGCATCGGCGATCTTCAGCCGCTGCGCATCAGCCCCGTAGGTCAGCCACGCCGTGGCGGTCTCGGCTACCAGGCTCAGCTGCGCGTTGCGGCGGTTGGCGGCCACGGCGAAGTACTGCTGCAGCGCCGCTTCACTGAGATTGCGCACGCGGCCGAACAGATCCAGCTCGAACTCGGCTACGCCAACACCGGCGGTGAACTGCTCGGTGACACCGGCGTCGGTACCACGGCGGTCCATCTGGCCGGTGACGGCCACGCCGGGCACGCGATCAGCGCGCTGCACGCGGTACTGGCCGCGCGCGCGTTCAACGTTGAGTACGGCCACGCGCAGGTCGCGGTTGTTCTGCAGCGACTGGTCGATCACCTGCTGCAGGCGCGCATCGGTGAAGAAGTCGCGCCAGCCGACGGCGGCGACATCGGCCACCTCGCCCTGCACAGCCTCGGCCGGCCACTGCGCCGGAATGGCCGGAGCAACGGCGGTGTTCTTCGGCACCAGGGTGGAGCAGCCGGCGAGCGCGAGCGCGGCGGCAATGGAAAGAAACAGGGATGCACTTTTCATGGGAATGACTTCCATCGGTACTGCCGGATGGCAGGAGGTAGTGCCGGCCGCTGGCCGGCAACCTCGTTGGATTCACATCACGCGGGCAGTAGGTGCCGGCCAGCGGCCGGCACTACCGTCTCGCTTACGTGGAGGATTTGCGCTTGAACACGCGCTGCACCACCACGAAGAACAGCGGCACGAAGAACACGCCGAGCACGGTGCCGACGATCATGCCGCCAAGCACGCCGGTGCCGATCGCCTGCTTGGCACCGGAGCCGGCACCGGTGGAGATTGCCAGCGGCACCACGCCCATGCCGAAGGCCAGCGAGGTCATCACGATCGGGCGCAAGCGGTCGCGCACGGCGTGCATGATCGACTCGATCAGGCTGGCCCCCTTCTCCAGGTTTTCCTTGGCGAACTCGACGATCAGGATCGCGTTCTTGCTGGTCAGGCCCACCGTGGTCAGCATCGCCACCTGGAAGTAGATGTCGCGTTCCAGGCCCTTGAAGGTATTGGCCAGCACCGCGCCGAGGATACCCAGCGGGGCCGCCAGCAGCACCGCGGTCGGCACGCTCCAGCTTTCATACATCGCGGCCAGGCACAGGAACACGATCATCAGCGACAGCGTGTACAGCAGCGGCGTCTGCGAGCCGGCCTGGCGTTCCTGGTAGGACATCGCCGTCCACTCGATGCCGAAGCCCGCCGGCAGCTGCTTGGCCAGCTGTTCGATCTCGGCCATGGCATCACCGGACGCGACACCCGGGGCCGGTTCGCCCTGGATTTCCATCGCCGACACACCGTTGTAGCGCTCAAGACGCGGCGAACCATAGTCCCAGTGCTTGGTGGCGAACGCGCTGAACGGCACCATCTCGCCCTTGTCGTTCTTCACGGACCACAGATCGAAGTCCTCCGGCACCATGCGGAACGGCTGGTCGGCCTGCACGAACACACGCTTGACGCGGCCACGATCGACGAAGTCGTCGATGTACGAGCTGCCCCATGCGGCGGCCAAGGTACCGTTGATCTGGTCGATCGACAGCCCCAGCGAGGTCGCCTTGGCTGCATCGATGTCGATGCGGAACTGCGGCGTGTCTTCCTGGCCGTTCGGGCGCACGTTGGCCAGCTTCTTGCTGCCGGCGGCGAGGCCCAGCAGCTGGTTGCGCGCGGCCACCAGTGCCTCGTGGCCCTGGCCGCTGTTGTCCTTCAGGAAGAAGGTGTAGCCCGATGCGGTACCCAGTTCCGGAATGGCCGGCGGCGGGAAGGCGAAGATGAAGGCATCCTTGATCTGGCCCAGTGCCGCCATCGCGCGACCGGTGATCGGCATCACGCCATTGTCGGCGTCACGCTCGCTCCAGTCCTTCAGCTTGACGAATGCCATGCCCGCGTTCTGGCCCATACCGGCGAAGCTGAAGCCCTGCACCGAGAACACCGAGTCCACCGCATCCTTCTCGTTCTGCAGGAAGTGGTTTTCCAGTGCCGCGATCGATTCCAGCGTACGTTCCTGGGTGGCACCGACCGGCGCCTGCACCAGCGCCATCAGCACGCCCTGGTCTTCGTTGGGCAGGAACGAGCTGGGCAGGCGCACGAACAGCACGCCCATCAGCACGAACAGTGCCGCCACGATGCCCATGAAGCGCCACGGACGGTGGATGATGCCGCGCACACCGCGCTGGTAGCTTTCGCTGGTGCGGTCGAAGCCGCGGTTGAAACCATTGAAGAAACGACCGGACCAGCCCTTGTGTGCGACGTGGTGCTCACCCTTCTTCAGCGGCTTGAGCATGGTCGCGCACAGCGCCGGGGTCAGCACGATCGCGACCAGCACCGACAGCGCCATCGCCGAAACGATCGTGGCCGAGAACTGGCGGTAGATCACGCCGGTGGAGCCGCTCATGAAGGCCATCGGCACGAACACCGCCGACAGCACCAGGCCGATACCCACCAGCGCGCCGGTGATCTGGCCCATCGACTTGCGGGTGGCCTCAAGCGGCGACAGTCCTTCCTCGGACATGATGCGCTCGACGTTCTCCACCACCACGATGGCATCGTCCACCAGCAGGCCGATCGCCAGCACCATCGCGAACATGGTCAGCATGTTCACCGAGAAGCCCAGCATCGCCAGCACGCCGAAGGTACCCAGCAGCACCACCGGCACGGCGATGGTCGGGATCAGGGTGGCGCGGAAGTTCTGCAGGAACAGGTACATCACCACGAACACCAGCACGATCGCTTCGATCAGGGTCTGCACCACGCCCTTGATCGACACGCGCACGAACGGGGTGGTGTCGTACGGGATCTCGGCCTTCAGGCCGGCCGGGAAGAAGCTCTTCATGTCCTGCAGCGCGGCATCCACGCCGGCCGCGGTATCCAGCGCGTTGGCGCCGGTGGCCAGGGTAACCGCCAGGCCGCTGGCCGGCTGGCCGTTGTAGCGGGTGACGAAGTCGTAGGACTCTGCACCCAGTTCGACGCGGGCGACATCGCCCAGGCGCAGTTCGGCACCGTCCTGCGCACCGCGCACGATGATGTTGCGGAACTGTTCCGGGGTCTGCAGGCGCGACTGCGCATTGATGGTGGCGTTGAGCTGCTGGCCCTTGATCGACGGCGCGCCGCCGAGCTGGCCGATGGCCACCTGGGCGTTCTGTGCCTTGACTGCTGCGGTCACTTCCGCAACCGACAGGCCATAGGTATGCAGCTTGTTCGGGTCCAGCCAGATGCGCATGGCGTACTTGCCACCGAACACCTGGATGTTGCCCACGCCCGGCACGCGGCTCAGACGGTCGACGACATTGGAACCGACGTAGTCGGCGATGTCGTTGGCGTCCATGCTGCCGTTCTCGGACACGAACGCAATGACGTTCAGGAAGCCCGAGCTGGACTTGGCCACGTTGATGCCCTGCCGCTGCACTTCCTGCGGCAGCAGCGGCATGGCCAGCTGCAGCTTGTTCTGCACCTGCACCTGGGCGATGTCCGGGTTGGTGCCGCTCTCGAAGGTCAGGGTGATGGTGGCCTGGCCGTTGGACGAGCTGTTGGAGGAGAAATAGATCAGGCCATCAAGGCCCTTCATGTTCTGCTCGATGATCTGCGTCACCGAGTCCTCGACCACCTTGGCCGATGCACCCGGGTAGGTGGCGCTGATTTCCACCGCCGGCGGTGCGACGTTGGGGTACATCGAGACCGGCAGCTTGAACAGGGCCAGGCCGCCGGCGAGCATGATGATGATGGCGATCACCCATGCAAAGATGGGTCGATCGATGAAAAAGCGTGCCATGGGGTTCTCCGCTTACTTCGCGTCGCCGGCCGGAGCGGCAGGCTGGGCGGCCGCTGCCGGCTTGGCCGGAGCAGCGCCCTTCTCGGTGGCCTTGACCGGCATGCCGGGGCCGATCTTCTGCAGGCCTTCGACAATGACCTTGTCGCCGGCCTTCAGACCGTCCTCGACCAGCCACTTGTCGCCGACCGTGCGGCTGACCTTGACCGGGCGCACTTCGACCTTGTTGTCCTTGTCGACCACCATCGCCGAGGTGTCACCCTTCGGATCGCGGGCGATGCCGGCCATCGGCACCAGCACTGCATCGCTGCGCACGCCGCCGCCGATCACCGCGCGCACGTACGTGCCCGGCATCAGCAGGCCGTCCGGATTGTCCACCTTCACGCGCAGGCCGAAGCTGCCAGTGGCCGGGTCGACGCTGACTTCGGAGAACTCCAGCGTGCCCTTGTGCTCGAAGGTGCTGCCGTCTTCCATCAGGATGCTGACCGGCAGCGTCTGGTTGTCCTGCAGGCGGCCCGCGGCCAGCTCACGGCGAAGCTGCAGCAGCTCGGCCGAGGACTGGGTCAGGTCGACATAGATCGGGTCCAGCTGCTGCACGGTGGCCAGCGCATTGGCCTGGCCGGCGCTGACCAGCGCACCCTGGGTGACGCTGGACTTGCCGATGCGGCCGCTGATCGGCGCGGTGATGCGGGCGTAGCCCAGAGTGACGTTGGCCGCATCCAGCGATGCCTTGGCGGCGCCGACGTCAGCCTCGGCCTGCTTCTGCGCGGCCACCGCGTTTTCCAGGTCCTGCTGGCTGACCGCATCAACCTTGGCCAGCTCGGTGATGCGCTTGGCGCTCAGGCGCGCGGCGTTGGCGGTGGCCTCGGCACGCGCCAGCTGGGCACGGGCACTGTTGGCCTGCGCGCGGTAGCTCGCATCCTCGATCTGGTACAGCGGCTCGCCGGCCTTGACCATGCCGCCCTCGGTGAACAGGCGCTTGGCGACGATGCCGTTGACCTGCGGACGCACTTCGGCGACCAGGAAGGCGTTGGTACGGCCCGGCAGCTCGCGGGTGAGGCCCACGGTCTCGGACTTCAGCGTGACCACGGTGACGTCACCCGGGCCCTGTTCGGGGGCCTGGGGTTGGCCGCCGCAGGCAGCCACGGTCGCGGCGATTGCCAGCGACAGTGCAAAGGGTCGGATTCGGCTCAGCAACATGACGGAAAGGCTCTTGAAGGAAAGGGTCTCAGCCAGCGCTGATACGGCGGACCCTCCACCAGCGAAGGTGAAGACCGTGCGAACAGCGCCCACCCGGGCGGAGTGGGAGCCGGACGGGCCTGCCACGCACACGACGGGAATGATGGGTGCGAAATATACATACATGCTTGTTTGTTTGTAAACCGGTACAATTCAGCCACGTTTCACCCGCACTCGTACCCACACCCATGGCCCGCAAGACCAAAGAGGACACCCAGGCAACCCGGGAAGGCATCCTTGACGCCGCCGAAGCCTGCTTCCATGAACACGGCGTGGCCCGTACCACGCTGGAGATGATCGGTGCCCGCGCCGGCTATACCCGTGGCGCGGTGTACTGGCACTTCAAGAACAAGAGCGAGGTGCTGGCCGCGATCGTCGAACGGGTGCACCTGCCCTTCATGCAGGAACTGGAGCGCACCTCCACCGACCAGCGCGACACACCGGTGCACGACCTGCGCGCAGTGATGATCCACTCGTTCATCGAGCTGTCCGAGGACGAACGCCTGCGCAAGACCATGGAGATCATGCTGCGCAGCGACGCCTCGGCCGATACCAAGGTGCTGACCGAAATGCAGCAGGCCGGCTTCCGCGACGCGCTGGACCGGATGGAGCGCGCCCTGCGCCGGGCCCAGGACCTGGGCCAGCTGCGCGAAGGCGCGGACCCGAAGATCGCCGCGCGCATGCTGCACGCCACTGTGCTGGGCGTACTGCATGGCGCGATGGTCGAACCGGAACTGATGGACCTCAAGCGCGACGGCATGCTTGCGCTGGACATGACCCTGGCCGCCTACGTGAAAGAAGGCGTGTTCGTGCCCGGAACGGTGCCCGAGCCGCTGCCGGAAGCATGAGTAGAGCTGCTGCCGCCACCGCGACACTCATCTGAGGACGAACCCATGATCCTGGACAACGTGGTGTGGGGCTTCATCGGCTGTGGCAGCGTCACCGAGAAGAAGAGCGGGCCGGCCCTGGCCAACACGCCGGGCTCACGGGTGGCGGCGGTCATGCGCCGCAATGCGGCGTTGGCCGAGGATTATGCGCGGCGCCATGCGATTCCCCGCTGGTACGCGGACGCCGATGCACTCATCGCCGACCCGGAAGTGAACGCGATCTACGTTGCGACGCCGCCCTCCACGCACATGCACTACGCGTTGCAGGCGATTGCCGCGGGCAAGCCGGTCTACATCGAAAAGCCGATGGCCATGGATCACGCGGAATGCGAACGCGTACTGGAGGCCAGCGCGCGCAGCGGCGTGCCGGTGTTCGTGGCCTACTACCGCCGCGCCCTACCCCGCTTCGCGCAGGTGAAGCAGCTGCTGGACAGCGGCGCGATCGGCACACCGCGCAGCGTGCGCGCCACCCTGCACCGGCCGCATTCGGCGAATGCCACATCGCCGGACTTCTGGCGGACCAACCCGGCGATCGCCGGCGGCGGGCTGTTCGTCGATCTGGGCTCGCATACCCTGGACCTGCTGGACCATCTGCTGGGGCCGCTGAGCGATGTGCGTGGCCTGGCCAGCTCGTTGACCGGCGCCTACGTCGCCGAGGACAGCGTTTCGATGTGCTTCCGCACCGGGACGGGGGCGCACGGCATCGCGCAATGGAGTTTCTGCGCGTTCCGCCGCCAGGATGAGATCGAGATCACCGGCGATCGCGGACAACTGCGCTTTGCCACCTTCGAGGACATCCCGGTGGTTCTGGAGACCGAGGCCGGCGTGCAGGCGTTCGACATCCCGAACCCGCCGTCGATCCAGCAGCCGTTGATCGCCACTCTGGTGGATGAGCTGCGCGGCAACGGCCACTCGCCATCGAACGGCATCAGCGCCGCCCGCACCAGCGCGGTGATCGACCAGGTGCTGCAGGCCTACCGCACACGGCACTCGCGCTGACTGCCAAAGCAAAAGGCCGCCTTTCGGCGGCCTCATGCTTTGCAGCGTCGGGCGTTACAGGATGTAGCGGCTCAGGTCCGGGTCCTGCACCAGCTCACCCAGATGTGCATCGACGTAAGCGCTGTCGATGGCCAGGGTTTCGCCGTCGCGGTCCGGTGCCTCGTAGCTGAGCGAATCCAGCAGCCGCTCCAGCACCGTATGCAGGCGACGGGCACCGATGTTCTCCTGGCGCTCGTTCACCTGGAAGGCGATCTCGGCCAGACGATCGATGGCGTCGGCAGTGAAGCTGACCTTGACGCCTTCGGTGGCCAGCAGCGCTTCGTACTGTTTGGTCAGCGCGGCCTTCGGCTCGGTCAGGATGCGCACGAAATCACCCTTGCTCAGCGCACCCAGCTCCACGCGGATCGGGAAGCGGCCCTGCAGCTCCGGAATCAGGTCGCTGGGCTTGGCCAGATGGAACGCGCCCGAAGCAATGAACAGGATGTGGTCGGTCTTGATCGTGCCGTACTTGGTCGACACGTTGGAGCCTTCCACCAGCGGCAGCAGGTCGCGCTGCACGCCTTCGCGCGACACGTCGCCACCACCGACGTTGTCACCACGCTTGGCGACCTTGTCGATCTCGTCGATGAAGACGATGCCGTGCTGCTCGCAGGCCTCGATCGCGGCAGTGCGGATGTCGTCCTCGTTGACCAGCTTGCCGGCTTCTTCCTCGATCAGCAGCGGACGCGCGGCCTTGATGGTCAGCGTGCGCTTATGCGCCTTGGCTCCACCGCCGAGGTTGGCGAACATCGACTTCAGCTGCTGGCCCATTTCCTCCATGCCCGGCGGGGTCATGATGTCCATGCTGACGTTGGCAGCCAGGTCGAGCTCGATCTCGCGCTCGTCCAGCTCACCGTTGCGCAGCATCTTGCGGAACTTGATGCGGGTCTCGTTGTCCTGCGCCGACGGTTCGTTGCGGGCGACTTCCGGATCGAAACCGATGCCACCGCTGCGGCGCGGCAGCAGCGCATCGAGGATGCGGTCTTCGGCGCGTTCTTCGGCCTGGGTACGCACGCGCACCTTGGCCTGTTCGCGGTACAGCTTGACCGCGGTATCGGCCAGGTCGCGGATGATCTGCTCGACGTCCTTGCCGACGTAGCCGACTTCGGTGAAGCGGGTGGCTTCAACCTTGACGAACGGCGCGTTGGCCAGGGTGGCCAGTCGACGCGCGATCTCGGTCTTGCCGACGCCGGTCGGGCCGATCATCAGGATGTTCTTCGGCATCACTTCATTGCGCAGCTCGGGCACCAGCTGCATGCGGCGCCAGCGGTTGCGCAGGGCAATGGCCACGGCGCGCTTGGCGTCGTGCTGGCCCACGATATGCCGGTCCAGTTCCTGCACGATCTCGCGCGGGGTCATGGTGGCGGAGGAAACTTCGATCTTCGACATGGATGTGCTCACGGATTCAGTGTCGGTAGTGCCGGCCACTGGCCGGCAACCAGGCACGCGTGCGGGGGATCATGAGGTTGCTGGCCAGCGGCCGGCACGACCCTCACAGCTCCTCGACCACCACGTTGCGGTTGGTGTAGATGCAGATGTCGCCGGCAATGCCGATCGCTTCGCTGGCAATGGTGCGCGCATCCAGTTCGGTGTGCGCCATCAGCGCGCGCGCGGCCGACAGTGCATAGGAACCACCGGAACCGATGGCGATGATGCCGTCCTCCGGCTCGATCACATCACCGGTGCCGCTGATGATCAGCGAGGTTTCCTTGTCGGCCACTGCCAGCAGGGCCTCGAGCTTGCCGAGGCGGCGCTCGGTGCGCCAATCCTTGGCCAGTTCGACCGCAGCGCGCTGCAGCTGGCCGTGCTTTTCCAGCTTGGCCTCGAACAGCTCGAACAGGGTGAAGGCATCGGCGGCGGCACCGGCGAAGCCGGCCAGCACCTGGCCGTCTCGGCCGAGGCGGCGCACCTTGCGCGCATTGCCCTTCATCACGGTGTGGCCCAGCGTGACCTGGCCGTCGCCGGCAATGGCCACGTGCTCGCCGCGACGGACGCAGACGATGGTGGTGGCGTGGAAAACGTTGGGATTCTGACTGGGGTCCATGCGGCCTCCGATAGCTGTTCCCGGGACATGGGGACAGCGCCGGGTGCGATCAAGCCTGTGCGGATGGCTGCCGTTCAGCGCTTGGCGGCGCCCCATGGGAAGAGGGCGCCCTTTTAACGAGCGCATCGCAATGCGCGCGGACCCCGCCGCCCGAACGTGGAACGCCTGCCGTTCAGCGCTTGGCCTGCGAAGGCCGATCCGGATTCGGCTCGATGCCCCAGGCGATGTACCAGTCCTCACCCTGCGTCTCGATCGGGTGCTGGGTGCGGCCGGAGCCATTGCCGCAGGCCAGCGCGTCAGCCGCGCAGTAGCGATCGCAGCCCCAGCAGATGCGCTCGGGATGCCTGGGGTGCAGCGGAATGGGCTTCGCCATGGTGGCGGGTTCCTCGTGGCCTGCGGCCACGATGCGCCGGTAGCGCGCGCCCTGCCCTGATCCAGATCAAGGGCGGTCTATTCAGCCTTGTCGTCCTTGCTGCGACGCTTCGCACGTGGATGCGCGGCGTCGTAGACCTTGGCCAGGTGCTGGAAATCAAGGTGGGTGTAGATCTGGGTGGTTGCGATGTCGGCATGGCCAAGCAGTTCCTGCACACCGCGCAGGTCGCCGGACGATTCCAGGATATGGCTGGCAAAACTGTGCCGCAGCATGTGCGGGTGCACGTGCTTGAACAGGCCCTGGCGCTGCGCCAGCTGGCGGATGCGGATCTGCACCGCACGCTGGCTGATCGGCCCGTTGCGACCGGGAAACACCGGCGAGGCCGGGCCGCCGCCACTTTCCGCACGCCACGCCTGCAGCGCTTCGCGCGCCGGCCGGCCGAACGGCACACGACGCTGGCGGTTGCCCTTGCCCAGCACGTTGACCAGGCCGCTGTCGAAATCCAGATCCCGCCAGGTCAACGCGCAGACTTCGCTCAGGCGCAGGCCAGAGGAATAGAACAGTTCCAGCAGCGCGCGGTCACGGCGGCCGAGCTCACCTTCCGGTTCCAGCTCGACCAGCTGCACGGCTTCGTCGGCGTCAAGCACCTGCGGCAACCGGCGCGGCGCACGCGGCGCCTTCAGCGTCGCCGCCGGACTGACCTCGATGCGCCCGTGCTTGAGCAGCCAGGCGTAGAAGCTGCGGCAGGCCGACAAGCGGCGCTGCAGGCTCTTGGCTGACAGGCCTCTGCGGTGCTCGTCGGCAACGAACTGGCGCAGCGCCTCGGCATCGAGTGCGTCCACCGCAACACCGCGCGGCTCGGCCCAGACCGACAACGCGTCCAGGTCGCGGCGGTAGGCGTCGAGCGTATGTGCCGACATCCGCCGCTCTACCTGCAGATGCTGCAGGAAGGCCTGTACCGCGCTCATCGTCGTATCCTGCTCAGCCCGGGAAGCGCTTCAGGCCGGTGGCCAACGCATCGCCCATCATGCGCAGGAACAGCGTGCCCATGCCCGGGTAGAAGCGGTTCGGGTCGTGGCTGCCCACAGCAATCAGGCCCACGCCCGGCAACGGCAGCAGCGCGGTGGTCTGCACTTCTTCGCTGCGCACGCCGTACAGGACGGCATTCTTTTCCGGCTGCAGGCGCCCGCAGATCGGCTCGCCGTCCTTCAGGCAGTCGCGGAACGGGCCCAGCTGCGCATCATCGGCGGCGATCACCTGCAGCCAGTCGGCCTGTTCCAGCCCGGCCACCGGCGTGTGCACCACCAATCGCACCAGGTCGCCGGCGAAATCTTCCTGCAGCGAGGCAGCCATCGCACGCAGGGTGTCGGCGGCGTTGTCCTGCTTCATCAGCGCCAGGGTCAGCTGATGCGTGCGCACTGCCAGGCGTTCATTGACCTGGGCGGTGGCGCCCAGATCGGCCAACCGTCGTGCCAGCTCGCGGTTCTTCTCGCGCAGCACTTCCAGCTGGTAGCTGGCCAGCGACGCGGTCGGGCCGTCGTCGCGTGGCACCACCAGGGTCAGGGCCAGGTCCGGGAACTGCTTGAGGAAGCCGGGATGTCGCCGCAACCACGCAGCGACTTCATGGGCCCCGAGCTTGTCGACGGTTTCGGTCATGCGATCCACTCCCCTTCGAAGACGAATGCGGTCGGGCCGGCCATCACCACCGGCTGGCCATCGCCCGGCCACTGGATGCGCAGGTCCCCCCCGGGCAGGCTGATGCGCGCATCGCGCTGCAGGCGGCCACGCTGCATCAGGGTCACCGCAGCGGCGCAGGCGCCGCTGCCGCAGGCCAGGGTTTCGCCGACGCCACGTTCATTCACACGCAGACGTGCATGCGCCGGGCCCATCACCTGGGCAAAACCCACGTTCACCGAGCGCGGGAACGAGGCATGCTGCTGCAGCAGCGAACCGACGCGCTCGACCGGTGCTGCATCGATCAGGCCCACTTCGATCACCGCATGCGGATTGCCCATCGACACCGCGGCGAAGCGTATGCTCTCGCCCTGCAACGGCAGCAGGTACTCCTCGCGTGCATGGGCGAAGCCCACCAGCGGCACGTTGACCGGCTCGAACGCAGGCACGCCCATGGTCACAGCGAACTGGCCATCGCCCAGGGCCTTCACCTCATGACTGGCCAGCGGGCTGTCGATGACGAACTGATCCCCCTGCGCACTGCCCTCACGCACCAGCCAGGCCGCGATGCAGCGCGCGCCGTTGCCGCACTGCTCGGAGTTGGAACCGTCGGCATTCCAGATGCGGTACGACGCCACCGAACCTTCCGCGCGCGGCGCTTCGATGGTCAGGATCTGGTCGCAGCCGACGCCGGTGTGGCGGTCAGCCAGGCGCGCGGCAAGTTCAGGCGTGGGCGGCGCGCTGCCGTCACGCAGGTCGATCACTACGAAATCATTGCCCGCGCCATGCATCTTGCTGAAGCGCAGCGCCTTGGAACCGGCCTTACTCATTCCCGCCGCCCACCTTCTTCGCAGGCGCAGGCGCCGGTTGCGTGGTCGGTGCAGCCGGCTCTACGGTCGTGGCCGGGGTGCCGCTGCCTTCGGTCTGCGCCGGGGTCGCTTCGGTAGCGGGCACGGCAACCGGTTCGACGGTTTCTTCCACCGGCACCGGCTTCTGCGGCAGTACCAGCGGGCCCTTGTTGCCGCAGGCGGCGAGGAGCAGCAGCGAGGCCGCTGCCAGCGGAATCAGGATGGCGTTTCGATGGGGGATCTTCATGCCCCGAGTATAGCCATTGGCGGCTGAGCGGTTGGTGCAGGGGATCGGGTTGCCGGCCAGCGGCCGGCACCACCGCAGGCGCTCAATCTGCAGGCGGCGGCAGCGGCCGGGTCCACAGCCAGATCGCCACCATGGTCATGCTGCCGATCGAGAACCACTTCACCCAGGCGATCGGCACGCACCACAGCATGATGCCGGCGCACACTGCCATGGTGATCGTGGCCATCCACTTGCCGTAGCGGCTGACCGCCCCGTGTGCCTGCCAGTTGGCAATGGCCGGGCCGAAGCGCGGGTGCTGCAGCAGCCAGTTGTGCAGGCGCTCGGAACCACGCGAGGCAGCCCAGGCCGAGATCAGGATGAATACGGTGGTGGGAAGGCCCGGCACGAAGATGCCGACGATACCGGTGCCCAGGCTGACGTAGGCCAGCAGCCACCACGCCCAGCGGAAACGCACCACGCGCGGTGGCGTGGCAGCATCGCGGGGTGCGGAGGGGTCGGGCTGGCTCATGGCCGCTAGGATAGCGGTTCGGGATGCCAGGCAACGCCCGGCACCCCTGTGCCCTTACGGTTGGGCGATGCCCAGCTGCTGCAGCACGAACGCATACGACTCGGACAGCTCGCGGTAGCGCTGGAAGCGACCCGACTTGCCACCGTGGCCGGCTTCCATGTTGGTGCGGAACAGGATCGGGTAGTGGCCGGTGTTGTCGTCACGCAGCTTGGCCACCCACTTGGCCGGCTCCCAGTACTGCACCTGCGAATCCCACAGGCCGGTGCCCACGAACAGCGCCGGGTACGCCTGCTGCTTCACGTTGTCGTAGGGCGAGTAGGACAGCATGTAGTCGTAGTACGGCTTCTGCTCCGGGTTGCCCCACTCGTCGTACTCGTTGGTGGTCAGCGGAATGGTCGGGTCGAGCATGGTGGTGACCACGTCGACAAACGGTACCTGCGCCACCATCACCCGGTAGTCCTGCGGCGCCTGGTTGGCCACCGCGCCCATCAGCAGGCCACCGGCGCTGCCGCCGGACGCGGCGACGCGATCCTTCGCCGCCCAGCCCTGTGCGACCAGACCGCGGGTGACGTCGATGAAGTCGTTGAAGGTGTTCTGCTTGTGCAGCAGTTTGCCGTTCTCGTACCAGTCACGGCCCATCTCCTGGCCGCCACGGATATGGGCGATGGCATACACCACGCCACGATCGAGCAGGCTTACCGCGGTCTGGTTGAAGTACGGATCCATCGACATGCCGTAGCTGCCATAGGCGTACTGGAACAGCGCGCCCTTGCCATCCTTCTGGTAGCCCTTGCGGTAGACCAGCGACACCGGCACCTTCACGCCATCGCGCGCGGTGATCCAGACACGATCGGTTTCGTACTTCGACGCGTCATAGCCGATCACCGGCTGCACCTTCAGCTGGCGCCGCTCACCGGTGGCGGTGTTCAGCTCGAACACGGTGGTGGGGGTGGTCATCGAGGTGTAGACGTAGCGCAGCCATGGCGTATCGGCCTCGGTGTTGTCGCCCAGGCCCATCGAGTACGCCGGCTCATCGGCCTTCACGTAGTCACTGCGGCCATCCTTGAACAGCAGGCGGATGCGCTCCAGGCCCTCGGACCGTTCGGCGATGGCGGTGTAGCTGTCGAACAGCTCGAAGCCTTCGATGAACACCGCATCGTCATGCGCGATCCAGTCCTTCCACTGTGCGCGCGAGGTCGCATCGGTCGGTGCGGTGACCAGCTTGAAGTTCTTCGCACCGTCGTTGGTGCGGATCACCCAGCGGCCGTCGTAGTGGTCAGCGTCGTACTCCACATCGCGCTGGCGCGGCGCCAGTACGGTGAACGTGGTCGGGTCGCTGGCCGGCGCGTAGCGCTCTTCCGAGGACACAGTGCTGTGCACGCCGATGGTGATGAAGCGATCGTCGCGGGTGCGGCCGATGCCCATGTAGAAGCTGTCGTCCTTCTCTTCGTAGACGACGGTGTCGGCACTGGCCGGGGTGCCCAGCACGTGCTTCTTCACGCGTACGGTCAGCAGCGTTTCCGGATCGTTCTCGACATACAGCACGGTGCGGTTGTCGTCGGCCCAGACCAGGTCGCCGGAGCTGCCGGTGATCACATCGGGCAGCACCTTGCCGGTAGCCAGGTCCTTGAAGCGGATGGTGTACTGGCGGCGACCGACATCGTCATCGGCCCAGGCCAGCAGCTGGTTGTCCTGGCTGACTTCCATCGAGCCGACGCTGAAGTAGCCCTTGCCGGCGGCCATCGTGTTGACGTCCAGCAGGATTTCCTCGGCGGCATCCATGCCGCCCTTGCGGCGTGCGTGGATCGGGTAGTCCTGGCCGGTCTCGAAGCGGCTGTAGTACCAGTAGCCACGCTCGCGCGCCGGCACACTGGAATCGTCCTGCTTGATGCGGCCGACGATCTCCTTGTACAGGGTGTCTTCCAGCGGCTTCAGCGGCGCCAGCAACTGGTCGGCGTAGGCATTCTCGGCCTGCAGGTAGGCCAGCATGTCCTTGTTCTCGCGCTTGTCGTCGCGCAGCCAGTAATAGTCGTCGTTGCGGGTCGCGCCGAACGGCGCCTTGACCACATGCGGATGCTTGGCGGCATCCGGCGGAACGGGCGGCGTGGCGGCGGTGGCAGTGGTGGTCATCAGGCTCGCAAGCAACAGGCAGAGGGTGGATTTCATGAGATAAGGCTCCTTGAGCCGCAATGCAATGGCGTCCTTGTGCTCGAGTCTGGGTTGCAGGAGGGTTGCGGGCAACCCTGCGGATCGTCATGGGTCGTGCTGGCCGCTGGCCGGCAACCTCGGGATAAACAGAGGCGGGGGGTTGCCGGCCAGCGGCCGGCACTACCAGGACGCGCGGCGTACCATGGGCACATGAGTACCCTGCCCCACACGCCGGGCTACAGCCGGCGCAGCCATGAAATCGCTCCGTTCCACGTGATGTCCCTGCTGGCCCGCGCGCAGGCGCTGGAACAGGCGGGCCACGATGTGATCCACCTGGAAATCGGCGAACCGGACTTCACCACGGCCGAACCGGTCGTGCGTGCCGGCCAGGCCGCATTGGCCGCCGGCCATACCCGCTACACCGCCGCACGTGGCCTGCCGGCCCTGCGCCAGGCGATCAGTGGCTTCTATCGCAGCCACTACGGGCTGGATATCGATCCCGAACGCATCCTGGTCACTCCCGGCGGCTCCGGTGCGCTGCTGCTGGCCAGCAGCCTGCTGGTCGATCCGGGCCGCCACTGGCTGCTGGCCGACCCCGGATATCCCTGCAACCGTCATTTCCTGCGCCTGGTGGAAGGCGGTGCACAGCTGGTTCCGGTCGGCCCGGACACCGCCTACCAGCTCACACCGTCGCTGGTGGAACAGCACTGGAATGCCGACAGCGTCGGCGCACTGGTGGCCTCCCCCGCCAATCCGACCGGCACCGTGCTGTCCGCCGACGAACTGGCGGCACTGTCGCAGGCCCTGCACGCGCGTGGCGGCCATCTGGTGGTGGACGAGATCTACCACGGCCTGACCTACGGCCTGGATGCACCCAGCGTGCTGCAGGTGGATGACAGCGCGTTCGTGCTGAACAGCTTCTCCAAATATTTCGGCATGACCGGCTGGCGGCTGGGTTGGCTGGTGGCGCCGCCGGCGGCGGTGCCGGACCTGGAGAAGCTGGCGCAGAACCTGTACATCAGCGCCTCAAGCATCGCCCAGCACGCCGCACTGGCCTGCTTCAGCGAGGAATCGATGGCGATCTTCGAACAGCGCCGCGAGGCGTTCCGCCAGCGCCGTGATTTCCTGCTGGCCGCGTTGCGCGAGCTGGGTTTCCGCATCGAGGTCGAGCCGCAGGGCGCGTTCTACCTGTACGCCGATGTCAGCGCGTTCACCGATGACGCGCAGGCGTTCTGTGCGCACTTCCTGGAAACCGAACACGTGGCGTTCACCCCGGGGCTGGATTTCGGTTTCCATCGCGCCAACCAGCATGTGCGCCTGGCCTATACCCAGGAAGTGCCGCGGCTGCAGGAGGCGGTGGCGCGGATTGCACGCGGGTTGAAGAGCTGGGGCGCCTGATCGATCTGCGCGAACGGCATCCACGCATGGCGTGGATCTACTGACCCAGCGCACGATACGTAGGTAGATCCACGCCATGCGTGGATACGTGAACCCAACGAAAAACGCCGCCCTGGGGCGGCGTTTTCCGTTCTGCTTACTTGCCGCCCAACCGCTCCCACAGGAAGCTGTAGGCCAGTGCGGACATGTGTGCGGCCTGCGCGTTGTTGGCTGCGCCGCCGTGGCCACCTTCGATGTTCTCGTAGTAGGTCACGTCCTTGCCGGCGTCGATCATCTTCGCCGCCATCTTGCGGGCATGGCCCGGGTGCACGCGGTCATCGCGGGTGGAGGTAGTGAACAGCACCGGCGGGTAGTTCTTCTTCTCGTTGAACAGATGGTACGGCGAGAAGGTCTTGATGAACTCCCAGTCGCTGGTGTCCGGGTTGCCGTATTCGGCCATCCACGAGGCACCGGCCAACAGGTGGCTGTAGCGCTTCATGTCCAGCAGCGGCACCTGCACCACCACTGCACCGAACAGTTCCGGGTACTGGGTCAGCATGTTGCCGGTCAGCAGGCCACCGTTGCTGCCACCCTGCACGCCCAGGTGCTTGGCGCTGGTGATCTTGCGCTTGACCAGATCGCGCGCCACCGCAGCCATGTCTTCATAGGCCTTGTGACGGTTCTGCTTCAGCGCTGCCTGGTGCCAGCGCGGGCCGTACTCGCCACCACCACGGATGTTGGCGACCACGTACACACCGCCCTTCTCCAGCCAGGCGCGGCCCATGCCACCGGAGTAATTCGGGGTCAGCGAGATCTCGAAGCCACCATAGCCGTACAGCAGGGTCGGGTTGGAGCCGTCCAGCTTCATCGCCTTGTCGTGCACCACGAAGTACGGCACGCGGGTGCCGTCCTTGCTGGTGGCGAAGTGCTGCTCGATCACCTTGCCCTTGGCATCGAAGAAGGCCGGCATGGTCTTCAACGTTTCCGGCGCCTGGCCGATCTCGGCCAGAGCCAGCGTGGTCGGGGTCAGGTAGTCGGTGGCGGTCAGCCACACCGCATCGCTGTCGTTGCTGTCCACTGCGCCCACGGCCAGCGTGCCAAAGGCCGGCGCGCCGACGAAGCGGCTGGTCTGCCAGCCATCGGCGCCCGGGGTCAGCACCGACAGGCGGTTCTTGACGTCATCCAGCACGTTCAGCACCAGGTGGCTCTTGGTCCAGGTGGCGCCGGCCAGCGAGGTGGTCGCGGTCGGGGTGAACAGCACCTCGAAGTCGCGCTTGCCGGCCAGGAAGTCGTCCAGCTTCGTCGCCAGCAGCGAACCGGACGCGTAGGTCTTGCCGCCCACGGTCCACGGATCGCGCAGTTCCAGGGTCAGCCACTGCTTGTGCAGGCCCTTCTCGGCCGAGTTCGGCGCGTCGATCTTGGTCAGCGTGCCATCGTCGCCACGCAGGTAGAGCTCGTTGTTGTAGAACGCCAGCGTGCGGCTGACCAGGTTGCGCTCGAAGCCCGGGGTGTCATCGTGCATCGCCGCGATGTACATGTCTTCCGGCTTGCCTTCGTACACCACGGTGGCCGAGGTCATCGGCGTGCCGCGCTTCCACAGCTTGGCCACGCGCGGGTAGCCGGAGGTGGTCATCGAGCCCGCACCGAAGTCGGTGTAGACGAACACGGTGTCGCGGTCGACCCAGTTGAGGCCGCCCTTGGACTCGGGACGGAAGAAGCCGTCCTTGATCCAGGTCTTGTTGGCCAGGTCGAACTCACGGGTGACGTCGGCGTCGGCGCCACCGCGCGACAGCGCGATCAGGCAGCGGCTGTAATCCGGGCGCAGGCAATCGGCGCCGTGCCAGACCCAGTTCTCACCCTCGGCCTTGTTCAGCGCATCCAGGTCGAGCACGGTTTCCCACTGCGGCGAGGCCTTGCGGTACTCGGCCAGGGTGGTGCGCCGCCACAGGCCGCGCTCGTGCTGCTGGTCCTTCCAGAAGTTGTAGTAGTAGTCGCCGATCTTCTGCACGCCGGGGATCTTGGCATCGGAGTCGAGCACCTCGCGCATGCTGGTCTCCATCTGCTTGAAGGCCGGGGTCTGCGCCAGGCGCGCCTCGGACTTGGCGTTCTGTTCCTTGACCCAGGTCAGCGGCTTGTCGCCGGTGACGTCTTCGAGCCAGGCGTAGCGATCGGTGTCTTCAGCGGCCACGGCGGTCCCCACCGAGGCAGCGGTCATCATGCCGGCCAGCAGGCAGGCGGAAGCGAGTCGAGACATTGCAGCTCCAGGCAGTCATAAGCCGTGGAACGCTAGCATGGATCGCCGCGGCCGCCCCCGTGTCGAAGGTCAGGCCGCGGCGGTGGAGCCGCGACGGCCTCGCGCCGCCCCGCCGCTACGGCGACGTGCCTGTCCACCGGTACGACGCGCCAGCCGCAGCCACGACAGGCGCGGCAACGGAAAGCGCAGCAACGCCCACCAGGCCACCAGCGGCATGCCCACCAGCCACATGGGTAGCCAGCCCAGCCAGGCACTGCTGCCGCGCGCGGCCGGCCAGACCAGTACCAGCGCCATACCGGCCAGGGCCAGCTGCTGCACGCTGCGCAGCAGGCGCGGGTCGGCACGCTCGAGAATGACGCGTTCAGTTGCAGAGCGGCGGACGGAACGTGCGTTCATGGGGCTTCTCCGGTGGACAATGCAACACAGCATGGGCAACCCCCTTCTCACAGGTTGCGACACCATTGACGGATCGCGTGCACACAGTCGACCATGCGCGTGCAAGCCCACTGGAGCCCGCTCCCGCATGACTTCGATCCGCCCGCTCTGCGCCGCGCTGCTGGCCCTTTCCCTGGCCGGCCCCGCCGTGGCCGCCAGTGAGCCGCCGTCGCCCCGTACCAGCGCCTCTGGTGCGGCTGCCCTGGACGCACCGATCGACCTGAAGCGCTTCATGGGTACCTGGTACGTGATCGGCCGCGTACCGAACTTCATCGAGCGCGGCCATGTGGCCAGCGTCAATAACTACGAACTGCGCGACGAGCACAAGGTCGGCATTACCTACCGCTACCGTGATGGCTTCGGCGAACCGCTGCAGGAAGTGCGTGCCCGCGCCAGCGTCGACCCGGACAGCGGCAACCACGGCTGGCGCACCTGGTTCTACCGTGTCGTGCCCACCCATTCGAGGGTGCTGGAAGTAGCGCCGGATTACTCGTGGGCGCTGATCGGCTATCCCGGCCGTGAAATGGCCTGGATCTTCTCGCGTACGCCGGACATGGACAAAGCCCTGTACAAGGAGCTGGCCGAGCGCCTGCGTGACGAGTACGGCGTGAACACCGACAAGCTCAAGCGCGTGCCGCAGCACCCGGAGCAGGTCGGCAAGCTGGGCTACGAAGTACCGAACGTGCGTTGACTGGATTGTGGCCGCGGACCTCGGTCCGTGCGCCCCGAATTCACGCTGCCCGCGGCTGTACCCGTCGCTCGATCTCGCTGCGCGTTGGCAATGTCTTGAGGTCGTAGGCCGCCTGCATCGCAAGCCAGGACGCGGCATCCCCACCAAAATGTCGCGCCAGCCGTGCCGCGGTATCGGCCGAAATACTGCGCTCCCCGTGCACGATGGCGTGCAGCCGTGTTGCGGGAACATCCAAGGCCCTTGCCAGCGCGTTCACGCTCAACGCCAGAGGCATCAGGAACTCTTCGCGCAGGATCTCGCCAGGATGGATGGCGCGCATGCCGTTGTGGGGACGCTTCATGGCGGGCACCTCAGTGATAGTCAACAATTTCCACGGCATCGGCACCGTTGTCAGTCCAGGTAAAGCACAGCCGCCACTGGTCATTGATACGCAAGCTGTACTGCCCTCTCCGATCACCTGACAGCGCCTCGAGTCGGTTCCCGGGCGGGCTGCGCAGGAATGCCAACGTCTGTGCCGAGTCGAGCAGCTGCAGCTTGCGCTCGGCAGCCCGCCGGATCGAAAGCCAGGCACGTGGACAGGTTCCTTCAAACAGGGCACGGGTCTGCTTGCAGCGGAATGAACGGATCATTCCGTAAAACGTATTACGTTGAACGGAACATACCAAGGAACGGGGTGTGCTGCCAGTCCCAGTCTGGCGATATCGATTCCTGATGGGTGTGGCGGCTTCCAGAGCCTGGCGCTATGACAGGTACACTGTCGAAGTTCTGCAGGTTCTGCGGGCTCTGCCGGCCAGCGGCCGGCACTACCGTTTCCAGGCAATGGGGTAGAGCCGGCCGCTGGCCGGCTGCCGCGATGCACCGGGCGACGCCGGGGGCAGCGCCCCGGCGCCTCGTCATTTGCGGCTGTAATGCGCGACCAGGCGGTCGCCGAGCATCTGCAGCAGCTGCACCAGAACCAACAGCAGCACCACGGTAACCAGGGCCACGTCGGTGTGCGAACGCTGGTAGCCATCGCGGAACGCCAGGTCACCAAGGCCGCCGGAACCAATCGCACCGCCCATCGCGGTGAAGCCGATCAGCGCCACGGTGGTGACCGTCGCACCGGCGATCAGGCCGGGGCGTGCCTCGGGCAGCAGCACGCGGGTGACCAGCTGCCAGGTGGTGGCACCCATCGACTGGGTCGCTTCGATCACGCCACGGTCCACTTCGCGCAGTGCGGTTTCGACCAGGCGCGCGTAGAACGGCGCGGCACCGATCACCAGCGGCACGATCGCACCGCGTACCCCCAGCGACGTCCCCATCAGGAACAGGGTGACCGGGATCAGCACGATCATCAGGATGATGAAAGGCACCGAGCGCAACAGGTTCACCACCAGCGCCAGCACGCCGTAGGCGAACGGACGGCGCTTCATCTGCGGCGCACCGAACAGGTACAGCAGCACGCCCAGCGGCAGGCCGATGGCCAGGGTCAGCGGCAGCGAACCGAGCAGCATCAGAAGAGTGTCGATGGTGGCCTGGCCGATGTCGGCCCACTTGCCCGCATCCAGGTGGCGGAAGAATCCGCCGGCAGTGGCGATGATCATCGACGCAGCTCCTCAACGTGCACGCCGGCAGCCACGAACGCGGCCTGCGCGGCGGACTGGTCACCGCCCACCAGGGCGACCACCAGCTGGCCATACGGGGTGTCCTTGATCCGGTCGATACGGCCGGACAGGATGTTGTAGTCGACCCCGGTCTCCCGCGCGACACTGCCGAGCAGGGGTTCGTAGGTGTCTCCGCCGAGGAAGGTCAGCCGCACGATGCGGCCACCGACGGCATCGAAATCACGATGCAGCGCGCCTTCGTCCACGTGCTCCGATTCGCTGACGAAACGGCGCGTGGTCGGGTGCTGCGGATGCAGGAACACCCGGGTGACCGGCCCGGTCTCGACCATCTGGCCGGCGTCGAGCACGGCGACACGGTCGCAGACACGGCGGATCACATCCATCTCGTGGGTGATCAGCACGATGGTCAGGCCCAGCTCGCGATTGATCTTCGACAGCAGCGACAACACCGAGGCGGTGGTCTGCGGGTCCAGCGCACTGGTGGCCTCGTCGCACAGCAGGATCTGCGGGCGTGTCGCCAGCGCACGGGCGATGCCGACGCGCTGCTTCTGGCCACCGGACAGCTGTGCGGGGTACTTCTGCGCATGCGCCTCCAGGCCCACGGTCTGCAGCAACTCGGCCACGCGCGCGTCGATCTCCGCCTTCGGCGTGCCGGCCAGCTCCAGCGGGAAGGCGACATTGCCGGCCACCGTGCGCGACGACAGCAGGTTGAAGTGCTGGAAGATCATGCCGATGCGCCGGCGCAACGCGCGCAGGCCATCCGCGTCCAGTGCGGTGACATCCTCGCCACCGATCAGCAGGCGACCACCGCTGGGCTCTTCCAGGCGGTTGATCATGCGGATCAGGGTCGACTTGCCGGCGCCGGAATGGCCGATGATGCCGAATACCTCACCGGCCTCGATGGTCAGGTCCAGCGGCTGCAGCGCGCTGACTGCGCGGCCGGCAACGGCATAGGATTTGTGCAGGCGCTGGAACTCGATCACGGGCGTGGCTCACCGGCTGGGTGACGGAAGGGGGCGTGCAGCCTACCAGCGCAAGCGGTCGCGCGCCCGCGCCATGGACCAGAATGTTATTCCTTTTGGTTCTAAGTCGCCCGCACCCGGTAGTGTCGGCCGCTGGCCGGCACCTGCAGCGATCCCTCCGGGGCAAGGAGTTGCCGGCCAGCGGCCGGCACTACCCCGGCTCAGGGATGATCCAGCGGCTTCGGCGGTTCCTGCCGGTTCACCCGCTCACGGTGCAGCAGGTACAGCCCCGAGGCGACGATGATCGCCGCGCCCACCCAGGTATAGCTGTCCGGCAGCTGGCCCCAGAAGGCCAGGTCCCAGCCGATCACCCACACCAGGCCGCTGTACTCCAACGGCGCGATCATCGACGCCTCTCCCAGCTGGAAGGCCTTGGTCAGGGCGATCTGACCGAGCGCTCCGGCCAGACCCATGCCGGCGATCAGCGGCGCATGCGCCAGCTGCAGTGGCACCCAGCCGGGAAGGGCCAGCAGGCCGGCACCGATGGCCATGATCACCAGGAACCAGACCACCATCGATTGCGAGGTATCGGTGCGGGTGAGCAGGCTGACCGTGATCGCCGCCACGGCATACGCGGTGGCCGCGGCCAGCACCATCAGCCCCGGCACCGAAATGAAGCCGTCCACGCCCGGCCGCAGCACCACCAGCACGCCGACCAGGCCGATGCCGATGGCCACCCAGCGCCGCGGGCCAACCCGCTCACCCAGCAACGGCACCGACAGCGCGGCGATCAGCAGTGGGGCAACGAAATAGATGGTGTAGGCGGTGGACAGCGGCAGGTCACGCAGGGCGAACACGAAGCAGCCGATCATCGCCATGCCCAGCCCGCCACGCAGCAAGTGCAGGCCCCAGCGGCGCGGGATCAGCGAGCGCGGGCCGGCGCTGACCAGCACCCAGACCAGCACGAACGGCAACGAAGCCGCACCACGCAGGAAGGTCACTTCCAGGGTCGGATAGCTGGCCGACAGCTGCTTCATGCCAGCATCCATCAGCGAGAAACAGGCGACCGCAGCGACCATCCAGGCCACCGCACGCGAAGGGGAGCGTTGCACGTTCATGGCCCATTATCGCCCGCCTGTTGCTCTTATGTAGCGCCGAGCCATGCTCGGCGGGCCGCCTTGTAGAGTCGAGCATGGCTCGACTCTACAAAACGGGTATGCAGCCAGCACGATAGAATGACCGCCACTGAATTCTGCGGAGCACCGCCCATGCCTTCCTTCGACGTCGTGTCTGAAGTCGACACCCACGAGCTGACCAACGCCATCGACCAAGCCAATCGCGAACTGGCCACCCGCTTCGACTTCAAGGGCGTGGACGCCAAGTTCGAGCGCGATGGCGATGTGATCAACCAGACTGCGCCGACCGAGTTCCAGCTCAAGCAGATGAACGACATCCTGCGCGCACGCCTGGCCGCGCGCGGCATCGACGTGCTCAGCCTGGAGTTCGGCGACATCGAAACCAACCTGGCCCAGGCCCGGCAGAAGATCACCGTCAAGCAGGGCATCGAGCAGAAGATCGCCAAGAAGATCGCGGCGGCACTGAAGGACGCCAAGCTGAAGGTGGAAAGCCAGATCAACGGCGACAAGCTGCGCGTGCAGGGCAAGAAGCGCGACGATCTGCAGGACGCCATCGCCGTGCTCAAGGCCGGCAAGTTCGAACTGCCGCTGCAGTTCAACAACTTCCGCGACTGATGCCCCCGCCGGGCCCTGCCCGGTGGACTACGCGGTCAATCGCGCAGCAGCTTGTACAGCGTGGTGCGCGAGATTCCCAACTGGCGTGCGGCCAGGCTGAGGTTGCCGTCAGCGGCCAGGGCCGCGCGACGCGCGGCCTCACGCTGCTGGTCACGCAGCAGCGGCGCGACCGGATCTGCCGGGGTGCTCCGCTGAGTAGACCGGTGCGCCCCGCCCCGCGGCCCCTGCAGACGCTGCAGGTAGACCGCACTGCCTTCGCCCAGCCGGACACGATGCGCTGCGCCCGGTTGCAGCAGGCGACGCCGTTGCGCCGCACTGGCACCGGCAAACAGCGCTTCCAGCCCCAGCAGCGGCAACGGGCCGCGCCGTGGCAGGCCCAGCAGGCGCCGTGCAACGCGGTTGGCTGCACGCAGCTGGCCATCCTCCTGCACCGCCAGCAGTCCCTGCAGCGGTGATGCCAGCCAGCGCGGATCATGTTGCACGGCCAGCAGATGCACGTCGGTGAGGCTGTGGAACAAGCGATTTTCGCTGGCCAGCGCAGCCTGCCGGAAATAGCCCTGCAGCAGGGCGGGATCGCGCTCGCCAAGACCGGTGATGTCGATCACCCCGCAGACCCGGCCGTCGAGATCGTGCAGTGGCTCGCTCAGGCAGAACACCGGCGCGAATCGCTGCAGGTAATGTTCGTTGCCGCGCACCAGTGCCGGCACATCGTCGGCCAGACTGACCGCCGGCGCGGTGGTGCCGATCTCCGTCTCGCCAAGCTGTCGCCCAACCTGGATCGGCCGCAGCAAGGGAGCATCTTCCAGCCCGTGGGCCTGCTGCGCGATCACCATGCCGTCGCGGTTGGCGCAGAACATCGTCCAGCCACGCCCGCCGAAGGCCGCCCAGAGCTGTTCCAGCTCCGGCTGCACGCAACGTGCCAGGCGCCGGTCGTCGGGATGCGGGAGACGCTGTCCACGCCCCAGCAGCGGCCGATAGTCCGGCTCCTGCCCCGGTTGCAGGCCCGCCGCGCGCGAACGCAGCCATGACTGCTGAAGCGGCAGCGGCAACACGCCCAATGAGCGCGCATCGCCCTCGGCGAAAGCGGCACGTGCCGCCACCAGTTGTTGCTGCCCGACTGTCGTGGCCATCATGGACGCAGCGTACACCCGCCAGCGGCAACGCCATGTTACGTCTTCACAACGGAGCGTTTCCGTTTCAAGACGCGTTCAAACAAAGGGGCAGAGCCGTTATCTTCTGGAAAACGGATCTGCCCCATGCCGGCCAGCGGCCGGCACTACCAACAGGGGAAACTACGCCGCGATGCGCAGCACCGGCTTCAGGGTGATGCCACGGGTGCTGTCTTCGGCCGCCTGGTTGATCTGTTCCAGCGGATAGAACTTGACCAGCTTGTCGAACGGGAAGCGCCCCTGCTGGAACAGGGTCACCAGCTGCGGAATGAACACCTGCGGCACACTGTCGCCCTCGACGATGCCGCGGATGCTGCGACCGCCGAGCAGCAGGTTGTTCACATCGAAACTGGCGGTGGTGCCCAGCTTCGGCGCACCGACCACGCCCATCATGCCCAGCCCACCCAGCGCCTCGACGCCAGCGGACAGCACGTCCGGACGACCGGTCGATTCCAGCGCGAAGTCAGCACCCCCACCCGTGATCGCACGCACCGCCTCGACCACATCGGTCTCCCGGCTGTCGACCACGTGGGTGGCCCCCAGCTCCAGAGCAAGCTCCAGGCGCGAAGGCACCACGTCGATGGCAATGATGGTCGTGGCCCCGGCCACCCTGGCCGCCATCACCGCGCTCAGGCCCACCGCACCGGCACCATAGCTTGCAAAGCTGCTGCCCGACCGCACCTGCAGCGAGTTGAGCACCGCACCGGCACCGGTCTGGATGCCGCACCCCAACGGGCCCAGCAGTTCCAGTGGTGCGTCATCAGGCACCTTGATCGCATTGATCTCGCGGGCCAGCGCGTAGGTGGCAAACGAGGACTGGGCGAAGAAATGATCGTGCAGCGGCTGGCCCTGCGCATCGGTGATCGCGGTATGGCCGTGGCCATCATCGCCACCGAAGTTCAGGGCGAAGAAATCCCTGCAGTAAGCACCGTGTCCACCCCGGCAGGGATTGCAGTGACCACAGGCGCCGTAGGTCAGCACCACGTGATCCCCCGCCTTGAGGTCGCGCACGTTCGGGCCAACCGCTTCGACGATGCCCGCCCCCTCATGGCCCAGCACCGCCGGCAGCGGCACCGGATAGTACTGATCGCGCACGATCAGGTCGGTATGGCACAGGCCGGTGGCCACCACCTTCACCAGCACCTCGTCGCCCTGGGGACCGCGCAGCGTCGCCTGCTCGATGACGAAGGGCTGCTCCTTGCCGCGTACCACGGCGGCGGTGATCTCACGCGTTGCGTTGTTGTCGTTCATCGGGATGGCTCCTTCGATCAGATCGGGTAAGCGGGCGCTTCGCCCTTGACGGTCAACCACTGCCACTGGGTGAACTCCTCGCCGTTGGCCGGGCCACCGATGCTGGTGCCGTTGCCGGACGCGCCGACGCCGCCGAAGGGGTTGATCACCTCGTCATTCACGGTCTGGTCGTTGATGTGCAGCAGACCGGTACGCAGGCGCTCGCCGATCTTCAGCGCGCGGCCGACGTTGCTGGACACGATCGCCATCGACAGCCCGTACTCGCTGTCGTTGGCCAGGCGCACCGCTTCGTCGTCATTGTCGAACGGCACCACCACCGCTACCGGCGCGAAGATTTCCTCGCTGAAGGCCGGATTGTCGGCCGCAACGTTGCCGAGCACGGTGGGTGCGAAGAACAGCTCCCGGTGTGTGCCGCCCGCTTCCAGCGTGGCACCGGCCTGCACCGCCTGCTCGACCACGCGTGCAGCATGGTCGCGCTGGCCAGCATTGATCAGCGGGCCGATCGCCACGTCCTCACGTGCCGGGTCGCCTACCTTCAGCGCGTTGGCCTTGGCCACCAGTTTCTGCAGGAACGTGTCATGGATCTTCCGGTGCACCAGCACGCGGCCGGTCGCCATGCAGATCTGGCCCTGGTGCAGGTAGACGCCCCACGCGGTGTTGGCCACCGCCAGGTCCAGGTCCGCATCGTCCAGGATGATCAACGAATTCTTGCCACCCAACTCCAGCGAAACCTTTTTCAGGTGCTTGCCCGCCGCTTCGCCGACCTTGCGCCCGGCGGCGGTGGAACCGGTGAACTGGATCATCGCCACGTGCGGGTCACTGGTCAGCGCGGCCCCGGCCGCGCCATCGCCGGGCAGCATGTGCAGCACGCCTGCCGGCAGGCCCGCCTGCTCGAACAGGCGTGCGATCACCGCGCCACCACACACTGCCGTACGCGGGTCCGGCTTGAGAACCACAGCGTTGCCCAGCGCGATCGCCGGGGCCACCGCACGCATCGCCAGATAGAGCGGGAAGTTGAACGGCGAAATGACCCCGACCACACCCAGCGGGCGGCGCCGCGCCAGATTCAGCTTGCCCGGCTCGGAGGGCAGGATCTCACCCGTGCTGCGCGACGGCAGTGCGGCGGCCTCGTGCAGCGCCTTGATCGTCACCTTGGCCTCGAAGCCGGCCTTCAGGCGGGTCGAGCCGCTTTCGCGCACCAGCCACTCGACCAGGGTGTCGATGTTCTCTTCGGCCAGACGCGCGGCCTTGCGCAGCACGTCGGCACGCTGTTCGTAGGGCGCCGCCGCCCAAGCCTGCTGCGCCTGTGCCGCGGCAGCCGCCGAACGCGCGATCTGCGCCGGGTCGGCCAGGCCGATCTCGCCCAGCTCCCGGCCAGTGGCCGGTTCAATCACCGGGTGCCGTTGCGGGGCAGCCTGCCAGTGGCCATCAAAGAAGGCGCCGGCCCAGAGGGCGTCCGGCAGCCACGGGGAAGATGCAGTCATGGGTGTCCTCCTGTGTCGTGCATCCATTCCACGCCCGTCGCCCCGGACTGGCAATCGGCCATCCATCGGTAGCGCGCAACGGTTTGAATCTTCAGGAATTTCCAGCTTCGCCACTGTTCAGTTCCTGCACAGTGGACAGCGCAGCACCGGCACACTGCCTACAATGGCGGCCCCGCCAGCCCACGTGCCCGCCATGACCGATTCCCACCTGCCCACCGATGACCCGATCGCCGCCACCCGCCTGTGGCTGGAGCGCATCGTCATCGGCCTGAACCTGTGCCCGTTCGCCAAGGCGGTGTACGTGAAGGACCAGGTCCGCATCGTGCTCAGCGATGCGACCACGCCGGAAGCGCTGGTTGAACAGCTGGCCGAGGAGCTGGTGCTGCTGCGCGATACGCCGGCCGAGCAGATCGACACGACGCTGATCGTGCATCCGCAGGTGCTGACCGATTTCCTCGACTACAACGATTTCCTCGACAACGCCGATGCGGCGATCGAGGCACTGGACCTGCAGGGCATCCTGCAGGTGGCCAGCTTCCACCCGGACTACCAGTTCGATGGCGTGGCCGCGGACGACGCCAGCAACTACACCAACCGCGCACCCTTCCCCACCCTGCACCTGCTGCGCGAAGACAGCGTGGCACGCGCGGTGGATGTCTATCCGGACCCGGACGTGATCGTCGAGCGCAACATCCAGACCCTGGACCGCATCGGTGTGGACGGCTGGCATCGCCGCCTGCGCGGCGAAGACCTGACGTGAGCACGGTGCCGCCGATCGCCGCATGGCCGGCCGCGCCACTGTCAGGCAAGGTTGTGCTGGTCACCGGCGGTGCCAACGGCATCGGCCGTGGTATTGCCCAGGCCGTACTTGGTGCCGGTGGACGCGTGCTGATCGGCGACCTGGACGTGGAGGCCGGAGAAGCGTGTCTGGCGGAATGGCAGCGCGGCGAGGATGCCGCGTTCCAGCGCCTGGACATCACCGACGAAGCCAGCGTGCGCGACTTCATCGCCGTGGCCCTGCAGCGTTTCGGCCGTATCGACGGGCTGGTGAACAACGCGGGCATCGCCGGTCCACACGGCACAAAGTTGCAGGATATGGACTGGGACGAGTGGCAGCGCCGCCTTTCGTCGCTGCATGGTGCGTTCCTGTGCAGCAAGCATGCGCTGCCGGCACTGTCGGCGAATGCTGCCGGCACAATCATCAACATCGCCTCGACCCGCGCGTGGCAATCCGAATCACATAGCGAAGCCTATGCCGCAGCCAAGGGTGGACTGGTCGCCTTCACCCACGCACTGGCGATCAGCAGCGGGCCGGCGGTGCGGGTGAACAGCATCAGCCCCGGCTGGATCGGCACCTCTGACTGGCAGGCGCCCTCACGCCGACACGCGCCGCAGTACTCGGCCGAAGACCATGCACAGCATCCAGTGGGGCGTGTTGGACGCCCCGGGGACATCGGCGCCCTGGCGGTGTACCTGCTGTCGTCGTTGTCCGGTTTCACTACTGGCCAGGACTTCGTCGTGGACGGCGGCATGACCCGGAAGATGATCTACGCCGAATAGAAAAAGGGGACGGAGGGGATTAAGTCGTTTTTGCACAAACGACTTAATCCCCTCCGTCCCCTTTTTTTGCGCTTACGCCATGCCCGAGTGGCGCAGCAGCGCGTCGATCTGCGGCGCGCGGCCACGGAAAGCCTTGAAGTTCTCCGCCGCCGGGCGGCTGCCACCGCGCGACAGGATCTCTTCGCGGAAGCGCGCGCCGGTTTCAGCCAGCGCCTGCGGCGCCTCCTCGAACGCCGCATAGGCATCGGCGCTCAGCACCTCGGCCCACTTGTAGCTGTAGTAACCGGCTCCGTAGCCGCCGGCGAAGATGTGGCTGAACTGATGCGGGAAGCGGTTCCAGACCGGCGGGTGGTTCACCGCCACTTCCGCGCGCACACGATCGAGCAGTGCCAGAACGCTGTCCTGCGCCGGCTCGAACTGGCTGTGCAGCAGCATGTCGAACAGGCCGAACTCCAGCTGGCGAACGGTCGCCATGCCGCTATGGAAATTGCGTGCGGCCAGCATGCGCTCGTACAGCGCGCGCGGCAGCGGCTCACCCGTTTCCACATGCGCGGTCATGCCCTGCAGGTGGTCCCATTCCCAGCAGAAGTTCTCCATGAACTGGCTGGGCAGCTCCACCGCGTCCCATTCCACGCCGTTGATGCCAGCCACACCCAGTTCGCCGATGCGGGTCAGCAGCTGATGCAGGCCGTGGCCCATTTCATGGAACAGGGTGGTCACTTCGTTGTGGCTGAAGGTGGCCGGCTTGCCATTGGCACCACGGCCGAAGTTGCACACCAGGTAGACCAGCGGCGTCTGCACGCTGCCGTCGGCACGCTCGCGACGGTTGCGGCAATCATCCATCCACGCGCCACCGCGCTTGCCTTCGCGCGCGTACAGATCCAGGTAGAACTGGCCCACCAGCGCGCCCTGCGCATCGACCAGGCGGAAGAAGCGCACATCCTCGTGCCAGACCGGCGCGCTGTCTTCCTGTACGCGCAGGCCGTACAGCTGTTCGATCACCGAGAACAGGCCGCCTAGCACCTTGGGCTCGGTGAAGTACTGCTTCACTTCCTGCTCGGAATAGCTGTAGCGCGCCTGCTTGAGGCGGTCGGCGGCGAATGCCAGGTCCCAGGCCTGCAGGCTGTCGATGCCGAGCTGTTCGCGTGCGAACTGCTCCAGTTCGGCGCGGTCCTTGGCCGCGAACGGCTTGGCGCGTGTAGCCAGGTCACGCAGGAAACCAAGCACCTCGGCCGGGTCCTGCGCCATCTTGGTCGCTACCGAATAATCACCATACGAGCCGAAACCGAGCAGCGCGGCCAGTTCAGCGCGCAGGGCCAGGATCCGGTCGATGTTGCCGCTGTTGTCCAATGCATCGTCGCCGAACTCGGACGCACGCTGCGCGCTGGCGCGATACAGGATCTCGCGCAGATCGCGATCTTCAGCCCAGGTCTGCACCGGCTGGTAGCACGGCATCTGCAGAGTCAGTTTCCAGCCGGTCTTGCCGTCTTTCTCTGCTGCGGCATGCGCGGCGGCCTTCACGTCAGCGGGGACGCCGGCCAGACGGTTTTCATCCTCGACGATCAGCGACCACGCATCGGTGGCGTCGAGCACGTTCTGCGAGAACTTCGCCGACAGCGCCGACAGCTCTTCCTTGATCGCGGCGAAACGCTGCTGCGCCTCGGGTGCCAGCTCAGCGCCACCCAGGCGGAAATCGCGCAGCGTGTTGTCCAGCACCTTGCGCTGGGCCTCGTCAAAGTGCGCCGCCTCGGCGCTGGCAGCCAGGGTCTGGTACTGCCGGTACAACGCCAGGTTCTGGCCCAGCGCACTGGCGAAACGGGTCACCCGTGGCAGGTTGCTGTTGTAGGCCTCGCGCAGTTCCGGGGTGTTGACCACGCCCTGCAGGTGGCCGACCAGGCCCCAGGCACGCCACAGGCGCTCGGTGGCATCGTCCAGCGGGGCAACGAAGGTCTCCCAGCGTACCGGCTGCACCTGCTCGGCTGCGCTGACGGCGGCTTCGGCCTCGGCCAGCAGCACGTCCAGCGCCGGCGCCACGTGCTCGGGGCGGATCGCCTCGAAGCGCGGCAGGCCGGAAAAATCGAGCAGGGGGTTGTCAACGGTCACGGCAGATCTCCAGGGTACGGGCCCGACAGGCGGGCAGCACCGTAGATATGGCGCTGCCGGGCGTGGCTGACAAGGGGGCGCTGCCCGGTATTCACGTCGGCCTTACGGTCGCGGTTCGAAGCTCTGGCTGCGGGGGAGTCCGCAGCGGTAGGTACCCAACGAGGCCCCACATGGAAGGTCTGGCTGCAGTTGCATCCGTCTCATCGGCGCGGTCGCTGGCGTTGTCTGCCAGCACGGCCGAGCTGACCTGGATCGCCGCGCTGTGCGATGCCGGCGACGACGCCCCGCGCCACCTGCAGCAGTTGCAGGCCGTTCTGCAGCAGGGCGGCACCTTCAACGATGCCCAGGAGTGGTACCCGTTCGAGGTGATCGAACGCGGCGCCAGCCAGCTGCGGCTGGGCCATGAGCGAGAGTTTGTGATCTGCGTGCTGCTGTGGCTGCAGGCACTGGCCCAGGGCCGGGCCAGCGGCCTGGACCCAAGCCTGCACCTGGATGATCGCGCGATGGACATCGAGGCATTGCCCGATGCGCTGCGTGATGCGGTGCTGGATGCGTTCACCGCAGCGGGGTATTGATCGGGGTGCGACACACTGCTGCGCTCGCCGGGCATGGCCCGGCGCTACCCTTTCAGCACGATCGGTAGCGCCGGGCCATGCCCGGCGGAAATGCCGACCGGCTACAGTGCTTCCAGGCTGCACCACGGCAGTTGCGGCAGGCCCTGCCCGGCTACCGCAGCAGCCAGCTGCGCGTCGGCCCCCTGCACATCGATCCCCTGCCGTGCATACCACGCCGGGTCGTAGTAGCTCTGCGCATAGCGCTCGCCGCTGTCGCACAGGATGCTGACGATGCTGCCCTGGTGGCCGGCCTCGCGCATCCACTGCGCAGCCTGCAGCACACCGATGAAATTGGTACCAGTGGAGCCCCCCACGCGTCGACCGAGCTGGCGGCTGACATGGCGCATCGCGGCCAGGCTCAGTGCATCGGGCACCTTCACCATCGCATCCACACTGGTCGGAATGAAGCTCGGTTCCACCCGCGGCCGGCCGATGCCTTCCACGCGCGAACCGCCGCTGCAGGTCAGGCCACGCCAGTCCTGCTGGCCGGCCACGGCAGCCTGATAGCCATCGAAGAACACCGACACTTCCGGGTCCGCGCAGAGGATGCGGGTGTCATGCCGGCGGTAGCTGACATAGCGGCCCAGCGTCGCTGCGGTACCGCCGGTACCGGGGCTGCACACGATCCATTCCGGAACCGGGCTGGGTTCTTCGGCCATCTGCTTGAAGATGGATTCGGCGATGTTGTTGTTGGCGCGCCAGTCGGTGGCACGCTCGGCGTAGGTGAACTGATCCATGAAGTGGCCGCCGGTTTCGCGGGCCAGCTTCTCCGAATCACAGTTGAGGTCGCAGGCGCGCTCGACCAGATGGCAGCGGCCACCATGGAACTCGATCGCGGCAATCTTCTCCGGCGAGGTCGTGGCCGGAATCACCGCGATGAATGGCAGGCCCAGCAGACGCGCGAAATAGGCTTCGGACACCGCGGTCGAGCCGCTGGATGCCTCGATCACCGGCCGCCCCTCGCGCAACCAGCCGTTGGTCAACGCATACAGGAACAGCGAGCGGGCCAGCCGGTGCTTGAGGCTGCCGGTGGGATGGCTCGATTCATCCTTCAGGTACACATCGATGCCATCGAACCCGGGCAGCGCCAACGGGATCAGGTGGGTATCGGCGGAACGGTTGAAATCGGCTTCGATCTTGCGGATGGCGGCGGCCACCCATTCACGCTGCGACATGGCGGGCAATGGTCATCAGGACGGAACGGTGCGATCCAGCCATTGTACGTCGCGGTGCCGTCAGGTGGCGGCCGGTAGAATAAGCACATCCGGCCGGCAACGGCCCTGTCTGAAGGACCTCCCCCATGACCATTCCCGCCCTGCGCGATGTCCCCGGCGTCGCCGCCCAGGCTCCGGCCGAAACCACCGGCTTCGTGTTCAACCACACCATGCTGCGGGTGAAGGACATCACCGCCTCGCTGGACTTCTACACGCGCGTGCTGGGCTACCAGCTGATCGACAAGCGCGACTTCGCCGAAGCCCAGTTCAGCCTGTACTTCCTGGCCTACGTACCGGCCGGCGCCGTGGTACCCGAGGATGACGACGCCCGCCGCGTGTGGATGGCCGGCCTGCCGGGCGTGCTGGAACTGACCCACAACCACGGTACCGAGAGCCAGGACGGCGCGGTCTACCACGACGGCAACAGCGACCCGCGCGGCTTCGGCCACATCTGCGTGTCGGTGCCGGACATCGAGGCCGCCTGCCAGCGCTTCGAGGATCTGGGCGTGACCTTCCAGAAGCGCCTGACCGATGGCCGCATGAAGAACCTGGCCTTCATCAGGGACCCGGACGGCTACTGGGTCGAGATCATCGCCAACTGATAAAAAGGGGACGGAGGGGATTAAGTCGTTTCTGGCACTATTAGCCGGAAGCGACTTAATCCCCTCCGTCCCCTTTTTTGCGAGGTTGGTATGGAAACGATGGAACTGCACCGCGGACGACTGATCGACCACATCCAGCTGGTCGTACGCGACCTGGCCGCCAGCCGGCGCTTCTACCAGGCGGTGTTCGATACGATCGGCATCCCGATCGCCGGCGAAGGCGATGATTACTTCTGGGCCGACGAGCTGTTCATTTCCAGCGCCAGCAGCGAAGCCGCCGCCGGCCAGCTGACCGGCCGCCACCACCTGGCGTTCCAGGCGCGCGACAGCGCCACCGTCGATGCCTTCCACACGGCGGCCATCGCCGCCGGAGGCAAGGACAACGGCGCACCCGGCGAGCGCCCTTACCATCCCGGCTACTACGGCGCCTTTGTGCTCGATCCGGATGGCAACAACATCGAAGTGGTCTATCACGGTCCGGCGAACTACAGCGCCGATTCGGTGAAGGTCACTTTCTGATATCACCAAAGCCGTGAACGAAGAAGCCGGGCAATGCCCGGCTTCTCTACATCCAAGGGTCCAGCCCTCAGTGGGCGGCCATGTAGATGTCCTGCAGCACGGCCTTTTCCAGTTCCAGCTCACCCAGCAGGTTCTTCACGATGTCGCCCAGGCTGAGGATGCCCACCAGCAGGGTACCTTCGGTGACCATCAGATGACGGCGCCGCGAGTACGTCATCAACGACATGGCCTGCTTCAGGGTGGCCTCCGGCGCAATGCCTTCCAGACCGGTGGACGGCAGGCTGGAGATCACCCGTCGGCCGGCCTGCGGGCCGTCGTCGGCCAGGGTACGCACGATGTCCTTCTCGGAAATGATGCCAACCGGGGCATCGTCCTTCATCACCACCAGCGCAGCGATCTTGTTCGCGCTCATCTTGTGGGCGGCTGCACCGATGGTGTCTTCGGCGTCGATGGTGATGACAGCTTCTTTCTTGGATTGCAGGAGTTCGCGGACGTTCATTCTTGTTTCCTGGTGCAGGTCACTAAGTCAAAAAGTGTGCTCTTCCGATGCGCCCCCTCCCCGGGAACAGACCTTTCAGTGCACGTCTGGCGCACCCGACTGCCGCTTGGAATGGATCGGCAGACATCGTGCTGCAACGCGAGCGAGGTGGGTTCAACCGCTCAACCCGGCCCTCGGTCAAATCGATTCTACGACTGCGACCATCGGTCACTACCGGCATCGATAGGACAGTTCGTCGTGGGAACCAACTGACGATCCAGAGAATGGCACCGCGGCTGAAACCGCCGCTGAATACAGGCGATGTCGCGCATTAAAGATTGATTGCCTGCTGCCGACAGCGGACAGAACACCCGGCGGCTGTCCCACTTGGCACGACCACCGGCGCAAACGAAAGGGGCCACGTGGGCCCCTTTCGCATGCAGTTTCCAGCGGTTCCGGCGGAGTTACTCCACCGTCACGCTCTTGGCCAGGTTGCGTGGCTTGTCCACGTCGGTGCCACGTGCCAGTGCGGTGTGGTACGCCAGCAGCTGCACCGGGATGGTGTGCACGATGGGGCTGAGCACGCCGGCATGGCGCGGCGTACGGATCACATGCACGCCTTCGGACTCGTTGAAGTTGCTGTCCTGGTCGGCGAACACGAACAGCTCGCCGCCGCGCGCGCGTACTTCCTGCATGTTCGACTTCACCTTCTCCAGCAGGCTGTCGTTGGGCGCGATCACCACTACCGGCATGTCCTCGTCCACCAGCGCCAGCGGGCCATGCTTCAGCTCGCCCGCCGGATAGGCCTCGGCGTGGATGTAGGAGATTTCCTTGAGCTTGAGCGCGCCTTCCAGCGCGATCGGGTAATGCAGGCCACGACCCAGGAACAGTGCGCTGCTCTTGCGCGCGAAACGCTCGGCCCAGGCGGCGATCTGCGGCTCCATGTTCAGCGCGTGCTGCACGCTGCCCGGCAGGAAGCGCAGCTGCTCCAGGTAGTCCGCTTCCTGCGCCGCGTCGATGCGGCCATGCAGCTTGCCCAGCACCACGGTCAGCTGGAACAGCGCGGCCAGCTGGGTGGTGAAGGCCTTGGTCGACGCCACGCCGATCTCGGCGCCGGCGCGGGTGTAGCAGACCAGCTCGCTGGCGCGCGGAATCGCGCTTTCCGGCACGTTGCAGATCGACAGCGTGTGCTTGTGGCCAAGCGACTTGGCGTACTTCAGCGCCTCCATCGTATCCAGCGTTTCGCCGGACTGGGAGATGGTGACGATCAGGTGCTTCGGGTTCGCATAGGCGGCGCGGTAGCGGTACTCGCTGGCAATCTCCACGCTGCACGGCAGGCCGGCGATGGCTTCGATCCAGTAGCGCGCGGTCAGGCCGGCGTAATAGCTGGTGCCGCAGGCGATGATCTGCACGCCTTCGATGCCTGACAGCACGGCCTCGGCATTCTTGCCGAACAGTTCGGCCGGAAAACCACCGGCGTCGATCGCTGCCTCGATGGTGTCGCCCAGCGCGCGCGGCTGCTCGTGGATTTCCTTCTGCATGAAGTGGCGGTACGGGCCCAGCTCCAGCGATGCCAGCGATACGTCGGACAGGTGCACCTCGCGCTCGATCGGCTGGTCATGCTCATCGAAGATGCGCACACCGTCGCGGCGGATCTCCGCGGTGTCGCCCTCTTCCAGGAAGATCACCTTGCGGGTGGCCGAGATCACCGCCGAAACGTCGGACGCCACGAAGTTCTCACCCTCGCCCAGACCGATCAGCAGCGGGCAGCCCATGCGCGCGCAGACGAAGCGTTCCGGCTCGGCGCGGCTGACCACGGCCAGTGCGTAGGCACCGGTCAGCTCCTTCACCGTGTGCTGCAGCGCCACCAGCAGGTCGTCGCCGTCCTTCAGGTGGTGATGGATCAGGTGCGCGATGACTTCGGTGTCGGTCTGCGACTCGAAGGTGTAACCCAGGGCACGCAGCTTCTCGCGCTGCTCCTCGTGATTTTCGATGATGCCGTTGTGCACCAGCGCCACGCCGTGGCTGATGTGCGGATGCGCGTTGGCCTCGGTGACACCACCGTGGGTGGCCCAGCGGGTGTGACCGATGCCCAGCACTGCATTGAAGCCCTCGGCCTCGGCCGCAGTGGCCATTTCCGACACACGGCCGGTACGACGCACGCGGCGCACATCCGGCCGTTCGGCATGGTCGATCACCGCGATGCCCGAGGAATCGTAACCACGGTACTCAAGGCGCTTCAGGCCTTCGATCAGCACCGGCACTACGTCGCGATCAGCGATCGCACCCACGATTCCACACATGTCACGCGTTTCCTTGAAGACGATCGCCGCATTCTAGCCTGCGGGCCCGCGCTCCCCCTCCTGTCCGCTTAATGAAAGTGTCCGGAAAGGTGTCCGCGGACACCCGGACACTTCAGGGCGCCTCCCAACCCATTGACCCACAAGGAAATAAAGTTGGCACGCTACGTGCTTGGTACCCACTACCACCGTCAGGCACGCACCCGATGATCCGCGACACCTCCGCACAGGACCAGATCGTTTCCTCCGCCCCGGCCGGCACCACCCGCGCCAACTGGCAGCGTTACCGCTGGCCGGCACTGGGCGCCATCGCGCTGCTGGCCGGCATCGGCTGGGCCGTGTACGCCTGGTCCAACGCCAGCCGCTCCTACGACAGCAGCCGCGTGCGCATCGCCGAAGTGAAGCGCGGTGACCTGGTCCGCGACATCGCCGCCGACGGCCGCGTGATCGCCGCCAACAGCCCGATCCTGTACGCCATCTCGGCCGGTACCGTGGACCTGAAAGTCGTTGCCGGTGACGTGGTCAAGAAGGACCAGGAGCTGGCGGTCATCGACAGCCCGGAACTGCGCAGCAAGCTGGCCCAGGAGCAGGCCACCCTGGCCGGCCTGGAAGCCGAGGCCAGCCGCGCCGCGCTGGACGCCACCCTGGCCCGCGCCAAGTCGCGCAAGGAAACCGACCAGGCCACCATCGAGCGCCAGGCCGCCGACCGCGACCTGCAGCGCTACCAGCGCGGTTACGACGGCGGTGCAGTACCGCAGATCGATCTGGCCAAGGCCAAGGACTCGCTGAAGAAGGCCGACATCACCCTGGCCAACGCCACCACCGATGCACGCCTGCAGAGCCAGGGCGCTGACCTGGACGCCCGCAACAAGCGCCTGCTGGCCGACCGCCAGAAGGCCGTGGTGGCCGAGGTGCAGCGCCAGGTGGACGCGCTGACCCTGCGCGCGCCGTTCGACGGCCAGGTCGGCCAGGTGCAGGCTATCCAGTCCACCAACCTGGCCGCCAATGCGCCCGTGCTGGGCGTGGTCGACCTGTCCAAGTTCGAGGTCGAGATCAAGGTGCCGGAAAGCTTCGCCCGCGACCTGGCGATCGGCATGCCGGCACAGCTGACCGGCGGCAACGGCAAGCCGTTCCCGGGCGAGATCAGTGCGGTGTCGCCGGAAGTGGTCAACGGCGAGGTCAACGCCCGCGTGCGCTTCGCCAGCGCGCAGCCGGAAGGCCTGCGCCAGAGCCAGCGGATGTCGGTGCGCGTGCTGCTCGACACCCGCAAGGACGTGCTGAAGGTCGAGCGCGGCCCGTTCGTCGAACAGGGCAACGGCATCGCCTACGTAATGGACGGCCGCACTGCGGTGCGGCGTCCGGTGGAACTGGGCGTCAGCAGCCTGGGCGAAGTGGAAATCAAGTCGGGTGTGCAGCCGGGCGACCGCATCGTGGTCTCTGGCAGCGACCTGTTCAAGGACGCCGAACGCGTCTCCGTCAACTGATACCTGATACCTGAATCCTGGAGAGAGGACACCCCATGTACATGCTCGAAATGCGTTCGGTCGCCAAGGTCTTCCGCACCGAACAGGTGGAAACCCACGCACTGCGCTCGCTGGAACTGCAGGTCAAGGAAGGTGAGTTCGTCGCCGTCACCGGCCCGTCAGGCTCCGGCAAGACCACCTTCCTCAATATCGCCGGCCTGCTGGAAACCTTCACCAGCGGCACCTACATGCTTGACGGCCAGGACGTGAGCACGCTGGGCGATGATGCGCGCAGCCGCCTGCGCAACCAGAAGATCGGCTTCATCTTCCAGGGCTTCAACCTGATCCCCGACCTGAACCTGTTCGACAACGTCGACGTGCCGCTGCGCTACCGGAAGATGAGCGCCAACGAGCGCCGCGAACGTATCGAGAAAGCGCTGAGCCAGGTCGGCCTCGGCTCGCGCATGAAGCATTATCCGAATGAACTGTCGGGTGGCCAGCAGCAGCGCGCGGCCATCGCGCGTGCGCTTGCCGGCAGCCCACGCCTGCTGCTGGCCGACGAACCGACCGGCAACCTGGACACACAGATGGCCCGCGGCGTGATGGAACTGCTGGAGGAGATCAACGCTGCCGGCACCACCATCGTGATGGTCACCCACGACCCGGAACTGGCTGCGCGCGCGCAGCGCAACGTGCACATCGTCGATGGCCAGGTGACCGACCTGGTGCGCGAGCCGGTGCTGGCCACCCCGCCGCGCCACATCGTCGCCGTCAACGAGTGAGGGCCCGACCATGTTCGCCTACTACGTCCGATTGGCGGTGCGCAGCTTCCGCCGCAACAAGGTACTGACCGCGCTGATGGTGATCGCTATCGCGCTCGGCATCGGCGCCTCGATGACCACGTTGACCGTGTTCCACGTGCTGTCCGGTGACCCGATTCCCGGCAAGAGTGACCGCCTGTTCTATGTGCAGCTTGATGCCGCGACCGGCGCCTATGTTGCTGGCGAGGAACCGGAAACCCAGCTGACCCGCTTCGACGGTGAAGCCCTGCTGCGCGAAGCCAAGGGCGAGCGCCAGGCACTGATGAGCGGCGGCGGCGGTACCATCGAACCGGACAACAGCACTCTCAAGCCCTTCAGCATCGACACCCGCTGGACCTCGGCCGACTTCTTCCCGATGTTCGAGGTGCCCATGCAGTACGGCCGCCCCTGGACGCGCGAGGACGATGAAGGCCGTGCACGCGTGGTGGTCATCTCCAAGGCGCTCAATGACAAGCTGTACCAGGGCGCCAACAGCGTGGGCCGCGACCTGCGCATGGAAGGGCAGAGCTACCGCATCGTCGGCGTGATGAAGGAATGGAGTCCGGAGCCGCACTTCTACGACCTGACCACGGGCAGCTACGGCAAGAACGAGGACCTGCTGCTGCCGATCTCCACCTCCTTCGACCTGAAGCTGGGCAACAACGGCAACATGAACTGCTTCGGCGAGAATCCCGACGGCAACAGCTACTCGCTCAACGCACCGTGCGCGTGGCTGCAGTACTGGGTGGAGATGGACCCGGCCAAGGCCGCCGACTACCGCCGCTACCTGGAGAACTATTCGACCCAGCAGCGCGAGGCCGGCCGCTTCAAGCATCCGCCGAACGTGCGCCTGCGCACCGTGATGGAATGGCTGGACTTCAATGGCGCGGTCCCCAGCGATGTGCGCCTGCAGCTGTGGCTGGCGCTGGGCTTCCTGGGCGTCTGCCTGGTCAACACGGTGGGCCTGCTGCTGGCCAAGTTCCTGCGCCGCAGTGGTGAGATCGGCGTGCGCCGCGCCCTCGGTGCCAGCCGTGGCCAGATCTTCCTGCAGTGCCTGGTGGAAGCCGGTGCGGTCGGTGTGGTCGGTGGCGTGCTGGGTATCGGTCTGGCCCTGCTTGGCCTGTTCGCGGTGCGCCAGCAACCGGTGGAATACGCAAAGCTGGCCCACCTGGACGGCAACATGCTGCTGCTCGCGCTGGGCCTGACCCTGCTCGCCAGTCTTGCCGCCGGGTTCCTGCCCGCCTGGCGCGCCATGCAGGTCACCCCGGCCATCCAGCTCAAGTCGCAGTAAGCACCCGAACGAGGACTCCCATGGACATCCGCCCCATCCTCAGCACGCTGCGCCGGCACAAGACCGCCGCTGCCCTGATCGTGCTGGAAGTCGCACTGACCTGCGCCATCGTCTGCAACGCGCTGTTCCTGGTCAGCCAGCGCGTGGAGAAGATCAGCATGCCCAGCGGCATCGCCGAGAGCGAACTGGTCATGCTGCGCGTCAGCGGCATCGGCAAGCAGACCGACGCCATGGCCCGCACCCGCGAGGACCTGGCATCGCTGCGCGCGATTCCCGGCGTCAGCAACGTCACCATCATCAACCAGGTCCCCTTCCGCAACGGCTCCTCCAGCAGCAGCATTTCGCGTGTGATCGACCAGGAACGGCCGACCACCAACGCCTCGATGTACACCCTGTCCGAGAACGGGCTGGCTACGATGGGCATCAACCTGATCGCAGGCCGCGATTTCCTGCCCGACGAGTACCAGAACTTCGAAGACGCCAGCAAGGGCGGCGCAAAGGAGAACGCGATCCCGGTCATCCTCACCCAGGCCACCGCCGCCAAGATGGAACCCAATGGCAGTGCGCTGGGCAAGACCTACTACATGGGCAAGCAGCCGCTGCATGTGGTCGGCATCGTCGACACGCTCAGCACGCCCAACGGCTGGAATGACAACTGGACCAACTCGATGCTGCTGCCCATGCGGCGCACCTTCGACGAAGGTGGCACGTATGTGCTGCGCACTTCGCCGGAACGCCGTAAGGAAGTACTCGATGCCGGTGCCGCCGCGCTGGAACGCAACGACCCCAACCGGCTGATGCGCGACAAGCTGACCTATGAAGACCAGCGCAAGGACTTCTTCAAGAATGACCGCGCGATGGTCGGCCTGCTGATCACCGTCAGCATCTCGCTGCTGGTGGTCACCGCGCTGGGCATCATCGGCCTGGCCAGCTTCTGGGTGCAGCAGCGCAGCAAGCAGATCGGCATCCGCCGTGCGCTGGGCGCGACCCGTGGGCAGATCCTGCGCTACTTCCAGACCGAGAACTTCCTGCTGGCCACGCTGGGCATCGTGCTGGGCATGCTGGCGGCCTACGCCATCAACCTGGCGCTGATGAACCTGTACGAGCTGCCGCGCATGCCGCTGTACTACCTGCCGCTGGGTGCACTGCTGCTGTGGGTGCTGGGCCAGATCGCCGTGTTCGGGCCGGCGCGGCGTGCGGCAGCGGTGCCGCCTGCGGTCGCCACGCGGGGCGCGTGAGATGCGTGCCCGCGCGATGTGCCTGATGCTGCTCCTGCCATTGCCGGCGCTGGCCGGCGGTGGCAGTGCGCAGACACTGGAGTGGCGCCAGGATGCCGCGCGGTTGTCATTGCGCTCAACGGAGGGCCAGGTGCGCGTGGAGGCCGCCAGCCCGGAAATGCGCTTCGGCGTGCGCAGTGGCGATCGCATCCTGCGCGTGGACGACACGGCGGTGCGCCGGGTCGAACACCTTGCCGAGGCCCTGCGTCATTCCAACGCAGCCACCGCCTATCTGTTGCTGCGCCGCGACAAGCGCGAACTGACGGTGGCGGTCGACGCCGCAGCCTGGCGCCAGGCGCTGGAGGTGCCGCCGCCACCTGCGCCGCCACGGCCCCCGGCGCCTCCCCGGCGCTGAGCGAGGGCCGCTCCTGCACAGCCACGGGTTTGGCTATGCTTGATGGGTGGCGCCGGGCTCTCCCGGTGCGTGGACACGAACGGCTCCAACGGCGCCGCCCATCCCTTTCTGCAGAACCGCTTGATGCCTGCGATCCTGATCATCGACGACAACGCCAGCGTGGGTACCGCGCTGGACGTGCTGTTCTCCCTGCACGACATCGACACCCTGCAGGCGCAGAGCCCGTCCGAAGGGCTGGCCCTGCTGGAGTCGCAGCCGGTCGACCTGGTGATCCAGGACATGAACTTCAGCGAGGACACCACCTCCGGCGAAGAAGGCGAGGCCCTGTTCGCGCAGATCCGCGCGCGCCATCCCGATCTGCCGGTGATCCTGCTGACGGCCTGGACCCACCTCAGCAGCGCGGTGGATCTGGTCAAGGCCGGTGCGGCCGACTACCTGGCCAAGCCCTGGGACGACCGCAAGCTGATGACCACGGTCAACAACCTACTGGAACTGTCCGAGGCGCGCCGCGAACTGGACCGGCGCCGCAGCCGTGAACTGCGCCAGCGCAATGCGCTGGAAGAGAAGTACGACCTGTGCGGCGCGGTCTTCGCCGACCCTGCCAGCGAGCGCGTCATCGCACTCGCCTGCCAGGTCGCACGCTCGGAACTGCCGGTACTGATCACCGGCGCGAACGGTGCCGGCAAGGAGAAGATCGCACAGATCATCCAGGCCAATTCCCTGGTGGCCAAGGGTCCATTCGTGGCGGTCAACTGTGGCGCGCTGCCTTCGGAACTGATCGAGGCCGAACTGTTCGGTGCCGAGGCCGGTGCGTATACCGGCGCCAACAAGGCACGCGAAGGCAAGTTCGAGGCCGCCGATGGTGGCACCCTGTTCCTGGATGAGATCGGCAACCTGTCGCTGGGCGGGCAGATGAAGCTGCTGCGTGTACTGGAAACCGGCCGCTTCGAGCGCCTGGGCTCCAACCGCGAACGCCAGGTCAAGGTCCGCGTGGTCAGCGCGACCAATGCCGACCTGCCGGCGATGATCCGCGACGGCACCTTCCGCGAAGACCTCTATTACCGCCTCAACACGGTGGAACTGGTGCTGCCACCGCTGGCCGATCGCCCGGGCGACATCGTGCCGCTGGCCGAGCGCTTCCTGACCGCTGGCAAGCCCCTGTCCAGCGCCGCCACCGCCGCCCTGCAGCGGCACCCGTGGCCAGGCAACGTGCGCGAACTGCGCAACGTGATCCAGCGCGCCGAACTGCTGGCCACCGGCAACCGCATTGAAGTGGCCGATCTCAACCTCCCGCGTGCAGCCGCCGCACCGCGCCCGACCCCCAGTGCGGGCAATGACCCCGACCGCGCGCGCATCGAAGAGGTACTGGCGCGCAACCATGGCGTCATCGCCCAGGCCGCCGCCGAACTCGGCCTGAGCCGCCAGGCGCTGTACCGGCGCATGGACCGCCACGGTATCCCGCGAGAATGAAACGGCGCTCGTTCACTTTCCGCCTGTTCCTGCGCCTGCTGCCGGTGCTGGCGCTGGCCGCCGCGTTGCCGTGGCTGCTGGCCTACTGGATGGACCATGGCTGGGTGGTGACCACGGTGTCGGCGTTGATCCTGCTATCGCTGATGTGGTGGACCCTGCGTCGCGCTACCGCCCCGGTGCGGTCACTGATGCGGGCCCTGGCGGGCACCACCAGCAGCTATCGCGACGGCGAATACAACTTCGGGGTGCACTGGCCCGGCAATGACGAGCTCGGCGACCTGGTGCAGGCGCACCGCGAACTGGGCGATGTGCTGCGTGCACAGCGGCAGGGCCTGGTGCAACGCGAACTTCTGCTGGACACGATGGTGCAGAACACGCCGGTGGCGATGCTGCTGATCGCCTCGGGCGGTGATGGCATCGCCCGCGTGGTGTTCTCCAATCTGGCCGCGCGCAAGCTGCTGCATGGCGGCTGGAAGCTGGAAGGCCAGCGCCTGGAGGACGTGCTGGAACAGGTGCCGGTGGAGCTGCGCGATGCCATCGCCCGCGGTGGCGACAGCCTGTTCGCGGTGCATGCCGAGGGCGAGGACGGCGATGAGGACGACGAGCAGGTGTACCACCTCTCGCGCCGCGCCTTCCAGCTCAATGGTCGTCCGCACGACCTGCTGCTGGTGCGCCTGCTGACCGCCGAGCTGCGCCGCCAGGAAGTACAGACCTGGAAGAAGGTGATCCGGGTGATCAGCCACGAGCTCAACAACTCGCTGGCACCGATTGCCTCGCTGGCCCACTCCGGCGGTGTACTGGTGCAGCGTGAGCGCTTTGACCGGCTGCCGGATATCTTCACCACCATCGAGGATCGTGCACGCCACCTGGAAGGCTTCATCCGCGGCTATGCGCGCTTTGCCAAGCTGCCGCAACCGCAGTTGCAGACCGTGCACTGGGCCCCCTTCCTGTCCAGCCTGCGCCAGCAGATCCCATTCGGCATGGAACGTGAGCCGGACGAGGAACTGAGCAGCCGCATCGACATCGCCCAGTTCGGGCAGGCACTGCTGAACCTGTTGAAGAACGCGCACGAAGCCTGCGCCGAAGCAGAACCGCCCAACGACGACGTACAGGTGCAACTCACGCGGCTGCCGCAGTGGCTGCGCCTGGACGTACTGGATCGCGGCAAGGGCATGAACGAGCAGGTGCTGCAGAATGCGCTGATGCCGTTCTATTCGACCAAGCGCAATGGCACCGGGCTGGGCTTGGCCTTGACCCGCGAGATCGTGGAAGCGCATGGCGGCCGGGTATCACTGCAGAATCGCGGCGATGGCGGGTTGTGCGTGTCGATCCTGTTGCCGGTGGGTTGAGCGGGTAGGTCCACGCCATGCGCGGATGTGCCGACCAAGGTCGGCACCTACCAAACCTGCCGCATCGCCACCCGCAGGTGCATCGGAAACCCGAGCGCAGCCTCTTCGGCCATCACCGCGCGCAGGCCATCGTTCCACTGCGCCTCGGGCACTACGTCGAATCCTTCGCTGGCATAGAAGGCCGCATTCCACGGCACATCGGACAGCGTGGTCAGCACCGCGGCCGCGTAGCCTCCCGCCCTCGCCTGCGCCAAGGCATGGCGCAGCAAAGCGCGGCCGTGGCCACGCCGCGCGTGTGCGGGATCCACGTCCATCTGCAGCACATGGAATTCACCGCAGAGTTCGCCGGCCAGCAGGTAACCCGCGATACCACCGTCAGCCGCATCCACCACCCACAACTGGCCACGTTGAAGGCCATCCTGCAGCGTCGGCAGGTCCAGACCATGCCCGGCAAACACCGGGTAGGCCTGGTGACCCTTCAGCAGTTCACCGGCACGTTGTTCAATTGCCGGCAGCATGCCGAGTTCGTCGGCTTGCGGGATGCGTGGCTCAGGACTTCTTGAGCGGGCGCTTCCAGCCATCGATGGTTTCCTGTCGTGCACGTGCCAGTGTCAGCTTGCCATCCGGGGCGTCGCGGGTGATGACCGAACCGGCGGCAATCGTCGCGCTGTCGCCAATGGTCACCGGTGCTACCAGCGAACTGTTGGAACCAATGAAGGCGTTGTCGCCGATGGTGGTGGTCGACTTGTTCACGCCGTCGTAGTTGCAGGTGATGGTGCCGGCACCGATGTTTACCTTGCTGCCGATCACCGCATCGCCCAGGTAGGTCAGATGGTTGGCCTTGCTGCCAACACCGAGGGTGACCTTCTTGGTCTCGACGAAGTTGCCCACGTGCACGCCATCGGCGAGCACGGTCCCCGGGCGCAGCCGCGCGAACGGTCCCACCAGTGCTGCGCCTTCGGTGACCACGCCTTCAAGATCACAATGCGCGCGCACTTCGGTGCCCGGGCCAAGATTGACGTCCTTCAGCCGGTTGAACGGGCCCACGGTGACGCCGTCGCCGAGCACGATGTGGCCTTCCAGAACGACGTCGACATCGATCAGCACATCGCTGCCCACGGTGACGGTGCCACGGATATCCAGTCGTGCCGGGTCACGCACGCGCGCGCCCTGCGCGCACAGGGCCCGTACCGCGCGGCGCTGCCAGGCACGCTCCAGCTGCGAAAGCTGCCAGGGATCGTTTGCCCCTTCGGCTTCCTGCGCGTCGGCCACCAGTGCCATTTCGGCCGGGGTGTACTCGTGCGCGGCAAAGGCGAACACGTCGGTCAGGTAGTACTCGCCCTGAGCGTTGCTGTTGGACAACTGCGACAGCCAGCGCCGCAGCGCGGTCGACTCGGCGGCAATGATGCCGGTATTGATCGTGCGCACACGCAGCTGGTCGCCGGTAGCGTCCTTCTGCTCGACAATGGAGCCCACCTTGCCTTCGGCATCGCGCAGCACGCGGCCGTAGCCGGTCGGGTCATCGACATCGGCGACCAGCACCGCCAGGCGACCCGGCTGCGCCAGCAGGTCGCGCAGGGTCTGCGCGCGGATCAGCGGCACGTCGCCGTACAGCACCAGCACCTGCGCGGCGTCGGGCACCTGCGGCATCGCCTGGGCCACCGCATGGCCGGTGCCGAGCTGCCGTGCCTGTTCAGCCCATTGCAGGTCGGGCTGGTCGGCGAAGTACTGGCGCACCGCTTCACCACCATGGCCGTAGACCACGTGGATCGCCGAGGGCTGCAGTTCGCGGGCCGCATCGATCACATGCGCCAGCATCGGCTGGCCGGCGATCGGCTGCAGCACCTTCGGCAGCACCGACTTCATGCGCTTGCCCGCGCCAGCGGCGAGGATGATGACGTGCAGGGGTTGGGTCATGGAAACGGCAGTCCGTGGTTCGTTGCCGATGATTCTAGAGGGTGGGCCGTTAACATGTGCATCCCACCTCCTTCACCGCACTGATGGGCCTCGTCCGCCAGGGAAGCACCTATCTCATCATCGGGCTCGTGCAGCTGCTGCTCGACTGGCTGGTGTTCGTCGCCGCGACCGCGCTGGGCCTGCCGGTGGTGCCTGCCAACATTGCCGGACGCCTGGCCGGGATGCTGCTGGGCTTCTGGCTCAACGGCCGTTACACCTTTGCCAACGCAGGTGATGCGCGCCTTGGCTGGCGTCGATTTTCACGCTTCTTCGGGCTGTGGCTGCTGCTGACCGCGACAAGCACGTTGCTGGTGAGCCTGGTCGACCACGCGCTGGGCCTGCAGTACACCTGGCTGGCCAAGCCGCTGGTGGAAGGCGGGCTGGCGTGCGTTTCCTTCCTGCTGATGCGCTACGTGGTCTACCGCTGATACGGCGCTGGGATCGGGATCGGGATCGGGATCGGGATCGGTAGAGTCGACTGTTGGTCGACTGCTCTTCCATCAGACTGCGGAAATCCCGCGCTGCGCGCGATAGTCGACTGACAGTCGACTCTGCCCAGCCGACACTCTACCTCGCACAAACAAAAACGCCGGCACAGGGCCGGCGTTCTCGTGGATGCAGCGCGAGAAACCTCAGTGCTTGAGGTTCTTGCGCAGGCGCTCCAGGGCCTGCAGCTGGACGACGGCTTCGGCCAGCTTCTGCTGGGCTTCAGCCACTTCCATCGCCTCGCCGCGGTTGGCCAGGATGCGCTCGGCTTCTTCCTTGGCCTTGCGGACCGAGGCTTCGTCGATGTCCTGCGCGCGGATCGCGGTGTCGGCCAGCACGGTCACCACCTGCGGCTGCACTTCCAGGATGCCGCCGGAAATGGCGAAATCCAGCTGCTCGCCGTTCGGCGTGGTTACCACCACCTTGCCCGGCTTCAGGCGGGTGATCAGCGGCGCGTGCTTGGGCGCGATGCCCAGTTCGCCCAGCTCACCGGTGGCCACGACCAGGGTCGCTTCGCCACGGAAGATTTCCTGCTCGGCGCTGACGATGTCGCAACGGATCGTGCTCATGCAAATCTCTTCGCTGTTCGCGGCGGCGCAATGCCACCGTGGGAGTCCACCGGCGCGGGCGGTTACCCGGCGCCGGCGTCAGGTCGGGCAGGATCGCTCCCGCCCGTCCCGGATCAGGCCTTCTCGGCCATCTTCTTGGCCTTCTCGACCGCTTCTTCGATGCCGCCGACCATGTAGAACGCCTGCTCCGGCAGGTGGTCGTACTCGCCATCGACGATGGCCTTGAAGCCACGGATGGTGTCCTTCAGCGGCACGTACTTGCCCGGCGAACCGGTGAACACTTCGGCCACGTGGAACGGCTGGCTGAAGAAGCGCTCGATCTTACGGGCGCGCGACACAGCCTGCTTGTCCTCTTCGGACAGCTCGTCCATGCCCAGGATCGCGATGATGTCCTTCAGTTCCTTGTACTTCTGCAGGGTCTGCTGGACGCGCTGGGCGGTGTCGTAGTGCTCGTGGCCGATGACCAGCGGGTCCATCTGGCGGCTGGTGGAGTCCAGCGGATCGACGGCCGGGTAGATACCCAGCGAGGCGATCGAACGCGACAGGGTGACGGTCGAGTCCAGGTGGGCGAAGGTGGTCGCCGGCGACGGGTCGGTCAGGTCGTCCGCGGGAACGTAGACGGCCTGGATCGAGGTGATCGAACCGTTCTTGGTCGAGGTGATGCGCTCCTGCAGAACGCCCATTTCCTCGGCCAGGGTCGGCTGGTAACCCACGGCGGACGGCATACGGCCCAGCAGTGCCGACACTTCGGTACCGGCCAGGGTGTAACGGTAGATGTTGTCGACGAACAGCAGGACGTCCTTGCCCTTGCCGTTTTCGTCCTTCTCGTCGCGGAAGTACTCGGCCATGGTCAGGCCGGTCAGGGCGACGCGCAGACGGTTGCCCGGCGGCTCGTTCATCTGGCCGTACACCATCGCCACCTTGTCGAGGACGTTGGAGTCCTTCATTTCGTGGTAGAAGTCGTTGCCCTCACGGGTACGCTCACCCACGCCGGCGAACACGGACAGACCGCTGTGCGCCTTGGCGATGTTGTTGATCAGCTCCATCATGTTGACGGTCTTGCCGACGCCGGCGCCGCCGAACAGGCCGACCTTGCCGCCCTTGGCGAACGGGCACATCAGGTCGATGACCTTGATGCCGGTTTCCAGCAGCTCGGTAGCCGGGGACTGGTCTTCGTACGACGGGGCCGCACGGTGGATTTCCCAGCTGTCGCTGGCGGCCACCGGGCCGGCTTCGTCGATCGGACGGCCCAGCACGTCCATGATGCGGCCCAGGGTGCCAGCGCCGACCGGCACGGAGATGCCGCGGTCGGTGTTGGTGGCGACCAGGTTGCGCTTCAGGCCGTCGGTGGAACCGAGGGCGATGGTACGCACCACGCCGTCGCCCAGCTGCTGCTGGACTTCGAGGGTGATTTCGGTGTTGTCGACCTTCAGTGCGTCGTACACCTTCGGCACCGACTCACGCGGGAATTCGACATCGACGACCGCGCCGATGATCTGAACGATCTTGCCCTGACTCATTGCTGCATCCTCTAAATGTGTGCTTTGAACGAACGCGGTCAGACTGCTGCCGCGCCGCCGACGATTTCGGAGATTTCCTGGGTGATCGCTGCCTGGCGCGCCTTGTTGTAGACGAGCTGCAGTTCGCCGATCAGCTTGTTGGCGTTGTCGCTCGCCGCCTTCATCGCAACCATGCGTGCGGCATGCTCGGAGGCGACGTTTTCCAGCAGTGCCTGGTACACCAGCGACTCGATGTAACGCGTCATCACGTGCTCGAGCACGGTCGCGGCATCGGGTTCGTACAGGTAATCCCAGTCGTGGTGAGCGACCTGCTTCTCAGCCGGCGGCAGCGGCAGCAGCTGATCGAAGCTGGCCTTCTGCGTCATGGTGTTCACGAAGCGGTTGTAGACCAGGTACACGCGGTCGACCTTGCCTTCGGTGAAGGCGTCGAGCATGACCTTGATCACGCCGATCAGCGATTCCAGCTTCGGCACGTCGCCGATGTGGGTCACGCTGCCGACCATGTTGACCTTCACGCGGCGGAAGAAGGTCGATGCCTTCTGGCCGATGGTCACCAGGTCCACTTCCGCACCCTTGTCCTGCCATGCCTTGGCTTCGCCCAGCATCCTGCGGAACAGGTTGTTGTTCAGGCCGCCGGCCAGGCCGCGATCGGAGGAGATCACGATGAAGCCGACCCGCTTGACCTGCTCGCGCTCGACCAGGAACGGATGCTGGTAGTCGGTGCTGGCCTGGGCCAGGTGACCGATCACCTGCTTCATCGCCTGCGCGTACGGACGCGAGGTCTTCATCCGATCCTGCGCCTTGCGGATCTTGGAGGCCGAGACCATTTCCAGGGCGCGCGTCACCTTGCGGGTGTTCTGCACGCTCTTGATCTTGGTTTTGATTTCGCGTCCGCTTGCCATCTCTTGTTTCCCGTGGCGCGGGGCTGCTGCCCCGCGTTGTTCAACCGTTTGTCATCTGGTCCAGCGGAGCCAAAGGCTCCGCTCTACAGGACCGCGATTACCAGCTGCCGGTGGTCTTGAACTCGGCGATGCCCTTCTTGAAGGCACCTTCGATGTCGTTGTCCCAACCGCCGGTGGCGTTGACCTTGCTGACCAGCTCGCCCTGGGTGTTGGCGAAGTGGGCGTGCAGGCCCTCTTCGAACGCCAGCAGCTTGTTGACCGGCACGTCGTCGAGGTAACCCTCGTTGACGGCGTAGATCGACAGCGCCTGGTTGGCGATCGACATCGGCGCGTACTGCTTCTGCTTCATCAGCTCGGTGACGCGCTGGCCACGCTCCAGCTGCTTGCGGGTCGCTTCGTCCAGGTCCGAGGCGAACTGCGCGAACGCAGCCAGCTCGCGGTACTGGGCCAGCGAGATACGGATGCCGCCCGACAGCTTCTTGATGATCTTGGTCTGGGCCGAGCCACCAACGCGCGACACCGAGATACCGGCGTTCACGGCCGGGCGGATGCCGGCGTTGAACAGGTCGGTTTCCAGGAAGATCTGGCCGTCGGTGATCGAGATCACGTTGGTCGGAACGAAGGCGGACACGTCGCCGGCCTGGGTTTCGATGATCGGCAGCGCGGTCAGCGAACCGGTCTTGCCGGTGACCTTGCCTTCGGTGAACTTCTCGACGTATTCCTCGGACACGCGGGCTGCGCGCTCGAGCAGACGGGAGTGCAGGTAGAACACGTCACCCGGGTAGGCTTCACGGCCCGGCGGGCGCTTCAGCAGCAGCGAGATCTGGCGGTAGGCGACGGCCTGCTTGGACAGATCGTCGTACACGATCAGCGCGTCTTCGCCGCGGTCCATGAAGTACTCACCCATGGTGCAGCCCGAGTAGGCGCTGATGTACTGCATGGCAGCCGATTCGGAAGCAGTCGCGGCCACCACGATGGTGTGGGCCAGCGCGCCGTTCTCTTCCAGCTTGCGCACGATGTTGGCGATGGTCGAAGCCTTCTGGCCGATCGCAACGTACACGCACTTGATGCCGGTGCCCTTCTGGTTGATCACCGCATCGATCGCCATCGCGGTCTTGCCGGTCTGGCGGTCACCGATGATCAGCTCGCGCTGGCCACGGCCGATCGGGATCATCGAGTCGACCGACTTGTAACCGGTCTGCACCGGCTGGTCGACCGACTTGCGCCAGATCACGCCCGGAGCAACGCGCTCCACCGGAGCGGTCAGGTCGGTGCCCAGCGGGCCCTTGCCGTCGATCGGCTCGCCCAGCGCGTTCACGACGCGGCCCAGCAGTTCCGGACCGACCGGCACTTCCAGGATGCGGCCGGTGGTCTTGGCGACGTCGCCTTCGCGCAGGTTTTCGTAGTCACCCAGGACCACGGCGCCGACCGAGTCGCGCTCCAGGTTCAGGGCCAGGGCGAAGGTGTTGTTCGGCAGTTCGATCATTTCGCCCTGCATCACGTCGGCCAGACCGAAGATGCGCACGATGCCGTCGGACACGCTGGTCACGGTGCCTTCGTTGCGCGATTCCGCGGCCAGCTTGACCTTCTCGATGCGGTTCTTGATCAGTTCGCTGATTTCGGAGGGGTTGAGCGTGGTTGCCATCGTCAAGTCCTAGTGCCGGCAGCGGGGCCGGACGTTAAATGAATTCAGTTAGCGAGCGCGGTCTGCAGACGGGCCAGCTTGCCCTTCAGCGAACCATCGATGACCACGTCGCCGGCGTCGATCACGGCGCCGCCGATCAGCGAAGCATCGACCGCGGTGGTCACGTCGACCTCGCGATTGAAGCGCTTGCGCAGCGCAACCTTGATCGCGTCCAGCTCTCCGGCCGACAGCTCGGAAGCCGAGGTCACCGTGGCCTTGACCACGTGCTCGGCTTCGGCGCGCAGGGCGTCGAACATGCCGGAGATTTCCGGCAGCAGCGGCAGACGATGCGATTCGGCCAGGATGGCCAGGAAGCGCGAGTAGGTCTCGCCGTGGGACACCGGCGCCAGCAGGGCGACGGCGTCGTCACGACCCAGCTCCGGGTTGGCGAGCAGGGCCGCCACGCGCGGATCGGCGGCGACGTGGGCGGAGAACGCCAGGGCGTCCGACCACGGCGCGAACGCGCCTTCGTCGCGCGCGGTCGCGAACGCGGCGCGGGCGTACGGGCGGGCAAGCGTGAGGGCCTGGCTCATCCTTAGATCTCCGAGGCCAGCTCGTCGAGCAGCGCCTTGTGGGCGTTGGCGTCGATTTCGCGCTTGAGCAGCTTTTCGGCACCGGTCACGGCCAGCGCGGACACCTGCTTGCGCAGATCTTCACGGGCACGGTTGGCGGCGGCGTCGATTTCAGCCTGGGCCAGTTCCTTCTGACGGGTGGCTTCGGTGATCGCTTCGTTACGGGCAGCATCAACGATCTGGTTGGCACGTGCGTGGGCCTGATCGATGATCTCGTTGGCCTTGGTACGTGCTTCCTTCAGCGCTTCGTTGACCTTCTCCTGCGCCTGGGCCAGATCTTTCTGGCTGCGGTCGGCAGCAGCGAGGCCTTCAGCAATCTTCTGCTGGCGCTCTTCGATCGCGTTCATCAGCGGCGGCCAGATCTTGGTCGCGATGATCCAGATCAGACCAGCGAAGGCCAGCGCCTGCGCAAGAAGGGTGAAATTGATATTCATGGTTAGCTCGATCGCTGGTTTCGGGGTGGACGCGCCGCCGTAGCGGCGCATCCGGCCTTCATCCGAAACCGGGTGCATCAGCACCCGGTCGTCTCAAACCGCTGTATCAGCCGGCCAGAGCCTTGGTGACGGCGCCAGCGAAGGCAGCCGACAGCGGGTTGGCGAAGGCCAGCAGCAGGCCGACGGCGACCGAGATGATGAACGCGGCGTCGATCAGGCCGGCGGTGATGAACATGCGGACCTGCAGGACCGGGATCAGTTCCGGCTGGCGGGCGGCCGACTCCAGGAACTTACCAGCCATGATGGCCAGACCCAGACCGGCGCCCAGCGCGGCCAGGCCGATCATGATGCCGACGGCAAGGGCGGTGGAGCTCTGAATCTGCGCGAAGTTGGTCAGGACGGCGAAGTACATGGTTATCTCCAGGAACTTAAGTTGCTAAGGGTGATGAAACGGATGAAGGTTGAAACGCGTTGAAGCTTGAAACTCAGTGAGCGTCTTCCGACAGGCTCAGGTACACGATCGACAGCATCATGAAGATGAAGGCCTGCAGCGGGATCACCAGCAGGTGGAACAGCATCCAGCCGAGGCCGAACACACCACCGGCAATGGCACCGAAGAAACCGGCACCACCCAGCACCCAGATCAGCAGGAACACGATTTCGCCGCCGAACATGTTGCCGAACAGTCGCATCGCCAGCGAGATCGGCTTGCTCAGCCACTCGACGATGTTGAGGATCAGGTTGAACGGCATCATCCACTTGCCGAACGGCGCCGTCAGGAATTCCTTGATGAAGCCGCCCAGGCCCTTGGACTTGAGCGCGAAGAACAGCATCAGGAAGAACACGCTGATGGCCATGCCCAGGGTGGCATTGACGTCAGCGGTCGGGACCGGCTTCCAGTAGTGCACGCCCACCCATTCCAGCGGCTTGGCGATGAAATCGGCCGGGATCATCTTCAGCAGATTCATCAACAGGATCCAGAAGAAGATCGTGATGGCGATCGGCGTGACCAGCTTGCTCTTGCCGTGGTAGGTGTCCTTGGCCTGACGGTCGACGAACTCCAGGCAGATCTCGACGAAGGCCTGCCACTTGCCCGGCACGCCGGCGGTGGCCTTGCGGGTGCCCAGCCAGAACGCGACAACGATCACCAGGCCCATCAGGACCGCGGTGAGGAAGGTATCGACGTGGATATGCCAGAACATACCCTCACCCTTGCCGACCGGCGCGGTCAGGTTGTGCAGGTGATGCTGGATGTAGCTGGTAGGGGTTAGAGCCTCGCCCGCCATGTGTCCGGAACCTTCAGTTAATTGAATTCTGTCAACGCCTGGCCATCGCCAGGACCTGGAACATCAAGCCGACGGCGATACCGGCCAACAGCGCCAATGCAGGCAGCTTGAAGACCAGGAACCCCACCAGCAGGACGCCGAAAACCACCACCCACTTGGCCACGATCGCAATGATCAGGCGAGCCATCGCCGATCCTGCGGCCAGTGCCCCACCGCCCAGTGCCATCCGTGCCGCCACCCAGCCACCGGCCGAAATGGCCACACCGGACGCCAGCGCGCCGAGGGCATATTTCGGACCTACCAGCAGGAAGGCCAGGGCCAGGACAGCCACTGCGGCCAGCGGGTAGACCGCGGCGCGCAGCATCAGTCGCCGACCCGCATCAACGGAGTTCAGCACAGGACGTCCCGCGTGGTTGCAAGTGGAGGGCTGAGGCGACTACAGCAGGGGGGCCTCATCGAGCCGCCAAATTATAGCAATGGGACAATTTGCGAGACAACCGCTCCCTGTTCATCCCGGGAGGCCGCAAGTTGCGGTAACGGTTACATTTTTGCGTGCCACCCAGGGGACAATGACGTCCGTATGATGTTGCAGCGCAGTATTGAACTTTGGTCGCAGGCCGCGGAACTTTCGCCGAATGCGCCGGTCCGATCTTTCGACCTGCCTGCAGCAACCTCGTCGACGCTCCGCCCCGCAGGTCCCACGATGGCCCCGAAGCCCGGCTCCGGGGCCATCTTTTTGCATCGTCGCGACAGCGCTGAACCGTGCACACTTCGTGGACCATACGTTCACGGATGGTGGACGGGCCTGTCCGGCACAGTGGTCTTCATTCTGATGAACCACTGCAAGGACTCTTCGATGCGCCCCGTACCCACCCTGCTCGCCCTCTCCCTGCTCGCCGCTGGCGCTTCGTTCGCCACTGCCGCCCACGCCGCTGAAGGCGACGACCGCTTCGCCCTGCGCCTGGGTGCGATGAACATCGACTCGGACAACACCCTTCGCGGCAAGACCAACGTCGCCGGCCAGGACATCGGCTTCTCCGAGGACTTCAAGCTGGGTGGCAAGGAGTGGGAACCGCGCATCGACGGCATGTTCCGCATCAGCAACCGCCAGCGCCTGCTGTTCAACTACTTCAAGTACGACAAGGACCGCCGCGAGACCCTTGGCCAGGACATCTCCTTCGGTGACGTCAACGTGCCGTCCGGCAGCTTCGTCAAGGGCGAACTGAAGTACCAGGTCGCCAGCCTGGTCTATGACTACTCGGTGGTGGACACCGATACATTCGACCTCGGCCTGCAGCTGGGTGCCGAGTACGCCAAGGTCAGCACCAAGGCCTACGCCGATCTGGGCACCGTCTACGAAGGCCAGTTCCTCAATGAGAAGACCGACGGCGTGGCGCCGGTGGTCGGTGCGCGCCTGAGCTTCACCCCGTCGGAAAAGTGGATGATCACGCTGCAGGGCCAGTACCTCAACACGCGCTGGGGCAGCTTCGATGACTACAAGGGCGACCTGAGCCGCGCCAACGCCATCGTGGATTACCGCTTCACGAAGAACTTCGGTGTGTTCGCTGGCTACGACTGGTTCAAGCTCGACGCGGACAAGAAGGGCAGCGACGGCACCATCGGTCTGAAGCAGGAATTCAAGGGCCCGGTGGCCGGCGTCAGCTTCGTGTTCTGATCCCCCGCCCCTTCCACGGCACTCTCTCTCCTGGCGCGGCCTCCGGAACATCGGGGCCGCGCTTTTTTGTACTGTTTTTCCCTGGGTGCAGGAGCAAGAGCAGCTGGGTCGAGCGCTTGAGGGAGAGGGGGCTGGGTGCGAATGTCCCCCGGCGCCGGCCTGCGGCCGTCACCTCCTCCTTTACTTCGTACCCAGCCCCCTCTCCCTCCGCGTGTCAGGCGTCCAGGCGGCCTAGGCGGTGGCTCTCGACTGTCCGCAAGCCGAGCCGCTGCGCGGGTGGCAGGCGTTTGGACAAAGTAAAGGAGGAGGCGACCGCCGCAGGCGGACGACGGGGGACATTTGTCCAAACGCCTGCCACCCGCGCAGCGGCCCCACCGCTCGCAAAAATCCGGAGCGGAGAAACAAAAAACCCCAGCAGATGCCGGGGCTTCTCGTTCGCGAAGGCGCGGGCGCCTTACTTCTTCTTCGGCATGTATAGATCGGTGATCGTGCCGTCGTAGATTTCCGAGGCCATCGCCACCGACTCGCTCAGCGTCGGGTGGGCATGGATGGTGTGGCCGATGTCTTCCGCCTCCGCACCCATCTCGATTGCCAGGCCGATCTCGGCCAGCAGGTCACCGGCGTGCACGCCGACGATCGCACCACCGATGATGCGGTGGGTCTCTTCGTCGAAGATCAGCTTGGTGAAGCCCTCGGTGCGGCCAATGCCGATCGCACGGCCACTGGCGGCCCACGGGAACTTGGCCACGCCGACCTTCAGGCCCTTGGCCTTGGCTTCGGTCTCGGTCACACCGACCCAGGCGATTTCCGGGTTGGTGTAGGCCACCGACGGGATCACGCGGGCCACCCATTCCTTCTTGTGCCCAGCAGCCACTTCGGCAGCCAGCTTGCCCTCGTGCGTGGCCTTATGGGCCAGCATCGGGTTGCCGACGATGTCGCCGATGGCAAAGATGTGCGGCACGTTGGTGCGCATCTGGCGGTCGACCGGAATGAAGCCGCGGTCGGTGACCTGCACGCCGGCCTTCTCGGCATCGATCTTCTTGCCGTTCGGCGAGCGGCCCACGGCCACCAGCACGCGGTCGAAGGTGCCCTGCGCCAGGGCCGGCGACTGGCCTTCCTCGGCGGCGTCGAAGGTCACGGTGATGCCCTTGGCATCGGCGGTGACGCCCGAGGCCTTGGTCTTCAGGTGCACTTCGATGCCCTGCTTCTTCAGGCGGTCGGCCAGCGGCTTGACCAGGTCCTTGTCGGCGCCCGGCATCAGCTGGTCCATGAACTCGACCACGGTCACCTTGCTGCCCAGCGCACCGTACACGGTAGCCATTTCCAGACCGATGATGCCGCCACCGACAACCAGCAGCGAGCCCGGCACTTCGGCCAGCTCCAGCGCGTCGGTGGAATCCATCACGCGCTTGTCATCCCACGGGAAGTTCGGCAGCTTCACCGCCTGCGAACCGGCAGCGATGATGCACTTCTGGAAGCGCAGCAGCTGGGTGCTGCCATCAGCCGCAGTGATTTCCAGCTCGTTGGCCGAGACAAACTTGCCGACGCCCTGCACGCTGCGGACCTTGCGCTGCTTGGCCATGCCGGCCAGGCCCTTGGTCAGCTGGTTGACGACCTTTTCCTTGTACTCGCGCAGCTTGTCCAGGGTGATGGTCGGCTTGCCGAACTCGACGCCGAAATCACCGGCATGGGCCACTTCGTCGATGACCGCTGCGGCGTGCAGCAGCGCCTTGGACGGAATGCAGCCCACGTTGAGGCAGACGCCGCCGAGGCTGGCGTAACGCTCGACCAGCACCGTATCCAGGCCGACGTCGGCGGCGCGGAAGGCGGCGGTATAGCCGCCCGGGCCCGAGCCCAGCACGACCATTTCGCATTCGATGTCGGCCGGCTTGCCGCTGGACAGCGCCGGCTTCGGCGCCGCCGGCTCAGCCGGGGCGCGGTGCGACGGGGTCACCGGCGGCTTGCTGGCCGGGGCGGCCGCAGCTGCGGCCGGCGCGGCGGCCTTGGCCGGGGCTTCGGCGGCGCCTTCGGCGTCCAGCACCACGACCACAGCGCCTTCGGACAGGGTGTCGCCCAGCTTGACCTTGATTTCCTTGACCACACCGGCGGCCGAGGACGGCACTTCCAGGGTGGCCTTGTCCGACTCCAGGGTCACCAGACCCTGATCCTTCTTCACCGTGTCGCCGACGGCGACCAACACTTCGATCACCGGCACATCGCTGTAATCGCCGATGTCGGGAACCTTGACTTCAATCGTGGCCATGGTGGGTTTTCCTCGTGCCCGCGCGACGGTGCCGGCGGGCTGTCACTGCATCTGTTCACACGGCCGCGCCAGGGGCGGCGGCCGCACGGTGGGGGCGAAGCGGTGCCTTACAGCAGCACGCGGCGCATGTCGGCCAGTACCTGCGACAGGTACGTGGTGAAGCGTGCGGCCAGGGCGCCATCGATGACGCGGTGGTCGTAGCTCAGCGACAGCGGCAGCATCAGCTTCGGTGCGAATTCCTTGCCGTTCCAGACCGGCTGGATGGACGACTTGGAGACGCCGAGGATGGCCACTTCCGGTGCATTGACGATCGGGGTGAACGCGGTGCCGCCGATGCCGCCCAGCGAGCTGATCGAGAAGCAGCCGCCACTCATGTCGGCCGGGCCGAGCTTGCCGTCGCGCGCCTTCTTGGCCAGTTCGCCGGTTTCCTGCGCGATCTGCACCACGCCCTTCTTGTCCACGTCGCGGATGACCGGCACGACCAGGCCGTTCGGCGTGTCGGCGGCAAAGCCGATGTGGAAGTACTTCTTCAGGGTCAGGTTTTCACCGCTGGCATCGAGCGAGGCGTTGAATTCCGGGAACTTCTTCAGCGCCGCGGCGCTGGCCTTGATCAGGAAAGCGAGCATGGTCAGCTTGATGCCGGCCTTCTCGTTTTCCTTGTTCAGCGCCACGCGCAGGCCTTCCAGGTCGGTGATGTCGGCCTGTTCGAACTGGGTGACGTGCGGGATCATGGCCCAGTTGCGGGCCAGGTTCGCACCGGAGATCTTCTTGATGCGCGACAGCGGCTGGACTTCGGTCTCGCCGAACTTGCTGAAGTCGACCTTCGGCCACGGCAGCAGGTTCAGGCCACCACCGGCAGCGACAGCAGCACCGCCGGCAGCCGGCACGCCGCCGCTGAGTGCGGCCTTGACGAACTTCTGCACGTCACCCTTGGTGATGCGGCCCCCCTTCTCGGTGCCGTTGATCTGCAGCAGGTCCACGCCCAGTTCGCGGGCGAACACACGCACTGCCGGGGTGGCATACGGCACCTTGGCCGGCAGCACGCCATCGGCGTTGAACTGCACCGGCGGGCTGGACGGGGTACCGGCCGAGGCGACCTCGCGGGCCGCCAGCTTGTCCGGCTGCGCCGGCACAGCGACCGGCTCGACCTTGGTGGCGGTCTCGGCGGCAGCCGGAGCGGCAGCAGCGGCTGCCTTGGTCGGCGCCGGCGCGGCAGCGCCCTCGGCCTCGATGATGGCGACCACATTGCCCTGCGACAGAGTGTCGCCGACCTTGACCTTCAGTTCCTTGACCACGCCAGCCACCGACGACGGCACTTCCATGGTGGCCTTGTCGCTTTCCAGCGTGACCAGGCCCTGGTCCTTCTTGACCGTGTCGCCGACGGCGACCAGCACTTCGATGACCGGAATGCCGGAATAGTCGCCGATATCCGGCACCAGCGCTTCAACCGCACCACCGCTGGCAGCCGGAGCGGCCGGCGCAGCTGCGGCCGGGGCCGGCGCGCTCTGGGTGGCAGCGGCCGGCGCTGCGGCCTTGGCCGGTGCCGGGGCGGCAGCGGCCGGCTTGGCAGCCTCGCCTTCAGCCACTTCGATCAGCGCCACGACCTTGCCCTCGGACAGGGTGTCACCGACCTTGACCTTGATCTCCTTGACCACGCCGGCGACGGCCGACGGCACTTCCATGGTCGCCTTGTCGCTTTCCAGCGTCACCAGGCCCTGGTCCTTCTTGACCGTGTCGCCGACGGCGACAAGCACCTCGATTACCGGGATATCGCTGTAGTCACCGATATCGGGGACAAGTGCTTCCTTGATTTCGGCCATGGGGATAACTCCGGCAATCTGGTGTAGGGAAACGTCTATTGTGCGGCCAGCGGGGGCCAGCGCCAACCGTTACAGGTGTTTTCAGTACTCACGCAGCCGGGACACGCTGTTGCTCATGGGTTGCGGCCGCGACCAGTCGGTAGCGTATTGTCCGGACGATGTCCGCTTCATGTCGCCAGTGCGTCGGCTACCGGCTGCCAGGCCTGGCGCAGCCGCGGCAGTGACCAGGCCGCGTTGGCCGGGCTGGTGGACGGCAGCGCCAGCAGCCTTGGCGGCGCCTCCAGGCCGGGCAGCACCCAACGCTGGAATGCCTTCAGCGATGCCGCACCGTTGCAGCCGATCAGCTCCAGCTCAGGAAGCGAAGCGATCAATGCCGGCAGCGCATTGGGTACTTCCGTGCCACGCACGATGTCGGCATCCAGGCTGCCACGCCGCTCGCACTGACCGATCACATCCCACAGACCCACACCGGCTGCCTGCAGTGCGCGCAGCCGTTGCGGGTACGCCAGGGCCACATCGAAGCCACAGATATCGGCCAGCACAGGCCAGAAGCGATTGCGCGGATGCGCGTAGTAGCGCTGCTCCTGCAATGACACAACCCCGGGCATCGAACCCAGCAGCAGCACCCTGCACTCCATGTTCACCTGCGCTTGCAGGCCGATGCACACCGTTGCTTCGCTCACATCGTCTCCAACTGCATGAATGTCGCCGAAGGCTGAAAAGCCCATGAAAACAGGCTTTTCGCTCCAGTCGCTGAACAAGGGAAACTATTTTTTAACGTGCGTCGGATTCGATTCATGTTGGGGCGACTACGGTGTGCTCGCCCCGCAACCGGGGGCCCAAAACAAGAAACATTAGGAGATACCCCCATGCGCTCCATCCGTATCCTGAGTCTCGCCCTGCTGACCTCCGCCGCCTTCGCGCCGGCCGCTTTCGCCCAGGACAGCAGCAGCACCGACACCGCTTCGGGCAAGCATTTTGCCGTTGTTGGCGGCATCTCGCTGCTGGAACCGAAGAACGACCCGATCACCGGCGTCAAGAAGACCGATGGTGGCCCGGCGCCGACCGTCAGCTTCAGCTACTACATCAACGACAACTGGGCCGTTGAACTGTGGGGCGCTGCCGACAAGTTCGACAACAAGTTCAAGGGCCCGAACAACGCCCGCCTGGGCTCGGTCGAGCAGCAGCCGATCGCGCTGAGCGGCCAGTACCACTTCGGCCAGGCTGACAACGTGTTCCGTCCGTTCGTGGGCGTGGGCTACTACCAGTCGAGCTTCAGCAACGAGAAGCTGGGTAACGGCGCTGACACCGACATCCGCTTCAAGGATGCCAAGGGCGTGATCGGCACCGTCGGCGTGGACATGAACATCAACTCCACCTGGTTCGCCCGTGCTGACGCCCGCTACATGCGCGCCCGCCCGGACGTGAAGGTTGGCGGCGAGAAGATCGGCGAAGCCAAGATGGATCCGTGGACCGTCGGCTTCGGCATCGGCGCCCGCTTCTGATCCAGGCTGCACCTGCTTCACTGATGTAACGCGACGGGCCCTTCGGGGCCCGTCGTCGTTTCCGTCACCCGCGTTCTGTAGAGTCGAGCTTGCTCGACTGCCTTTCGTAGAGTCGAGCTTGCTCGACTTTTGCAAGAGCAGTCGACTGACAGTCGACTCTACACACACAGGATGCGGAGGCGCGATGCACGACGTCGACCTGCTGGTGATCGGTGGCGGCATCAACGGTGCCGGCATCGCCCGTGATGCCAGCGGCCGCGGCCTGCGCGTGCTGCTGTGCGAGCAGCACGACCTCGCTGCGCATACCTCCAGCGCCAGCAGCAAGCTGATCCACGGTGGCCTGCGCTACCTGGAACAGCGCGAGTTCGGCCTGGTACGCAAGGCACTGGGTGAACGCGAAGTGGTACGCCGGCAGGCACCCTATCTGGTCCGCCCGCTGCGTTTCGTGCTGCCGTGGGAACCGCACCTGCGCCCACGCTGGATGCTGCGCGTGGGACTGTGGCTGTACGACCACCTGGGCCCACGCAGCCCGGCATTTCCCGCCTCGCGCGCTCTGGACCTTCAGCATGATCCGCTCGGCCCCTGGCTCTCCCCGGATCTGCGGCAGGCCTTCAGCTACGCCGACGCGCAGGTCGATGACGCGCGTCTGGTACTGCTCAATGCCCTGGATGCTGCCTCGCGTGGCGCACAGGTACATGTGCGCAGCCGCTGCATCGAACTGCGCCCTGTGCAGGGCCGTTGGCAGGCCGTGCTGGAATCCGCCGATGGCCAGCAGCATGTGACCGCGCGCGCCGTCGCCAATGCGGCTGGCCCATGGGCCGGTGGCCTGCTGGAGCAGATGGAGGCCCGCAGCGGCGGCCCCGCGCTGCGCCTGGTACAGGGCAGCCACATCGTGCTGCGCCGCCCCTGGCCCGATGACCGTGCCTGCCTGCTGCAGCAGCCCGATGGCCGCGTGGTGTTCCTGCTGCCGTTCACCCACGATCATCTGCTGATTGGCACCACCGACACCGACTACCGCGGTGACCCGGCGCGCTGCAGCGTGCTGCCTTCCGAGGTGAGCTACCTGTGCGCGGCCGCCAACCGCTATCTGCGTGAGCCGATCACTCCGGAAGACGTGGTCTGGCAGTTCGCCGGTGTGCGGCCACTGCTGGCCGACCCGGACCCGCGTGCGGCAACGCTGAGCCGCGACTACCGCCTTCAGCTGCAATCCAGCCCGGCGCCGGCGCTGCATGTGCTGGGCGGCAAGCTGACCACCTACCGGGTGCTGGCCGAGGAAGCGCTGAACCTGCTGCGCCCTGCCCTGCCACAGATGGGACCGGCCTGGACGGCAGGCGGAGACCCGCTGCCGGGCAGCGACTGGGGTGACGCCACACAGGCGCGCTCCAGCCTGCAGGCGCTGGCACCGTGGTTGCCCGTGGAGATCGCACGGCGTTGGGCCGAAGCCTACGGCAGCCGCAGCGCCGCCCTTCTGCAGGGTGCACGGGGCATGGACGATCTTGGAGAGGACTTCGGCGGCGGCCTGCATGCGCGGGAAGTGGCTTTCCTCCGCGACCACGAGTGGGCCTGGGACGCCGAGGACGTGCTGTGGCGGCGGAGCAAGCTGGGGTTGCGGCTGGATGCTGCGCAGGTGGCGCGGCTGCAGGCGTGGATCAATAGACGGTAGAGTCGAGCTTGCTCGACTAACATGAAAAGCAGTCGAGCAGGCTCGACTCTACCAACACCATCGCTACCGGAGACGCTGCATGACGCCCCGCTACGTGCTGGCCATCGACCAGGGCACCACCAGTTCGCGCGCGATCCTGTTCGACCGCACCGGCGACATCGTCGGCAGCGCGCAGCGCGAATTCGCGCAGATCTTCCCGCAGCCGGGTTGGGTTGAGCATGACCCGCGCGAGATTCTCACCAGCGTCTATGCCACGCTGACCGAACTGCTCAGCCGCGGGCAGATCGACCCGCGCCACATCGCCGCACTGGGCATCACCAACCAGCGCGAAACCACCGTGGTCTGGGACCGTGCCACCGGACAGCCGATCCACAACGCCATCGTCTGGCAGTCGCGGCAGAGCCACGCCATCTGCGAGCGGCTGAAGTCCGAAGGGCATGAGGCGCTGATCCGCGAGCGCACCGGCCTGCTGATCGATGCCTATTTCTCCGCCACCAAGGTGCGCTGGATCCTCGACCACGTCGAGGGCGCGCAGCAGCGTGCCGAGCGCGGCGAGCTGCTGTTCGGCACCATCGACAGCTGGCTGGTCTGGAACCTCAGTGGTGGCCAGGCGCATGTGACCGACTACAGCAACGCGGCGCGCACGCTGCTGTTCAACATCCACACGCTGGACTGGGATGACGACCTGCTGGCGCTGCTGGACATCCCGCGCGCGATGCTGCCGCAGGTGCGCGATTCCAGCGCGGTGTACGCGCATACCCGGCCGCAGTTCTTCTTCGATCACCCGATTCCGATCGCCGGCATCGCCGGTGACCAGCAGGCGGCGCTGTTCGGCCAGGCCTGCTTCCAGCCGGGCATGGTCAAGAACACCTATGGCACCGGCTGTTTCATGCTGATGCACACCGGAACGCAGGCGGTGCGTTCGCGCAATGGCCTGCTGACCACCATCGCCTGGGGCCTGGACGGGCGCGTGGAATATGCGCTGGAAGGCTCGATCTTCATCGCCGGCTCGGTGGTGCAGTGGCTGCGCGATGGGTTGCGCATGATCGAACGCGCCAGCGACAGCCAGGCGCTGGCCGCGCAGGTGCCCGACAGTGGCGGTGCTTACCTGGTACCAGCATTTGTCGGCCTCGGTGCGCCCTATTGGCGCAGTGATGTGCGCGGCGCGATGTTCGGCCTGACCCGTGGCACTCGCAAGGCGCACTTCGTGCGCGCGGCGCTGGAAGCGATGGCCTACCAGACCCGCGACGTGCTTGATGCGATGCAGTCCGATGCCGGTATCGCGCTGACCGAGCTGCGCGCCGATGGCGGTGCGATCGGCAACGACTTCCTGGCCGGATTCCAGGCCGACATCCTTGGCGTGCCACTGCTGCGGCCGCGGCTGACCGAAACCACCGCACTGGGCGCGGCCTACCTGGCCGGGATGGCGGTGGGGTTCTGGTCCAGCCGCGAACAGATCGCCGCGCAATGGGGCCTGGACCGGCGCTTCGAGCCACAGATGGAGGTGGCGCGGCGCGAGAAGCTGTATGCGGGATGGCAGCAGGCCGTGGCGGCCACCCTCGCCTTCCACGTCGACTGACGGTAGTGCCGGCCGCTGGCCGGCAACCCCATGATCCTTGGCGGCGTCTGCAGATTGCCGGCCAGCGGCCGGCACTACCACATGGCCAGCGGCCGTCAGAACGCCGGCAGCACCGCGCCCTTGTACTTGGTCTCGATGAAGGCCTTCACCTGCGGGCTGGTCAGGGCCTTGGCCAGCTTCTGCACGCGGGCGTCGTCCTTGTTGTCCGGACGTGCGACCAGGAAGTTCACGTACGGCGAGTCCTTGCTCTCGATCGCCAGTGCATCCTTGGTCGGGTTGAGGCCAGCGTCCAGTGCGTAGTTGGTGTTGATCAGGGCCAGGTCGACCTGGTCCAGCACGCGCGGCAGCATCGCCGAGTCCAGCTCGCGGAACTTCAGGTTCTTCGGATTGGCGCTGATGTCACGCTGGGTCGACAGCGCGTTGGTCGGATCCTTCAGCTCGATCACACCGGCCTTGTGCAGCAGGATCAGTGCACGGCTGTTGTTGCTCGGGTCGTTCGGGATCACCACGTCGGCACCTTCGCGCAGCTCGGCCAGCGACTTGATCTTGCGAGAATACGCACCGAACGGCTCGATGTGCACGCCGATCACCTTCACCAGATCGGTCTTGCGATCGCGGTTGTAGGCATCCAGATACGGCTCGGTCTGGAAGTAGTTGGCGTCCACCTGCTTCTGCACCAGCTGGTCGTTGGGCTGCACGTAGTCGTTGAACACGCGCACGTCCAGGTCCACGCCTTCCTGCTTGAGGATGGGCTTGACCACTTCAAGGATCTCGGCATGCGGCACGGCCGTGGCGGCCACCACCAGCTTCTGCGAGGGCTCGCCGGACTTGCCGCAGGCGGTCAGGGCCAGCGCAGCGGCGAGCAGGGGCAGCAACAGGGTCTTCTTCATGGGCGGAAGGGTTCTCGGGGGGAGTGTCAGGAGTTGTCGTAGTTGCTCAGGGCGAGCTCAAGCAGCGCCTTGGCCTGCTCGCGCAGCATCACCGGTTCGACGATCTCGGCATCCGAGCCGTAGTGCAGCACGTCCATCAGCAGCTCGCGCGAGACGCTGTACGGCACCTTCAGTTCATAGCGGCCATCGGCCAGGAAGCGGCCCTGCTGCTTGGAATGCCAGTGCTCGTCGGCCACCCAGCGCGCGGCCTTGGCGCTGAACAGGATGGTCGCCCAGCCCTTCGGCGCACCGGAGAAGATGCCGTAGCTGGCCCCGAGCTGCTCGTCCAGCTCGCTGTCGGCCACGTCGCGGGCGGTGCTGTCGATCACCCGCGCCTTGTGGATGCGATCCACGGCAAAGCTACGCAGCGCCTCGCGGTCATGGTCCCAGGCATCCAGGTACCAGTTGTCGCGATAGTGGGTCAGGCGCTGCGGCGAAACGGTGCGCTTGGTCGGCTCGTCGGTGGAACGGGCGCGGTACTCGAACGCCAGCTGGCGGCGCTCCAGCACCGCCGAAGCCACGCTGCGGAAGCTGCCTTCATCGAACTTGCGGCCACGGTGCGGAATCACCCGCACCCGGTCCACCGGCCAGCTGGAAACGCCAGCCTGGGCCGCCAGCAGGCTCTCGATGCGCTGCTGCAGCGGTGCCAGCACCGAGGACAGCACGCCGCCTCCGGTCCGCGCCAGCAGGTGCTGCGAGGCCAGCAGGGCATGCAGCTCCTCCGAGCTCAGCCACAGGCCGGGCAGCTCGAAGCGGTCGCTCTCGTCGGCCTGGTAACGGAAGCCGGCTTCGCCGTCGCCCTCGATCGGTGCCATCAGCGCATCGCGCAGGAAGGCCAGATCGCGGTAGACGGTGGCACGGGAGCAACCGAGCTTGTCCTGCAGGGTCGCCACCGTCACCGGATAGCGTGCGGACTTGAGCAGACGATGCAGGGCGGTGATGCGTTCGTATCGGTCCATACCCCCGATTATGTCCGAGTCGCGGGTCTTGTGTGGGACGTTTGGGCTATCGTGGTCGCCCCCACCCCTCTGGAACACCCGATGCGCCGGTTGCCTGCCCTGTCCCTGCTGGCCTGCCTGCTGCTGGCCGCCTGTGATCGCGCGCCCGCGCCGGCCAGCACCGAAGCGCCCGTGCCTGCGGCGGATCCGGCGCAGGCGGTGCTGGGCGCCAGCCAGCGCTTCTCGGCCCTGCGCAGCTTCCACGCCGAACTGGAGGTGCTGGGCGCGCCCCAGCCGGTGCGCAGCGCCATGGACTTCGTCGCCCCCGACCGCTTCCGGGTGCAGACCCCGGCCGGTCCGCAGACGATCATCGGCGACACCATGTTCCTGCAGGCCGACGACGCGATCCGGCAGGTGCCGACCCCGCCGGGCCTGCTCGAGCAATGGCGCAACCCGCTGCCGGCCGATGCCCTGCCCGCCGACCTGCAGGCCGAAGACCTGGGCAGCCAGTCGCTGGACGGGGTCGAGACGCGTCACTACCGCCTGCGTGGCGCGCAGCCCGGCGAACGCCTGGAGTACTGGGTGGACGCGCAGGGCCTGCCGCGGCAGATCGTACGCAGCGGCAGCAGCAATGGCCGCAGCTTCCAGCTGCGCCTGCGCTATTCGCGCTTCAACGACCCGGCATTGCGCGTCGATCTGCCCTGAATAGGCGATCGCGGCAACGTCTGCTGAAGAAACCGTTTGGATCGATTCGGACCGCCATCACGCTTCCAGTATCATCACCGGCTGTCAACCGCTTCGGAGAAGCCCCGATGTCCCTGCGCGTGTCCCTGCTGATCCCCCTGCTGCTGTGCGCACCGCTCGCGTATGCGCAGGATGCCTCCGAACTGGCGGCGATGTCCTCGCCGTGGAGCGGCAGTGGCGGCGAGCTCGGTTTCGCTTCGGCACGCGGCAACAGCAGCACCGAGAGCTTCAACGGCCGCCTGCGCCTGCGCTACACCGATGGTGACTGGGTGCACAGCATGGATCTGGCTGGCCTGCGTTCCAGCTCCAAGGTGATCGAGACCCGCGACGACGGCTCCACCAGCCGCCGCAACAACACCACCGCCAACCGTTACACCGGCAGTGCCGGCAGCGCGCTGCAGCTGGGCGAGCACCGCCAGCTGACGGCCACGGTGCGTACCGAGCGCGATGACTTCGCCACCTACGACCGCCAGAGCTCGTTCGGTCTGGGTTACGGCACCCGCCTGTGGAACACCGAGCGTTTCTCGTTCGACGCGCAGATCGGCCCCGGTGTGCGCCGCACCCACAGCACCGAGGACGACCGCACCCGCACCGGCATGATCGGCCGCGGCCTGTTCGATATGAAGTACTCGCTGACCGACAACACCGACCTGGTCAACACCCTGCTGGTCGAGTCGGGTTCCTACAACACCTTCGGCCAGAACGACTTCGGTGTTTCGGTGAGCATGAACGAACATCTGGCGCTGAAGGCCGGCTGGCAGGCGCGTTACAACAGTGACGTGGCCGAGGACAAGCGCAAGACCGATACGCTGACCACGATGAACGTGGTCTACAAATTCAAATAAGGAACGGGCGCCAAAGGCGCCCGTTCTTCTTTCGGTAGTGCCGGCCGCTGGCCGGCACCATCAAAAAAAACCCCACCCCACCAGCCGCCCCCCCGCCCGCCCCCCAATACCAAGCACAGAAAAAAAACACGAACCCCCCCACCCCCACCCACCACAGCACGAGCAACCCCAGCCCCCATACGTACCGGGGACGAGCCCGGCCGCGCGCCGCGGCGCGCCACC
>NZ_JCAFWP010000024.1:0-69444 GCF_059295135.1 Stenotrophomonas sp. INTA L402-1
TGATGCCGGGCTGGCTCGCCTGCTCAACCGCACCGCGCTTGAACTCGGCACTGAACTTCCTACGCTTTGACATGAACACTCCTCATGGCCTGAATCGGCCTTCTTGTAAGTGTCCGTGAAAACGGGGCTGAACCCAGCCCAAGCGCTTGGTGAAAAGGTGGCAGGGCAGCGCGTTACACTGGAAGCATCTACCGGTCAACGAAGCGTGGCGGACATCGTGACGAAGGATAAGGGTGTTGTGGAAGTAAAGAGCGGTGGTGCTCAACTAAGTTCGGGGCAAAAGGCTATCAAGGCTGATGTCGATGCCGGTCGTCCGGTGACGCCTAGGGGAGCGAACGCGGAAAAAGCGGGGCTTGAGCCAGGAAAGCCGACGCAAATGAAGTGCTATGACGTGAAGCGTTGCTGATGAGTGCTACTGGACATTGCGATGCGGCCTTCAGGAAGGCTGTTCTACTCAAGTGCTATGAGGCGCTTGAGGTGGAAGGATTTACGCGCTATCGAATGCAGGATGTGGACTGGCCGATGGAACATGGCTTCCATTGCTGGGTTGGGCTCAATACTGGCTTGGAAAGAGAGTATCTCGATATCAATCCATTCGTCGGCGTTCATGTGGTGCCGATCATGAAACTTTATACCTCCCTTGAGGGGCGGAAATACAGCCGAAGCACATCCACCTATGCGGTTCACATGGGAGAGCTGGCACCCAAGGAGCAGGCTTTTCGTTTTACTCGGGAAACTGATGTTGCAGCGCAAGCGGCTCGGCTGGCGCGTTTATATTCGGATGCCGGCTTGTCGTATGCGTTGTCCATCGGCACCTATGAGCGGCTACTTCCCTTGTTGCAAGAACGCGTGCCGATGCTCGGTGCCTATCCGGAACGGGTGGCATCTTGCCTGCATCTGATGGGCCGTAAGGAAGAAGCGAGGTTGTTCGCTGAAGAGTTCTTGCAGGATCATCGAGATTACTTTGAAGGCTTTGCAGTTCCGTTCTTGAGGATTTTGAACGGCCAATGACAGCCAGGTCGGGTCGGGCAAACGCGGGCCGCACGCCTGCAAGTCCGACAGAGCGCAATTTGAGGTGCACTGGAGTGAAGCGCCGGGGGTGTGCCCTGTATTGTGCCCCGGACATTGTAGCCGGTGGCTGCGTTGGGCAGCTACTGCAACGGTTGGAAAGCGAGGCCCCTGCGAATGCAGGGGCCTCGGTATGTCGGCGGGAAAAGCAGCTCTTTCTAAGCCACCCGTAGGGCGGTGAACACCCGGCTGACGCTCCCAACTTAAAACAGCACAACGCGTTGTCAACCCATTGATCGGCGGGCAAGGCTGCCGCGCATCTTCCCCGTTTTCTTACCTTCCTTAGCTGCATTGGCGGATTTGCGCTTTTTCTTCATGGTTCGGCGGAGGCTTTTGCCACTTGTGTCGTAACCGGCGGCTTTCAGCAGCTTGTCGGCAGCGCGTTCCACTGCAAAGCGAGTGAGTTTGTCCATCCCCAGTGTTTAACGCGTTTTCGCCGGTGCGCAAGCCCGGCGGCGCTCCTGCGCCGCCTCTTGCCTTTCCCCTCCAAGGGTAGCCGAGCGGTAGCGAGGCCAGAAGGGCGGCGCAGCCGCCCGTGGTTTTGCTCTTGAACCCGAGCGCAGCCCGCCCAGCGACGAAGCCCGTGCGCGTGTTTTCCTGGTAGTGACCCCTCGGCCGCGAAAGGCGCCAACGGCGGCCTTGAACAACGGGGGGGCGCTGGCAGCGCGCCCCCCTGCGACCCCCCGGCTGCCGAGGACCGTCGCCGGAGGCGTCGGCCTCGGCCTTGGGTTTGCCTGTTCAAAACGCTTGGCGTTTTGGGCGGGCAAACCGTTTTGCGGGTCGCTTGGGCACGAGCCCCCCACCCGTGAGGGCCAGGAATAACGAGATGGTCGGCCCGCGGTTGAAGTGCCTTGCGGCTGCGGGTGTGCCGGCGGGAAACGACCCCATGACGGCCCAGCGTGGTTCACAGCGTCGCCGCTGCTGCCCCGGTCCACGCCGCCCACGGTCTGCTGTAGGCGTCTCTCTCGGGCTGCGGCTGAGCCAGCGTTCGCCTACGGTCTCACGTAGACCCAAGTTACACGGGTGCTTTACTCCTTGCCCGCAGTCCTCGGTTGCCGCGCGTTTGCCCAATGGTGGGCTGATCAGCAGAACCGTTTGATGGCTACGAACCACCCCCGCCTAGTGCTGATCACGCAGGCCGTCCGGGTGGAGCGAAGGGAGGGCGAACAGGAAGGGCTTGCCAGATGGCCGGGGCTTGTTACCTTGACCTCAAGGGGCCAGTGCCTGGGCATGTCGTAGCTGTCACTACCTTGCTCGCCTCCGGGTCGTCCAACCCGGGGGCCATGAATTCAAGGTAGAGCGCCCTGGGGCTTTGTCAAGCCTAGGGCGTTTTCATTTGCAAACGGGTGTCGTGTTGTGCATCAATCCACGAAGCATCCAAAGGAGCACTCAATGAATTACGGAGAAATTCAGCGCATTCGAGAGCAATTTCAAGGAGGTCTATGGCCTCAATTTTTGGATCGTGTCGATATCAAGGGGCTGCGAGGTTGGCAAGGGCAGTCCGTTCATTTCAAATTTCCAGTAGCAGCGATTGTTGGGGAAAATGGAGCGGGTAAAAGCACCGTCCTAAAAGTTGCTGCGGCCGCCTACGAGAAAACAAAAGTCTCTGGATACTATCCGTCTGACTTCTTCTTGGATACACACTGGGATACCCTAAGTGATGTTGAGTTGGGCTATGCAATTAAGCTGGGAGAGAACACCGTAGGCTTCAAAATTAGGAAGCCGACTAAGCGCTGGAGCTTTCCTGAAAAGCGTTACTCGCGTCGCATATATTGGTTCGACGTGGCAAGGACGCTGCCGCTTGACGCAACTGCCGGCTACGCAAAGGTGGCTCGACTCGCTGCCGGCGAGATAGCGACAGAGGAACTAACAGAGGAATATCGCGGGAAGCTATCCTACATTTTGGGGCGGGAGTATCAGGGGGCACGTTTCGCTACACCTGACGTCAATGAGAAGCGCGCAGTTGGTCTGCTGAGGCGGGAATTTGGAGAAATTTCTCAGTTCCATCAAGGCGCGGGCGAAGATACATCGTTAGACTTGATGAGGGCTCTCCAAGAGGTTCCTCAGAACTCTCTCATCATAGTTGATGAGGTGGAGGCGTCCCTTCATCCCAAAGCGCAGCGCAGGTTAATTAACTTCCTTATTGAGCTGAGTCGCCTGAGGCGCGCACAAGTGATTGTATCAACCCATAGTCCCTACATACTGGAAGAGTTGCCGCCTGAAGCACGTATTTTGCTTCTGCCCACTCCGGCTGGACCAAGCGTGGTCTATGGGGCTAGCCCGGAGTTCTCTTTGACTAAGCTTGACGACGTCGCGCACCCGGAAGCCTTCATCTACGTTGAGGACGGATTCGCAGAAATCTGGGTCAGAGAGATTGTCGCATCACACGTGGAAGGTGGCGACCTTCTTTCCCATATTAAGATTTCTGCTGTCGGCCCTGCAAATGTAGTTACCATGATGGGCAAATTGGCTTCGGAGGGCAAGTTGCCGCAGCCAGGTCTGGGGATTCTCGACGGAGATCAAGAGTTGAGGCCTGGGTGTGTGAAGCTCCCTGGTGAGAAGGCGCCAGAGCAAGTGGTCTTTGAGGGTTTGCGCGATAAAAATTGGGGCCTTCTACATGAGCGCTTTGGAATTGGTGCAGGAAGCCTCCATGCCTATCTTGAAGACGCTATGCTTAACCCGCATTTCCATGCGTGGCCCGAACTTGTTGGTGACAAAATACTGAAAAGCAAGACCAACGTATGGGAAACCATGGCGACGGAATGGTGTAGGAATTGCCTCTCGGATGTTGTTCGTGACCAGATTGTCAAGGCGATCAAGGACATCCTTCCGCACTGATTTGAGTTACGCATCAATCATTCCTTTGTGTAGGCGCTGAATTATCTCTACTGGTGCCGCGGCCCTAAGGGGTGATTTCTATGCATGGAGGGGAAGCCCCGGAGAGGTCTCGATTCCGGGGCTCAATTCTAGATGTTTATGAATCTAGAATTCCGGCATTTCGGTGATATTGAATCCCTTTTCGTTTTGAGCGATGCGAAGTATGAATTCAATTTTTTCGCCAAGTTTTATTTTGCTTTCATTCAGTGTTCCGGAGAATACGTCGTGTCCTTCGATCAGGAGCTTCACGACTTCTCCGGATTTTTTGGCGCCTAGCGGCTTCCATCGCCATTCATTCCTATCTTCATTAAAATAGTATTTCCAGATAAGAAGCTCCGAAACCCGGTCATCATCCAGATTTTCACGTCTCACGGCTGTAACGCAGAATTTAGTCATGCTTGTCCCCCTGTCATGGTTAGGTGCGCCAGAATAGTTCGCGCCCGGTATAGATCAGGTTGCCGATGTGAGTTTCAAGTCCAGCGTTCTAGGCAGATGTTGAGCGCACAAGGAAGAACGCAGCACCACCTAGTATGGGCAGCACGACGTGCGCAGGAGCCAGCGTCATGCTCACAAGTGCCGCCAGGCCTCTCACGTGGTCTGCATCGGGAAACACATCAGCGAACCCACTGACCAGGAACGCCAGCATGTTGAGGGCGATGACACCGGCCCAAGTCCAAAGGAAGCCCCGCCAGAAGCCTCCGCGCGGGAGGCTTTGTTCTGCGTAATGGGGGAAGGGCTGGCGGTTGATCCATGCCCGTCGTCGGATGGCTCGGTGGGTGATCCAGAAGAGGAAGGCCAGCAGCAACCACACCCCTAGGCCCCCCAGAACAGCCAGCCAGCCGAAGTGGCTACCGTTCCGGATCATTTCAAACCCGCCGCCGATGAAGACGAGGCCGGCTCCACCGAGAAGAACGGACGCGCAACCCGCGTTCGCGTAGGAGTTCATGCGGTCAGGGCCTGTGGGCGGTCCAAGTGCCGTTGGCCTTGGCGAACCGAACGGGCTCCACGATGGGGCGCACCAGTTCGGCGCCTGACACATTGAGGACCACCTCTCCGCCGAGGTGACAGATGACCCCCTCGGAGGGGGCGGCGTCTCGGCAATCCGAAAGCTTGAAGTCTCGATAACCGGTCACCGTCATCGATCCGCTGGAAACCTGAGTGAAAGTGGCCCCGATGGCAGCTTGGGCTTCTTCGACGGATGGTTGATTGCTGGCACAGGCGGCCAGGCCCAATGCAGCGATGGCGGAAAAGAGCATGTTGCGGACGATCTTCATGAAACCCTCTGTGGTTGGGTGACGTTTGAGTGCTACATTTCATGAAGACTCTGCCACAAAACGCTGCGAGAAGTCATGCTTCAGGACCAATCCATCAAGCTGTGTCCACGTGCCCAAGGCTCCACCATCGCCCCGCAGCCTCTTCGCGGCTCGCCTGAAACAAGCACGGGCGCTGCGTGACATTGCCAGCCAGCGAGCGCTGGGGGTGCTCATGGGGCTGGATAAGAAGCTGGCGAGCAGCCGGGTCAACCGTTACGAAAACGAGACCAGCGGCATCGACCTGGATGGATTGGGCAAATTGGCCGAGGTCCTTGGGGTGCCGATGGCCTACTTGGTGGCCGAAGACGAAGCCATCGCAGAGGTCATCTTGACGCTGTCGAAGATGGCACCAGATGAGCGGGCGACAGCGCTCAAACGTCTAAGAAAAAGTTAGCTCCAAAGTAGAAGTCCGTCCTGCCGCCTTTCGGTGCACAGGAGGTCTACACACCTAAAGCCCAATTACCGTAGAGAAGCGTTTTGAAGAAGATACTTCCCATCATGATTGGCCTCGCATTGCTGACAAAGCTGATCGATTTCCTCTTCTACGGCAGGCAGCTAAATGATCTCGCTGGAGTCGTGGGATTTGTTCTGCTCTTGGTCGGGGTAGTGCTACCAGATGATCAATCGATCAAGGCGTCGGGCGCGCGTGGCGCCAATACAGGGCGAACGTTGATCAGCATTTTCGGAGTCATTGTTCTTGCAATTCACTTCTTGGTGAAATGGAAGATTCTTGGCACCTCGTGATGCTTTAACGTTCGTGGCACCTGGGCAACAATGCGCCTCGCGTTCTTAACGCGGTCCTGATCGTCGGAAGCGCGGAGGCTCCAACCGAGGAGGCAGAAAGCCGGTGCCCGCCCCAGGCTGTTTGCTTGGTGACTGCTCAATGGTTGGCGGCGGCGCCACCGGCGGCCACTGGTCCGGGAACCGGAAGTCCTCGGTCGGGTGCGCCTTGTGGAACGCTTGCAACAGGCGTTGGCGCTGGCGCTCGGCTTCCTGGGCGGCTTGTTCCTTGGCGGCGATAGCGACGAGCTCGGATTGCTTGGCCATCGTCACCTGTTCTTCCGAGAGCTTGACCACGTCTTGCAGGTCACGCAGGGACTTGGGCGTCCAGCCCATACGCTCGGCCATTTTCCCGACACCCTTCAAGCCGGCCTGACCCTTGTCCCGGTGGTAGCGCGCGTCGTGCCGGTCGCGCCGGGCCTGTTTGAGCTCGGCGGCGGTTTGGTCCCGCAGCACGGTCGCGACCTGGGCTTCGCCTTCGGCCTGGAGGTAGTCGCGGGCCAAAGCACGGGGCAGCGGATCGGCGTGGCCCTGCGCCCAGGCAAGGGCCGTGCGCAGCAGCTCTGCCAGATCCTTTTCGAGGGTCGCCAACCAAGCGTCGGCCACGCGCGCCACTTGCTCGCTTTCCTTGGTGCCGTTGCCCGTCACCCGCGTGTGGATTTGTGGAGCCAGTTGAGGCGTTGAACCTCTCGTCCGATGACCGTTTGCCCGGGTGGCCCGCCGGGGCGCGGATCCCCCAGGCAGGTGGGAAACCGGCCGCTTCGCAGGCGGCGGAATGGCGGCCTTGGTTGGGACAGCAGGGATGGCTTGAGCCAGGCGGTCGCGGCCTGCCTCGCTGCGTTCCAAAAGCGCACGGGCATGCAATGCCTGCTCGTCCACGTGCTGAAGCCGCCCCTCGGCGGCGGCTTGGGCTTTGAGTTCGCGGAAGCGATCGGCCTGGGCTTGGGCGTGCTGAGCGTTCTCGATGCGCACCCGCTGGACACGTTCGGCACGGGGGCTGCGTTTGCCCCGACGAGCGGCAGCGGTCGCGGTGCGGCCCACCTTGGGTTCCGGGGCGCGATCCAACTCGGCGGCCCGGGCGAAGTCTCCGGCGTTGGCGGCCGCCACCTGCTGGTCCAACAGGCTGCGGTGGTCCACCCGCTCTGAGAAGCCCGCACGCTCCAAGTGCTGGTTGATGGTACTGGCCACCTTTGCGCGAACTTCCTCCACCGCACCGGTTTTGCGATCGTCCAGCTCGCGGGTTTTCGCGCCCAGCCCGGTGGGCTCCATGCGGCGAGTGGTCGCCAAGATGTGGACGTGGTGGTTGCGCGCGTCGGCGCTCTTGTCCGGCGCGTGGATGGCGAACATGGCCGCAAAGCCGAACCGGCCCACCAGGTGGGCGGTGAGGTCGCGTGCCAAGTCGGCGCGTTGGTCGTCCGTCAGCTCGTGCGGGAGCGACACCAGGAACTCCCGCGCCACCACGCTGTTCTTGCGCGTCTCGGCGGCTTCGGCGGCGTTCCACAGTTGGGCTGGATCGTGGGCCCACTCGGGGGAACCGGCCGGGGCGAGAATGCCAAAGGCGACCACACCGTTTTTGCGGGTGTAGTCGTGGCGCTCGCCGGTGCGCTGGTCGGTGAGATCCAAGCCCGCGCGATAGGCCGCGCCGGCCACGGCGCTGGCGCCCTGGCTTCGGCTGACGGTCTTGATTTCGCAACGGTAAATGGCCACACGGTCCCCATGCTTTGGAAGGCCCGCCAGTCCCCACCTGTGGGGGCGTCCGGCGGAAGGGGGCAGCGAGTGCGTAGCGCTCGCGGGGTGTCGGGGGCGAAGCCCCTGACCGCGGGCAAACTCCGAAGGAGTTTGCATAACCGCGCTCTTGTCGTTTTCTTCGGGCGCTTCGCACCCTCTGAAAACCGCAGGAGAACCGGGCTGCTCGCTGCGCTCGCTGGCCCCTGTATCCAGCGTCCCATGCACGCAAAAACTGTCAACTTTTTAGCCAAAAGCAAAAGCGGCGCTCGCTGCTCGCTCGCGCCTGGGAATGGGGCGTTGCCCCCCCTTGCCTTCGGCCCATTTTCTGGTTGCATGGTTTATCAGGGGCTGGTTGCAGGTGTGCTGTGGCGGATGTTGAAAGGCAAAAACTAAAACTATCGAAATTGTTGGACGTGGCCGCCAAAGAGCATGCCAAGCTCATGGTGGCCGAGAAGCAACAGAAAGCACGGGAGGCCCGCCAAGCGGCCCGGGAGAAAGCCAAGGAACGCGCCAAGCTGTTCCGCTCGGCGGATGCTCATCGAAAAATCGTGCTGGGTGGGTTGACCATCGCCGCTGAAGCCGATGGCTGGGACCCGGCCGAAATCGTCGGGGCGTTGCTGTTGGTGGGCGAGAAAATGGGGGAGCGTCCAACGTTGCGCCACCAACTGCGTGAGCGTGGCATTGCTCACTTGGAAGCGCGCGCAGCTGCACGAGAGGCGGCGCGGTCATGAACGCATGCTCCCACGATCTCCATGATGCAGCCGCGATGGGCGATGCCGTGACGGTGTGTACTCTACTAGCCGACGGAAACGATCCAAACCAAGCCGGGAGACTGGGGAATACCCCGCTCCTGGCGGTCGCCATTGTTTATGCCTTCAGTGCGAGCAGCGTCCACAATCCTGCGTTTCTGACTACGGCCAAGGCCTTGCTGGACGCAGGGGCCAACCCTGACGCTGCGAATGGATCAGGCCTCTCTGCGGCCCAGCACGCAAATGCCTACGCGCCGGTGCTTGACCGGTTGTTTCAGGCCTATAGCCGCGCTCGTGCCTTGAATGTGACGCTTCCGTCGGTTTCTGCTTGCCACGGCACCAAAGCCATTCCTGCTCATCGTCAGCGGCTATGACGAACCGCCCCGAGCCCTTCGTCTTGCACTCGGTTCGCGGCATGGGCATTTTTTTGTCCCATACCGCGAGCCGGGAGCGGTGCATCTACCGGTTGCGCGTGGCAAAGACGGAAGTTGGAGCGGATCGCGGCGTTTGGTTCATTCGCTGATCCTGCTCCCCGGCATCTCGGTCAGCAGGGCGCGTAGCCGCTCCAGATCGAGGCTGTAGGCCACCACGGACAGGCCTGGCGATTTCCCCGCGCCACGAAGTTTTTCGTCGGCCGTGAAAGCTCGGCTGTAAGTGTTGTGATGCTCGTCGTCCAGCTCGTGTCCAACGATCTGAGCCCGCATTTCTGAAGCAACGCCAGCGGTTTGCATCTCTTGAATAACGGTTTTTCGGAGCGAGTGGAAGCCGCGCTTGGCTTTCGGCCAGTCGGCCGATCGCTTACCCAAGTAATAGCCGAACGCTTTGCTGATCCAGTTCCCAGCACCGTTCTTGGCGTTGGTGGCCGCTTGGGGGAACAGGCGGGTATCGCCGCGATCCCGCAACCGCTGCACGTAGTCCAGGAAGCCCAACGCCACAAGGTCGGCGTGGATGGGTACCACCCTTTTTGAAACCTCGCTTTTAAGCCGCTGGTTTTCGCCTTCGTCGGTCACGTGGAGGACGGGCACGCCGTCGGCCTCCGCCACGTCCGTCAGCAGCAGTTGCCCAACTTCACCGGCTCTGCCGCCGGTGTAGAGGCCCAGCAGCGCAGCCCAGCGTGTGCCGGGGGAAAGCCGGGCGAACTGCTCGCGGGCGAAAAGCGCCTGGATCTGGGGCACGGTGAAGGCCCGGAATCCCAGTTTTTTCCGCTGGCGTTTTTCCTTCGCCGTGTAACGCACGTGGCCTTTGGCTGGGTTGTCCATGGCAGGGTAGTGGCCGGACTTGGTGGCCCAGTCAAAGAAGCCGCCCACGCCGCCGAGGTAGGACTGTTTGTTGTAGACGGAGGGGGTGCTGTTGCCCTTGTCGCGCAGGTGTTGATAAAAGCGAGCCATGTCCGGCCGGCCGATGGTGTGCACCTGACGGCTGCTGCCGATGTAATCCACCAGCATGTTGATGGCTGTGCCTTTGATGGTGAGGGTCTTGGGCGTGGTGGATCCCTCAAGGCTTTTCAACCACGCGTCGCGCGCCTTGGCTACGGAAATGGCTTCCGCCACGGGACTGGGCGGAGAAGGCATATGCGCCGGTGCCGGTGCCGGATGGGGGGGCGGGGGCTCGTAGCCGTCCAGCATGGCCATGAGTGGATCCTTTTCATACAGCGCCGCCAACTCGGCCTGCGGACCGCGTGGGGCGGTGGCCTGACGATAAAGCTGGACGTCATCGTCATTGTCCATTTGCCAGCGCTCGACGACGGTGCCGTCGGCGAGCTGCGTGCGCTCCAACGTCAATTCTGGCAATCGGCCCTTGCGCAGTCGTGCAACCAGCGACCCTACGTCTTCCTTGCTCATCCCCATTTCCTGCATGGCGGTGAAAGCCGCAGCATAGCGGGCGGATAGGGCCAACGCTGCTACCCGAGCGGGCAGCAGATCCATGCCGAGTGAGCGTTTCAGGAAGGCCCGCCCCACCTTGGTCCTCAAAGGGGAAGGAACGCGAATGCGAAAGACGTAACGGCCGGAGGCGGCCTGCATTAGGTAGTGAGGAAGTGCCATCGGAGTTGTGCCCCGATTTGTGCCCTGCCTGCGATTTCTCCTCCAACAAAAAAGCCCCTGTAAAAACAGGGGCTTATGTAATGCTGGCGGAGAGAGGGGGATTCGAACCCCCGAAGCGCGGTTTAGACGCTTACACACTTTCCAGGCGTGCTCCTTCAACCACTCGGACACCTCTCCGGATCCCTGCCATCGGCAAACGCCTCAGCAGGGGCGCAGATTCTAGCGGGCTGCGCGACACTTCACAAGCACCCCAGTCAGGAACCTGCGAAGGACGTGCCGGAGGCGAGGGGGCTGGACAGGCATGGCACAATGGAACATCCGATGGAAAACGGTGGCCTGATGTCCTATCTCGTCCTTGCCCGCAAGTGGCGTCCGAAGCGTTTTGCCGAGCTGGTGGGCCAGGAACACGTGGTCCGTGCGCTCAGCAACGCGCTGGACAGCGGCCGGGTCCACCATGCGTTCCTGTTCACCGGTACCCGCGGCGTGGGCAAGACCACCATCGCGCGCATCTTCGCCAAGTCGCTGAACTGCGAGCAGGGCACCAGCGCCGACCCGTGCGGCCAGTGCGCGGCCTGCCTGGACATCGATGCCGGCCGCTACATCGACCTGCTGGAAATCGACGCCGCGTCCAACACCGGTGTGGATGACGTGCGCGAGGTGATCGAGAACGCGCAGTACATGCCCTCGCGTGGCAAGTACAAGGTCTACCTGATCGACGAAGTGCACATGCTGTCCAAGGCGGCGTTCAACGCGCTGCTGAAGACGCTGGAAGAGCCGCCGGAGCACGTGAAGTTCCTGCTGGCCACCACCGACCCGCAGAAGCTGCCGGTCACCGTGCTCAGCCGCTGCCTGCAGTTCAACCTCAAGCGCCTGGACGAGGATCAGATCCAGGGCCAGATGACCCGCATCCTGGCGGCTGAGGAAATCGAGGCCGACGGCAGCGCCATCGTGCAGCTGGCCAAGGCCGCCGACGGCAGCCTGCGTGACGGCCTATCGCTGCTGGATCAGGCGATCGCCTACGCCGGCGGCGCGCTGCGCGAGGACGTGGTGCGCACCATGCTGGGCACGGTCGACCGCACCCAGGTGGCAGCGATGCTCGATGCGCTGGCCGAAGGCGATGGTCCGCGCCTGTTGCAGGTGGTGGCTGCGCTGGCGGAGTTCTCGCCGGACTGGAGCGGCGTACTGGAAGCGCTTGCCGAAGGCCTGCATCGCATCCAGGTGCAGCAGCTGGTACCGGGTGCCGCAGCGGCTGCCGAAGGCCTGGATGCGACGGTGTTCGCCGAACGCCTGCGTCCGGAAGTGGTGCAGCTCTGGTATCAGATGGCCTTGAACGGCCGTCGTGACCTGCCGCTGGCGCCTAGCCCGCGCGCGGGCTTTGAAATGGCTGTGCTGCGCATGCTGGCGTTCCGCCCGGCCGCGGCGGTCCCGCCGGTGCCGAAGTCGGTGGACGGTGCAGGCAATGCGCCGGGTGGCAATGCTGCCGGTGGTGGCAGCGGTACGGGTACCCACGAAGCGACACCGGTTGCTGCCGCCACTTCGGCAAGCCCGGCCGTAATAGCGCAGGTGGCCGCTCCGGCGCAGGCCGCGCCGCGCGAACCTGAACCCGAACCTGAGCCGGCCCCACGACCCGAACCGGACCCGACCCCGGAGCCCGAGCCGGTTCCGGTGGAAGAGCCCGTGTCACCGCCGCCGGTGAAGGCCGAAGCAGCGGCACCGGCATCCGTTGAAGCCGAAGCGGGCGACGACCTGCCGCCGTGGGCCACCGACGAAGCCGAGGCGCGTGACGAGGCGCTGGCGGCCGAGATGGCTGGGCCGGACGCCGCCATGGTGGCGCCCTGGCATGAACCGCCAGCTCCCGTCGCGGCTCCCAGCGAGCCTGCGCCGCCCGAGCGCCCGTTCCGCACTGAAGGCATTGCCATCGCGCCGGCTGAGCCGGCCCCGGCACGTGATGCCGTGCCGCAGGAAGGTGTCAGCGATCTGGCCAGCGCCGAGGATTGGCTGGATCTGGTCGCCAACAGTGGCCTGAGCGGCCCGTCGCGGCAGTTGGCCGCCAACGCCGCCTTCATCAGTTGCCAGCACGGGACCTTGAAACTGGGTCTTTCGCCCGGATTTGAATATCTGCGCTCGGAGCGCGCGCTGGCCGCCCTGGGCGAGATGCTGGAGAAGGCCCTCGGCCAAGCGCCGAAGATCGTGGTCGAGACCGTGGAAACCGAACACGTTCCGGCCGAGACCCTGCACCAGCGTGCCGATCGCCAGCGTGGCGAGCGGCAGCAGGTGGCAGAGGCTGTTTTCATGGACGATCCGGAAGTGCAGGTGCTGATCCAACAGCACGGCGCCCGGGTTGTTTCCGATTCCATCCGTTCTTTTGACGAGTAAGACACTATGCGCGGCAACATCGCCCAACTGATGCAGCAGGCCCAGAAGATGCAGGAAAACCTGCAGAAGGCCCAGGAAGAAATCGCCAAGATCGAAGTGACCGGCAGCGCCGGTGGCGGCATGGTCAGCGTGACCCTGACCGGCGCCAAGGAATGCCGCAAGGTGCGCATCGACCCGTCGCTGGCCAGCGACCCGGAGATGCTGGAAGACCTGATCGCCGCCGCCTTCAACGATGCCTCGAACAAGATCGATGCCGAGTCGAAGTCGAAGATGGGTTCGGCCACCGCCGGCATGCAGCTGCCGCCGGGCATGAAGCTGCCGTTCTGATTTTCAGCGTGGCACCCGTGTAACCGGGTGCCACGGATCCCGTAGAGTCGAGCTTGCTCGACTGCTCCAACCTTCAGTCGAGCATGGCTCGACTCTACAAACAGCCGTCGAGCCTGCTCGACGCAATGAAAGCCTGCCGCCGTGTCCGCACCCCTGCTTGAACAATTGATCGACGCACTGCGGGTGCTGCCTGGCGTGGGCCAGAAGACGGCGCAGCGCATGGCCTACCACCTGCTCGAGCGCGAGCGCGAAGGTGGCCAGCGCCTGGCCGAAACCCTGGCGCTGGCGGTGGAGCGCATTGGCCACTGCGCGCAATGCCGCGATTTCAGCGAAACCGAGTTGTGCCCGACCTGTGCCAACAGCAGCCGCGAGCGCAGCCAGCTGTGCGTGGTCGAATCACCGGCCGACCGCTTGGCCATCGAGAACGCCACCGGCTTCCGCGGTGTCTACTTCGTGCTGCAGGGGCGGCTGTCGCCGCTCGATGGCATCGGCCCGCGCGAGCTGGGCCTGGAGCAGCTGGAGCGGCGGCTGGCCGAAGGCGAGGTGCAGGAGCTGATCATCGCCACCAGCGCCACTGTGGAGGGGGAGGCCACCGCGCATTACCTGGCGCAGCTGGCGCGCGCGCGCAAGGTGCAGCCCAGCCGCCTGGCGCAGGGCCTGCCGCTGGGCGGCGAACTGGAATACGTTGATCGTGGCACGCTGTCGCACGCGTTCGGGACGCGCAGCGAATTCCGCGATTGAGCAACGGCCGGCATGGCCGGGCGCGGGCGGCCTACAATGCGGGAGACATCCCCGCCGAGGCCGACCATGAGCAACGAAACCCTCTTCAGCAAGATCATCCGTCGCGAGATCCCGGCCACCATCGTCTACGAGGATGACGAGGTGCTGGGCTTCAAGGACATCGCACCGCAGGCGCCGGTGCACGTGCTGTTCATTCCGAAGAACGAGATCATTCCGACCCTGGATGACCTGCAGCCGTCGCAGGCGCACCTGATCGGCAAGCTGGCGCTGGCTGCCGCCGAGTATGCGCGCCGCGAGGGCTTTGCTCAGGACGGCTACCGCATCGTGATGAACTGCCGCGAGGATGCCGGGCAGACCGTGTTCCATATCCACATGCACCTGCTGGCCGGTGCGCCGCTGGGGCACTTCGGTACCCCGGGGCGTTGAAGCCCCTATCCACGCATGGCGTGGATCTACCGTATCCCGGCGTGGATGAAAAAGGCCGCCCGAGGGCGGCCTTTTCCGTCATGCCTGAGCGGTGACGATCACCACCAGCCCCAGCGACCATAGCCGCCCCAGTACGGGCCATACGGGCTCGGGCCCCACGGGCCATAGGGGTAGGGCACCACGTCGACCTGACGCTGTTCCGGCCACAGGTAGATCACATCGGCCGACAGCTTCGGCAGGCGGTAGTCGTATTCGCCGATGCGGGTGTTCTGGTAGCCGTCGATCTTGCCGATGAAGGTCACGTCACGACCGGCTTCGAACACCGCCGGGTCGTAGAAGCCGGCACGGCAGGCGATGAAACGACCGTCGCTGGCATCGGACGAAGTGGTGTTCGGGCGGCCACTGCCATTGAGCGGGCGCGAGATGATCTGGAAGCAGGTCTCGCCCTGGCCAGGCTTGGTTTCGATGATGCGACCGCCCCAACGGACCGGCGTGCCGACCTGCTGGGTAGCGACTGAATCGCGAGGGGAGACCAGGCTGAACTGTCCCTGCAGCGGCTTGGGGGCCGTGGCGCAGGCCGACAGGGCCAGCGTGGCCACAGCGGTGAGAAGGAACTTGGTGTTCATGGGGAGGCTCCGGAAGTCGGGCGATGCCTGCGCAGGTCCCGCAATAATGAAGCGAGGTCGGTGCAAGTTCCAGCGTAACGCGCATCAGCGAAACGCTGGCTGAGCGCGAGCAGGGCCGGGTCAGGACGCTGCCGGTGTACGCGCTGTGCCCAGTCCTGGGCGGTTTCGTGCGGTTCACGGGCCAGGCCGAGGCGGGCGTAGCGCCGTCCGAGCCGGTGCCAGGCGCGCAGCAGCGGGTCGCGTTCGCGCTCGCCACGGGCCAGCAGCCAGGCCATCCACGCCAGCGCCAGCAGTGCGGCCACCACGAAGCCAGCGACCAGCTGCCCGGGGCCCAGATCGTCCAGCCCGAACGGCTTGAGCAGCTGTTGCTGGCGGCGCGCATCGAAAGACAGCACCAGGTCGTTCCAGCCGCGGCGCAGCCAGTCGCCCATCTGGCCCAGCTGCAGCCAACGCTGCTGCAGTGGCGTGTCCGTGCCGGCCTGCAGGCGGTCATCCAGTGTGTCCAGGATGCGTTCCGGTGCCACGGCTGCGGTCGGGTCGACCCGGACCCAGCCGCGCTGCGGCAGCCACACCTCGGCCCAGGCGTGGGCATCCATTCGCCGCACTACCCAGTAGTCGCCGATACGGTTGCGGGTGCCGCCGGCGAAACCGGTCACCACCCGCGCCGGGACGCCGGCGTTGCGCATCAGCACCACGAAGGCCGAGCTGAAGTGTTCACAGAAGCCGGCCTTGTAGCCGAACAGGAACTCGTCGATCGGGTCGCGTCCCGCCGCAGGGGTGTCCAGCGTGTACGAGAAGTCGGTGGTGATCCACTGCAGCGCGCGGCGCACGATGGCCTCGTCATCGCTGCCAGCCTCCTGTCGCCATTGCTGCGCCAACGTGGCGGTTCGCGGGTTGAAGCCGGTCGGCAGCTGCAGCGTCGACCGGCGCAGATAGGGCGACAGCGTGCTGTCGAAACGCAGGGGAGGGGCCGAATGCAACCGCCAGCGGCTGAGCGAGGCCAGCGGGCGTTCGCTGCTCAGGCTCATGTCCGCATCCAGCATGCTGCCTGCAGGCGCGCGGCTGGGCAGGTCCAGCGCCACCAGCTGGCGGCGGTCGGTCGGCTCGTAGTCGATCTGGTAATCCCAGCCCTGTGTACTTGCTTCAACCACCGCAGCAGGCCGCCGCGCGCTGGCGCGGTCGCGTGTCCAGCGCCGTCCATCGAAGGCTGTCAGTACAGGGCCGCGCCAGTAACGCTGCGCCGGCTCGGGTGGAGTGCCGAAGAACTGCACGCGCAGCGCCGGGCTGTCGTCGGCCATCAGGTCCAACCACTGGCCGGGCTCCATGCTGTCGGACAACCCCGGTGTACCCACGGCGCGCTCGGGAACACCCCACAGTGGTGTGGCCAGGCGCGGGAACAGCCAGAAGCAGGCCAATGCCAGCGGCAGGCCGATCGCCAACAGGCGGCCGACACCATGCAGCTGCCCGCGCAGTGGCAGGCGGCCGGCATGACCTTCATCCTGGGCCAGGCGTTGCAGCGCGATCAGTGCGCTGCCCCCGGCCAGCGCGGCCAGCGCGGTTGTCAGCGGCCCCTGGTCGAGCAGGAATGCTGCAAAGGGCGAGAACAGCGCGAAGCCGAGCAGGCTGCGGGCATCACGCAGGCTGCGCAGCTCGCTGGACTTGATCGCCAGCATCGCGGCCAGCAGTGCGCAACCGGTATCGCGCCCGGGGCGCACCATGCCCATCTGCCAGACGATGGCGCCGAGCATGCCCAGCACCAGCAGCAGGCGTACCGGCATCGGCAACACTGTCCGCCACGACAGGGCGGCGGTGATGATCGCCGCCAGCGCGATCACACCAGCCAGCAGTGGCGGCAGCTGCAGCAGCAACGGCAACAAGGCCAGCGCCGCGCTGGCCAGGGTCCAGTTGCGGGCATTGCGATCGAGCAGGGCGGGGGTCTCAGTCATGCGGCATCAGCGCCAGCGCGCGCAGGCACAGGTGATGGTGGCTGGCGCCCTGACCGGGCCCGAACGGCGGGTGTGCAGGCAGCAGCAGGGTGTAGCGGCGGCCCTCGCGCTCGGCCACATCCACCCAGCGCGCCAATCGAGCGATGCGTGCTTCATGGCCCAACGGCGCCAATGCGCGCCAGTCGAGGATCACTTCGATGCCGACCGGCTTTTCGTACTCGCGCACCAGCAGGCTGTCGCGGCGAGCCGAGTGCTTCCAGGAAATGCTGCGCGGCGCATCGCCGGCCCGGTAGGGGCGCAGCTGATGCAGTTCCTCGCCGCTGGCATGGGCGCGGGTGTGCAGCGGATCGCTGCCGCTCTCCGGCAGTGCAGGCGCCACGGCTTCGGCCAGCGGGTAGACCAGCAGCGGCTGTTCCGGCCACACCCAGGACCACGCCCGCACCAGGCCCAGCGGCTGGGTGGTGGACAGTCGGATGCGCGGCAGTTCCAGCCAGCCACGGCGTTCGCTGGGAACGTCCAGTTCCACTTCGCCACGGCCGTGCGCAGGCAGCGAGGTCCAGGCGTTGCTGTCACCCAGCTGCAGATGAAGGCCGTGCCGCGCACGCGGGTCACGCAGTGAGAGGTCCACGCGCAGACGCAACGGTTGCCCGGCCGCTACCGGCTCGGCGGAGATCACATCGATCTGCACGCCGGACAACTGGAGATGCGCGGCAATGGCACTGGCGATTGCTGCTGCCGCGAGCAGCAGGGCCAGCAACAGCGCCGGGTTGTTGTTGTAGTTCAGTGCGCCCAGCAGCATGGCCGTCAGCAGGGTGGCAACGAACAGGCCGAAGCGGGTGGGCAGCACATAGATGCGATGGCGGTCCAGCCGCCTCGGCAAGGCTTCGGGCCTGCGTGGCCGAGCTAGCAGCTGCATGCGTGCCCAGCGTGTGGCCACGCTCAGTCCACCGCGACGGTCTGCAGGATCGCGCGCGCCAGTGCCGGACCCGAACTGGATTCGGCTTCCGCCACCAGTCGGTGACCGGCCACCGCCACGAACAGGGTCTGCACGTCTTCGGGCACCACATGGCCGCGCCCCAGCAGCAGTGCATGTGCCTTGGCCGCGCGCAGCAGCGCCAGGCCCGCACGTGGCGACAGGCCCACGCGCACACCGGCATGCTGGCGGCTGCGGGTCAGCAGCGCCTGCACATAGTCGATCAGCGCGTCGCTGGCATGCACCTGGTTCACTGCGTCGCGCAGCGCGCGCACCTGGGTGTCATCCAGTTTCGGTACGGCACGCGCGATCAGGTCGCGGCGATCGGTGCCGCGCAGCAGCTCGCGCTCGGCCTGCGCGCTGGGGTAACCCATCGCCAGTCGCAGCAGGAAGCGGTCCAGCTGCGAATCCGGCAGCGGGAACGTGCCGGACAGATCCACCGGGTTCTGCGTAGCGATCACGAAGAAAGGATCGGGCAGGGCATGGGTCTGCCCATCCAGGGTGACCTGTTGCTCGGCCATCGCTTCCAGCAACGCGCTCTGCGTGCGCGGTGGTGCGCGGTTGATCTCGTCGGCCAGCAGTACGTGGGTGAACACCGGGCCGGGGTGGAACTGGAACTGCCGGCTGCCGGCTTCATACACCGAGACGCCCAGCACATCGGCGGGCAACAGATCGGAGGTGAACTGCACGCGCTGGAAGCTGAGGCCGAGGCTGCTGGCCAGCGCATGCGCCAGCGTGGTCTTGCCCAGGCCGGGCAGATCTTCGATCAGCAGGTGACCGCCGGACAGCAATGCGACGAACGCCAGCCTGACTTCCGGCACCTTGCCCAGTACCAGTGCGTTCACCTGATCCTGTGCCTCCCGCAGGGCCTGACGCAATTGATCGGTTAGCATGCTGGGGTTGGGGGACGAAGCTGGCATGATCGTCTCAGATCTGGAATCCACTCGATTATCCATAGAGCAATGCAAGGCGAACAGCGCGCACGGACGATATTTCTCTGGTTATGGACGCTGGTCACAGCGGCCAAGCTGATCGTTGCCGCGCGCTTGCCGCTGTTCGTCGACGAAGCGTTCTATTGGCAGGAAGGCCAGCATCTGGCCGCGGCCTATTCGGATCTGCCCGGGTTGACCGCCTGGCTGGCCCGCCTGGGCGTGGAGCTCGGCGGTCATCACGTGCTTGCGCTGCGCCTGCCGTTCCTGGCCATCGGTGCGCTGTTGCCGCTGCTGGTGGTGCGCACGGCCACGCGCTGGTTCGGCAATGTGGCGGGTTGGCAGGCGGGCAGCCTCACGCTGTTGATGCCGTTGTCGGCGACGCTGGGCCTGCTGGCGGTACCCGACGTGCCGATGGCGCTGGCGGCGGTGATCTGCCTGCACGCCGGTGCGCGCCTGCTGCACAACGTGGATGCCTCTTCGGCGATGAAGCTGGCGCTGGGCCTGCTGATCGGTGCACTCAGCCACTACCGTTTCATCGGTGTCATCGGCGTCGGTTTCATCGCGCTGCTGGCATTGCCGCAGGGGCGGCGCATGCTGGCCGATCCGCGCGTGTGGGTCGCACTGGCGGTGGGCGTGCTGGCATGGCTGCCACTGCTGGCGTGGAATGCGGACAACCACGATGCCGGTCTGAAATTCCAGGTGGTCGAGCGTCATCCCTGGGCCTTTGAATGGGGCGGGCTGTGGTTCCTGGTGATCCAGCCGATGCTGGTGACGCCGATCCTGTGCATGGCGATGTGGAAGGTGGCGCTGGCAGGAACCCGGAGCGGTGGCGGTGCGCGCGTGCAGTGGCGCTATTTCGGCCTGGTGGGCGGCGTATCCACACTGGGCATTTTCGTGCTTGGCTTCTTCACTGACGTCGAGCGGATCAGTTTCCATTGGCCGCTGCCGGGCTATCTCGCACTGCTGGTGGCGGTGCCGGTAGTGCTCAACGGCTGGCCGCGCTGGCTGCGCCGCACCGGCTGGTGGCTGGCAGGCGCGGGCATGGTGCTGGCGTTCGGCTACTACCTGATGGCATCCACGCCGGCACTGCGCGAGCAGATGGCCGGCAGCAAGTACTACCCGCGCAATTTCGCTGGCTGGCAACCACTGGCCGTAGCGGTCCATGAAGAGCTGCGGCAGATGCCGGAAGGGACGCGCGTGCTGGCCGGCAACTTCAAGGTTGGCGCCGAGCTGGGCTTCCAGCTGGGCAATGGCAACATCGAGGTGCTGCCGCATCCGCTCAATGACAAGCATGGCCGCACCGCGCAGCTGGCACAGTGGGGCCTGCTGCATGAGGGCGAGCGCACGGCGCCGATGCTGCTGGTGCTGTCACCCAGTGACCAGCGCTATCGCGAACTGCTGGAGCGCTATCACGCCATCTGCGATCAGGTGGGGCCGATGCCTGCGCCACGCGTGGTCAGCAGTGATCACGGGTTCCAGCGCTTCCTGTTGTTCCGCCTGCCGGTGCAGCGCGCGGAAGGGCCGTGCGTGACGCCGGCGATGGCGTGGCTGGATGCGCCGTCCAATGGCGAGAAGGTGTCCGGCACGTTCGCGATCAAGGGCTGGGCGTTCAAGGATGGCGTCGGCCTGGCACGTGTCGAAGTGCTGGTCGATGGCCGTTCCATCGGTGACGCCCGCTATGGGCGTGTATTCGACGTGCGCCCCGTGTGGCCGGACAGCACCGATCCGCAGCACCCGGCGGTGGGCTTCGACGCATCGCTGGATACCACCACGCTGGCGCCGGGCAGGCATTGGCTGGGCCTGCGCCTGTATGGCCGCGATGGCAGCGTGGAGCAATGGCAGGAGCAGCCGTTCGAGGTCCGTTGAGGCCTCTGCTTTTGTAGGGTCGAGCCATGCTCGACTGCTTTTTCCGGGTCGCCTGCCATCTACAGCAGAAGCAGTCGGGCAGGGCTCGACGCTACAGTTCAGGGCACCGCGAAACCGGCCCTGCGCAGCAATCCGCATACTGCGATCAGCGGCAGGCCGACCAGCGCGGTCGGGTCGCGGTTGTCGATGGCGTCGAACAGGCTGATGCCCAGGCCCTCGCATTTGAAGCTGCCGGCGCAGTCCAGTGGCTGCTCGGTGGTCACGTAGCGGGCGATCTCGTCCGGTTCCAGTGCGCGGAAGCAGACTTCGGTCAGATCGACGGCCGTGAATGATTCTCCATCACGGCTGAGACAGACGGCGGTGTGGAAGCGCACGGTCTGCCCGGACATCGCTGCCAGCTGCGCACAGGCGGCCTCGACCGTACCGGGTTTGCCCAGCGGCTGGCCGTTCAGGTCCGCGACCTGGTCCGAACCGATTACCCAGGCGCCCGGATGGCGGGCAGCCACCTCGGCGGCCTTGGCCGCAGCCAGGCGCGTGGCCAGAGCCCGCGGCGCTTCGCCATTCAACGGGGTTTCATCCACCTCCGGGCGCGCGCAGTCGAAGGCAAGGCCCAATCGCTGCAGCAGCTCGCGGCGGTAGCGGGAGGTGGAGGCCAGGACCAGTGACATGCGAGAATACCGGGGCAGGGCGCGGCAGTCTGGCGTGTCCGCAGCGCCAGCGGCAAGTCCTGTATGGCGGGCATTTGACAGCCGCCGCCCCGATCCTTAGTATTCAGCGGCTTATGTCCGCGAACGTGCCCGAAACGCTGGATGCCTGGCGGATGGTTGTAGCGCGAAGGCGCTTCGACGGTCAGGTGTCCCTGGCTGAATTGACCCGCCTGCAGGGGTTGGTCGCAGATACCGACGGTGAGTGCAATTACTCGCTTGAATTCGGTCGCGACGACGTCTTGCGGGTATCCTATGTGGAATTGACCATCGACACCGCGTTGCCGCTGACCTGTCAGCGCAGCATGCAGCGATTCCTGTTGCCGGTGAAGATGACCCAGAGGCTTGGCCTGATCCGCGACGAGGACGAGGAATCGTCCCTGCCGGAGGAGTACGAGGCGTTGCTGGTGCCGGAAGACGGCCAGCTGCGTCCGCTGGACCTGGTCGAGGACGAGCTGGTGCTGGCGGTGCCTGTGGTGCCGCTGTCGCCCGACGGTGAAGCAGTCGACAAGGACTGGGCGCCGAGCGAAGAAGAAACAAAGCAGGCCAACCCGTTCGCGGCGTTGGCGGCACTGAAGAAACAATAGCAGCCGGATTGTCGTCGGCGGCTGCGGCGAAAGCGAAAGTGTGCTGGGCGCTGGCGTCCTGCGCGACGATACGACGAAGCAAAACGAACCGAGTTTGGAGCAATCCCATGGCTGTGCAGAAATCCCGTGTCACCCCGTCCCGCCGCGGCATGCGTCGTGCGCATGACGCCCTGAGCGCCAAGCAGCTGTCGACCGACCCGACCACCGGCGAAGTGCACCTGCGTCACCACATCACTGCCGATGGTTTCTACCGCGGCAAGAAGGTCATCCAGACCAAGACCTCGGCCGTCGAAGAAGATTGATGTGCCGGGAAGGCCGCTGCCTCCGGGCAGCGGCCTTTGCCTTCTTTCCCGGGTGTGCCGGTGATCGGCGGCCCGCGCAACAGGAAACATGATGAGCAAGCGGATCTACTCGAGGATCGCGGGCACCGGTAGCTATTTGCCGGAAAAAGTCCTGACCAACGCCGACCTGGAAAAAATGGTCGAAACCTCGGATGAGTGGATCCAGTCGCGCACCGGCATTCGTGAGCGGCACATCGCGGCCGAAGGCGAAACCACCAGCGACCTTGGCTACAACGCCGCCCTGCGCGCGCTTGAAGCCGCAGGCATCGACGCCTCGCAGCTCGACATGATCGTGGTCGGCACGACCACCCCTGATCTCATTTTCCCGTCCACCGCGTGCCTGATCCAGGCAAAGCTCGGTGTGGCCGGGTGCCCCGCCTTCGACGTCAACGCCGCCTGCTCGGGTTTCGTGTTCGCGTTGGGCGTGGCCGACAAGTTCATCCGCTCCGGCGACTGCAGGCACGTGCTGGTGATCGGCACCGAAACGCTGACCCGCATGGTCGACTGGAACGATCGCACCACCTGCGTGCTGTTCGGCGATGGCGCCGGTGCTGTCGTGCTCAAGGCCGACGAAGACACCGGCATCCTCAGCACCCACCTGCATGCCGATGGCAGCAAGAAGGAGCTGCTGTGGAACCCGGTTGGCGTTTCGACCGGCTTCAAGGACGGCGCCAATGGCGGCGGCACCATCAACATGAAGGGCAACGACGTGTTCAAGTACGCCGTCAAGGCGCTGGACTCGGTCGTGGACGAGACTCTGGCTGCCAACGGCCTGGACAAGTCCGACCTGGATTGGCTGATTCCGCACCAGGCCAACCTGCGCATCATCGAAGCCACCGCCAAGCGCCTGGACATGTCGATGGACCAGGTCGTGGTCACCGTCGACAAGCACGGCAATACCTCGTCCGGCTCGGTGCCGCTGGCGCTGGACGCCGCCGTGCGCTCGGGCAAGGTCGAACGTGGCCAGCTGCTGCTGCTGGAAGCCTTCGGCGGCGGCTTCACGTGGGGTTCGGCTCTGCTGCGCTATTGATAGTGCAAGTTACGACAACGTGAAGCTTTGTCGTTGCGGCCCCTTTGGGGCCGTAACGCGTTTAAGGAGGACCTGTCATGGTTGAGCCCATCGTCATCGAAGGGCAACGTGCCTGGCTGAAGCAGTACGGCAAGGGAAGCCGCGCGCTGGCCCTTGGCCTGCTCAATTTTGTTGCCCGTCGTTTTCATCTGGATGCCCTGCGCCCGCCGCCGCACCGTGGCGGTGACGCCGCGCGCGAAACCGAAGCCCGTCGCCTTGCAGAACTGCAGGCGCAGGGCGTGAACGTGCCCGATGTGCTGGGCACCGGCCATGCTGCGCTGGTGATCGGCGACAACGGCAGTTCGTTCAATACCTGCCTGCGCGAAGCCGACGAGGCCGGTCGCGACCGCCTGGTGATGGCGGCCATGCTGGCCATCGCCGCAGCGCATGCGCGCGGCGCCTATTTCGGTCAGCCGTTGCCGCGCAATCTCACCTGGGATGGCGAGAAGGTCGGTTTCATCGACTTCGAGGAAGATCCGCTGGAAGTGATGGATCTGTCCGAAGCGCAGGCCCGCGACTGGCTGATGTTCGGCTATGGCGTGGCCAAGTACTACGCCGACCGCCCCGAGCACCTGCAGGCGATGATGGCCGAGGCGATGGGCGATGCGCAGGCGCCGGTGCGCGAGCACGTGCATGCGGTCACTGGCCGCCTGCGCAGCCTGGCCCGGGTCTGCATGAAGCTGGGCCGCTCGGCGCGCGCGCTGGCCCACTCCATCTTCATCGCCCATGGCGCCAGCACCGCTGGCGTGCTGATGCTGGTGGGCCTGTGCGTGGATTTCCTCGCCGACGGCGATCTGGACGTCCTGCAGCTGTTTTGCTGACTGTGCGTCCGCCGGGCCATGCCCGGCGGCGTTCCGCGGCTGGCCCACCATACGCGTGCATACGCGCACGTACAGACGACACGGCATGTTCCCCCTTATCATGGCCCGCTTCGATTGCAACAAGCGGATGACCGCGTGACCGTATCCACCCTCGCTTTTGTCTTCCCCGGCCAGGGCTCGCAGTCTGTGGGCATGGTGGCCGAGCTGGCTGAACTGCACCCGCAGGTGCGTGAAGCCTTCACCGAGGCATCCGATGGTGCCGGCGTCGACCTGTGGGCGCTGTCCCAGGGTGGCCCGGAGGAAATGCTCAACCGCACCGAATACACCCAGCCGGCCCTGCTGGCCGCAAGCATCGGCGTGTGGCGCGCCTGGAACGCCGTGGGCGGTCCGCGCCCGTCGGTGCTGGCCGGTCACAGCCTGGGCGAGTACACCGCCCTGGTCGCCGCTGGCGCGCTGAGCCTGCATGACGGTGCGCACCTGGTGCGCCTGCGCGGCCAACTGATGCAGGAAGCCGCACCGGCCGGCGTCGGTGCCATGGCCGCCGTGCTCGGCGCCGAAGACCAGCTGGTGCTGGACGTCTGCGCCGAAGCCGCAGGCAGCCAGGTGGTGGTGCCGGCCAACTTCAATTCGCCGGGCCAGATCGTGATCGGTGGCGACGCCGACGCGGTCGACCGTGCGCTGGCGCTGCTGGCCGAGAAGGGCGTGCGCAAGGCGGTCAAGCTGGCCGTGAGCGTGCCCTCGCACACCCCGTTGATGCGCGAAGCCGCCAACCGCCTGGCCGAAGTGATGGCCGGCCTGGCCTGGCAGGCGCCGCAGCTGCCGGTGGTGCAGAACGTCGACGCCAAGGTGCATGACGGCATTGACGCGATCCGTAACGCGCTGGTCCAGCAGCTGTACCAGCCGGTGCAGTGGACCGGGTGCGTGCAGGCGCTGGCTGGCCGTGGCGTCACCCGTATCGCCGAGTGCGGCCCGGGCAAGGTGCTGACCGGTCTGGTCAAGCGTATCGACAAGGCCATCGACGGCCGTTCGCTGGCCACGCCAGGCGACTTCGAAGCCGCCCGCGAGGCATGGTCGGCCTGATCCCCCTTGTTCCTGCCGACCGTACCGGTGGCCGCTGCAAGCGGTACGGGTACGGCGGCCGTCCCAGCCTGAGGAAAACATCATGAGCAAGCCCCTGCAGGGTGAAATCGCACTGGTCACCGGCGCCAGCCGTGGCATTGGTGCCGCCATCGCCGATCTGCTGGCCGCCCAGGGCGCCACCGTCATCGGCACCGCCACCACTGAATCCGGCGCCGCCGCGATCGGTGAGCGCCTGGCCGCCCACGGTGGCCACGGCCGCGCGCTGAACGTCACCGACGCCGCCGCGCTGGACAGCGTGCTCGATGGCATCGCCAAGGAATTCGGCCCGATCTCGATCCTGGTGAACAATGCCGGCATCACCCGCGACAACCTGCTGATGCGCATGAAGGATGAGGACTGGGCGTCGATCATCGACACCAACCTGACCAGCGTGTTCCGCACCAGCAAGGCGGTGATGCGCGGCATGATGAAGGCGCGCAAGGGCCGCATCATCAATATCGCATCGGTGGTGGGCGTGACCGGCAATGCCGGCCAGGCCAACTACGCTGCCGCCAAGGCCGGCATCATCGGCTTCAGCAAGTCGCTGGCCAAGGAAATCGGTTCGCGCGGTGTCACCGTCAATGTTGTCGCACCCGGCTTCATCGACACCGACATGACCAAGGCGTTGCCGGAAGAAGCGCGTACCGCGCTGATCAACGACATCGCCCTAGAACGCCTGGGTTCGCCGGAAGACATCGCCCATGCGGTGGCCTTCCTGGCCGGCCCGGCTGCCGGTTACATCACCGGCGAAACCCTCCATGTGAACGGTGGCATGTACATGCCGTAAGCAAGGGGCGCAGGGATTGCGCCGCAAGTGGTTGATCTGCGGAGGTTTTTGCTGCGATGCAAGGCCGCGCCGGTTTCCACTACACTATCCCACGGCCATCGCCTTTGATGGCGACCACTTTTGAACCACAACTCCATCTGGAGCGAGATCCCATGAGCACCATCGAAGAACGCGTCAAGAAAATCGTCGTCGAACAGCTTGGCGTCAAGGAAGAAGAAGTCACCAACAGCGCATCGTTCGTCGATGACCTGGGCGCTGACTCGCTGGACACCGTCGAGCTGGTGATGGCCCTGGAAGAAGAATTCGAGTGCGAGATCCCGGACGAAGAAGCCGAGAAGATCAGCACCGTGCAGGCCGCCATCGACTACATCAAGGCCCACGTCAAGGCCTGATGTCAGACGGCAGTGCGCGCGCGGGCTCACGCTCGCCGCGCACCGCACCCCATGGGGCCGCTGTTGCGGCCCCGTGTGTTTGAGCATCACACCGAAGCAAACCGAGTTGCCCGTTGAAATCATCCGGGCCAGGAGAATCAGCAATGAAGCGTCGCGTCGTCGTAACCGGCCTGGGTATCGTCTCGCCGTTGGGCAATGATCTGGCCAGCAGCTGGGAAGGCATCACCCAGGGTCGTTCGGGCATCGGTCCGCTGACCAACGTTTCTGATGCCTATCTGGATCGGTTCACCACCAAGATTGCAGGTGAGGTCAAGGGATTCGACATCACCGCCGACAATGAACTGTTCGGCAAATTCCGGGTCAGCGGCAAGGATGCCAAGAAGATGGACCCGTTCATCCATTACGGCCTCGGTGCCTCGTTCATGGCCCTGCATGACTCGGGCCTTGAGATCACCGACGCCAATGCCGAGCGCATCGGCGCCATCGTCGGCGCCGGCATCGGCGGCCTGCTCGGCATCGAAGAGCAGACCATCGAGTTCCATGAGGGCAAGAAGATCTCGCCCTTCTACGTGCCCAAGACCATCATCAACATGCTGCCGGGCCAGCTGAGCATCATCACCGGCCTGAAGGGCCCGTCGTTCTCGGCGGTGTCTGCGTGCGCGACCTCGAACCATTCGATCGGCACCGCCATGCGCATGATCCAGTACGGCGATGCCGACGTGATGGTGGTCGGTGGTGCCGAGCGTGGCTCGTCGCCGACCGCACTGGGCGGCTTCTGCGCGATGAAGGCCATGAGCACCCGCAACGACGCCCCGGAACAGGCCTCGCGCCCGTGGGACAAGGACCGTGACGGCTTCGTGCTGGGCGACGGCGCCGGCATCCTGATCCTGGAAGAGTACGAGCACGCCAAGGCACGTGGCGCGAAGATCTACTGCGAACTGGCCGGCTTCGGCGCCAGCTCCGACGCGTACCACATGACCGCACCGAGCGAGAACGGCGAAGGCGCCGCCCGCTGCATGGTCATGGCCATGAAGGACGCCGGCGTGACCCCGGAACAGGTGGGCTACCTCAACGCGCACGGCACCTCCACGCCGCTGGGCGACCTGGGCGAGACCATGGCGATGAAGACCGCCTTCGGCGACCACGCCTACAAGATGATGGTCAGCTCCACCAAGTCGATGACCGGCCACCTGCTGGGTGCCGCCGGCGGCGTGGAAGCGATCTTCTCGGTGATGGCGCTGCAGGACAATGTCATTCCGCCGACCATCAACCTGCAGCAGCCGGGCGAAGGCTGCGATCTGGACTACGTGCCCAACGAAGCGCGCCAGGCCAAGGTCGACGTGGTGATGTCCAATGGCTTTGGCTTCGGCGGCACCAACGGCACGCTGATCTTCAAGCGCGTCTGACCGGCGTTGTAGAGTCGAGCCATGCTCGACTGAACGTGCAACACAGTCGAGCAAGCTCGACTCTACGCACGAGGAGGCCGCCGCAAGGCGGCTTCCGTGCATCTGAATCCCCGAACTGGCCGCCATGACCCACGCACCGCTGATCCACCCGCTGCCGCACCCGATCGATCTGCTGGCCCTGCAGCAGCACGACCCGTCGCGCTTCCCGCTGCTGATGGAATCCACCGCCTCGGGCACTGCCCAGGGCCGCTGGAGCCTGCTGCTGGCCGCGCAGGGCGATAGCCTGCGGCTGGATGCCGATGGCCAGGTGCGCGACCAGCACGACGCGGTGCAGGCCGGCAGCTTCCTGCAGGTGCTGGACCGTGCCTGGCAGCGCGAACGCCTGCCGCATGACGGCAGCCACAGCCTGCCGTTCCGCGGTGGTTGGGCGTTGATGCTGGACTACGAAGTGGCCAGCCAGATAGAACCGGTGCTGCCGGCGCGCGCACGCGAGGACGGCCGCCCGACCGCGCTGGCGCTGCGCTGCCCGGCCGCGGTGCTGCACGACCACCACCACGAGGCCAGCTTCGTCATCGCCGAAGCCGGCGAGCAGGCGTTGCTGGATGCGCTGGTGGCACTGGCCTCGGCCACGCTGCCCGAAGCCGGGCAGGGCTGGCAGCCACCGCAGTCGGTCGGCGAGGACGCGCCGCAGCGCTTCACCGACGGCGTGCGCCGGGTGATCGAATACCTGCGTGCCGGCGATGTGTTCCAGGTGAACCTGTCGCGGCGCTGGAGCGCGCAGTTTGCCGCACCGGTCAGCCCGCAGGCGCTGTACGCGCAGCTGCGCCGTGCCAACCCGGCACCGTTCGCCGGCCTGTTCAGCGCGCACGGCCGCCATGTGGTCAGTTCCTCGCCGGAGCGGCTGGTGTCGGTGCATGCCGGCCACGCGCAGACCCGTCCGATTGCCGGCACGCGTCCGCGCTTCGAGGGGGACGATGATGCTGCGCGCATCCAGGAGCTGGTCGGTCACCCGAAGGAGCGTGCCGAGCACGTGATGCTGATCGACCTGGAACGCAACGACCTGGGCCGCATCTGCCTGCCCGGCACCGTGGTGGTCGATGAGCTGATGACCGTGGAGAGCTACGCGCACGTGCATCACATCGTCAGCAACGTCAGCGGCCATCTGCGCCCGGAGGTCACCCCCGGCGAGGTGATCGCCGCCACCTTCCCCGGCGGCACCATCACCGGCTGCCCGAAGGTGCGCTGCATGCAGATCATCAGCGAGCTGGAGCAGGTGCCGCGTGGTGCCTACACCGGCGCGTTCGGCTGGCTGAACCGCGATGGCGACCTGGACCTGAACATCCTGATCCGCACCGCCGAAGTGGATGGCCACGAGGTGAGCTTCCGCACCGGCGCCGGCATCGTGGTTGATTCGGACCCGGACAAGGAACTGGACGAGACCCGCGCCAAGGCCCGCGGTCTGCTGCGCGCGCTGGGCCAGCAGGGGTAGGCGTATTCCGGTAGTGCCGGCCGCTGGCCGGCAACCTCATGCACCCATGATCCGCGCGATTGCCGGCCAGCGGCCGGCACTACCGGTACCGGTGGGTGCCATTGTTCGGGTGGGTGCCGACCGTCGGTCGGCACAGGCGCATGCCCCCGGTCATGACCCCAATCCACCGGCACGGTATCCTGCACGACGGAATCGAGTTCAGAGGTAGTCCATGGCGGGAGCCAAGCGCGGGTGTCTGTTCGTGGTAACGCTGGTGGTGGTGCTGGCCGCCGTCGTGGCCGGCGCGGGCGCGTGGTTCTTCTACCAGCAGACCCGGTTCGCCGACGCTCCGATCACCCCGTCCGCCGAAAGCGTGGTCATCGCCAGTGGCGACGGCATGAACACGGTGCTGCGCAAGCTGCGCGACGCCGGCGTGGACGAGGGCCAGGACGCGCAGTGGCAGCTGCTGGCGCGCCAGCTCGATGCGGCCGGCAAACTGAAGGTGGGTGAGTACGCGCTCAGCAACGACCTGACCCCGCGTGATCTGCTGCTGCGCATGCGCGCCGGCAAGGTGCTGCAGCACCGCGTCACGATCATTGAAGGCTGGAACATCCGCCAGTTGCGTGCCGCGCTCAAGCGCGCCGAGCCGCTGCTGCACACCACCGACAACCTCGATGACGCCGCGTTGATGCAGCGCCTCGGCTTCGGTGGCCAGCATCCGGAAGGCCGCTTCCTGCCGGAGACCTACGTCTACCAGCGTGGCGACAGCGATCTTGATGTGCTCAAGCGTGCTCACGCTGCAATGCAGGACGCACTGGATGAAGCCTGGGAAAGCCGTGCGCCGGACCTGCCGATCAACACGCCCTACGAACTGCTGACGATGGCCTCGATCATCGAGAAGGAAACCGCGCTGGCCAGCGAGCGTCCGCAGATCGCCGGCGTGTTCATGCGCCGCCTGAAGATCGGCATGCGCCTGCAGACCGACCCGACCGTGATCTACGGCATCGGTGCTGCGTATGACGGCAACATCCGCCGCCGCGACCTGACCACCGATACGCCCTACAACACCTATACCCGCGCCGGCCTGACCCCGACCCCGATCGCCATGCCCAGCCGCGATGCGCTGATGGCAGCCGCGCAACCCGCAGCGGGCGACGCGCTGTACTTCGTCGCCGTGGGCGATGGCAGTGGCGCGCACGTGTTCTCGCCCAGCCTGGACCAGCACAACGCCGCAGTGGCCCGCTACCTGCAGCAGCTGCGCCAGCAACGTACCAAGGAGACCCCGGCGCAATGAGTCCCGCGCTGCTTCGCCACCCGCGTTTCGTCAGCCTGGAAGGCGGCGAGGGCGCAGGCAAGACCACCGCCATCAATGCCATCCGTGACTGCCTGCGCAGCCACGGCCACGAGGTGGTGCTGACCCGCGAGCCGGGCGGTACGCCGCTGGCCGAGCGCATCCGTGGCCTGGTGCTGAAACCCGATGCCGAGATCGCCGCCGAGCCGCTCAGCGCCGAAGCCGAGCTGCTGCTGGTGTTCGCTGCACGCGCGCAGCATGTGCGCCAGGTGATCCAGCCGGCACTGCAGCGCGGCGCCTATGTGCTGAGCGATCGCTTCACCGATTCCAGCTACGCCTACCAGGGCGGTGGCCGTGGCCTCGACCCGCAGTGGATTGCCGATCTGGAACGACGCGCGGTGGGCCTGCTGCCGGGCCTGACCCTGCTGCTGGACGTGGACGTGGCAGTAGGCCGCGCACGCGCCAACGGGCGCGATCTGTGGCCGGACCGCATCGAAAGCGAACAGGATGATTTCTTCCAGCGCGTGCGCGAAGTGTTCCGCAGCCGCGCGCAGCAGGACCAGCAGCGCTTCGCGCTGATCGACGCCGGCCAGGTGCAGGCGCGTGTAGCGGCCGATGTGGTCGCGCAGGTCGAGCGCTGGCTGCAGGACGGGGAGGGCGCATGAGTACATTCTCGCCGTGGCAGCAGCGCGCGTTCGACCAGACCGTGGCAGCGCTCGATGCCGACCGCCTTGGTCATGGCCTGCTGATCTGCGGCCCGGCCGGGCTGGGCAAGCGCGAGGTGGCACTGGCGCTGGCCGACCACGTGCTGGCGCGCGGTGATGCCGCGCATGCCACGCGCACGCGCCAGCTGATCGCCGCCGGCACCCATCCTGACCTGCAGCTGGTCAGCTTCATTCCGAACAAGAGCGGCGACAAGCTGCGCACCGAGATCGTCATCGAGCAGGTGCGCGAGATCACCGACAAGCTGGCGCTGACCCCGCAGTACGGCGTGGCGCAGGTGGTGATCGTCGACCCGGCCGATGCGATCAACCGCTCGGCGGCCAACGCGCTGCTGAAGACGCTGGAAGAGCCGCAGCCCGGCCGCTACCTGTGGCTGATCAGCAGCGACCCGGCGCGCCTGCCGCAGACCATCCGCAGCCGTTGCCAGCGTCTGGAATTCAAGTTGCCGCCGCAGCACGAAGCGCTGGCCTGGCTGCAGCAGCAGGGCCATGGCGAAGCATCTGCGCGCGAAGCGCTGGAGGCTGCGCGTGGTCATCCCGGCCAGGCCGACAACTGGCTGCGCGAAGATGGCCTGAGCCTGCGCCGCGAAGTGGGCCGCGAACTGGAACAGCTGGCCGCCGGCAAGACCGGCGCGGTGGAGCTGGCGCAGAAGTGGTGCGGTGATGACAACGCGGCGCTGCGACTGCGCTTTGCGGCCGACCTGGCGCTGGCCCAGGCCAGCACCGATGCCTTGACCACGCCGGAGCGATTGCACAAGCTTGCAGCCTGGTTCGATGCGGCCAACCGCACCCGCGACCTGCTGCGCACCACGGTGCGTGCAGACCTTGCGGTGGTCGAGTTGCTGCTGGCCTGGAACAAGGTGAACGAGCGGCCTGCCGCAAGGGGAAATCGATGAGTGCCAGCAACGCCCGCCAGGGCATCCTGTCCCTGGCTGTGAAGGACAAAGCCGCGCTGTACAGCGCGTACATGCCGTTCGTGAAGAATGGCGGCATCTTCGTACCCACGCCCAAGCGCTACTTCCTGGGTGACGAGGTGTTCCTGCTGCTGACCCTGCCCGATTCCAGCGAACGCCTGCCGGTGGCCGGCAAGGTGATCTGGGTGACCCCGGCCGGTGCGCAGGGCAACCGTACCGCCGGCATCGGCGTGCAGCTGGCCGATGGCGCCGAAGGCGAGGGCGTGCGCCACAAGATCGAGACCCTGCTGGCTGGCCTGACCAGCTCGGACAAGCCGACCCACACGATGTGAGGCCGCGCTGGGCGGTCCTGTAGAGCCGAGCCATGCTCGGCTGCATGCCCCGAAACGCCTGTGAACCCGCCCCTCTGTAGAGTCAAGCCATGCTCGACCGCAGTCCCCGAAAACGCCCGTGAACACCTATGTGAAAAACTGTTGACGGCCTCTGAAAAGCCCCTATAATGAGCGGCTCAGCAACACACCGGGCGGTTAGCTCAGCGGTAGAGCATTGCCTTCACACGGCAAGGGTCACAGGTTCGATCCCTGTACCGCCCACCATGTTGCAGAACAAAAGAAGCCTCCAGCAATGGGGGCTTTTTTGTTGCCTGTGATTCCGTAGTGCCCGCCGAAGCGATCACCGTTTCAGCCGAGGTCCTCCAGCAGCTCGCGCGCGATCATCGCGGTTGCATCCAGCAGGTCGTGACCGCTGCCGGCCCGCACCACCACCGCCAGCAGGCTACGGCCCACATCGGCATTGCCGCCGCTCAGTTCCATCTCGCCTTCAAAGCACAGATCGGCCAACCATTCTTGGGCCTGCTGCAGTCCGCGCTTGCGGACGCGGCGGAACTCCGCGAGCAGCTTCGCCTGGCCGGCCTCCTGCTCACCATCGGCAAGCAGGCCGATGGCACCGCCGTGCGCCGCGCGCCAGATGGCCGGTAGCGGGCGACCGTTCGCGTCCACCACGTCCGCCGAGAACTGCGCGCAGTACATTTCGTAGCGCTTGCCCGCTGTGCTGCAGGGCACGATGCCGGCCTCGGCCAGCAGGCGTTCGGCTTCATCCAGTTTGCTGAACTTCAAGCGCAGCAGTGCAGGACGGCTCAGGTGTTGCGCCAGCGCCTGCTGGTTGGCGGTGAACCAGACGTTCCAGCCCACGCTTGCGCGGCCTTCCAGTGCGGCCTTGAAGTACTCCAGGTGTTCGGCGTCCATTGCGGCCTCCTGCGCTCCCTGCTCGATTGTAGCGGGAGCACATCCGGGCCGGTCAGGCATCGCCGCTGGAGAGGCAATGATGTGCCTCGCGCACCAACTGTCGTGCGGCCACGATCAGCCCGTCGGTGTGGAAAGCGCCCAACTGTTCGTCCGGGCCGCCTTCGTTACGCGCGCGGTCGGCGGCCTGCAGCAGATCGAGCACTGCGCTGAGCCCAGACATCGAACGGCGCAACGAGGCGTGGTTGCTGGCACCAAGAGTGAGGCTGTTGCACGGCTGCCCGTCATCGCCGTCGGCGCGGCTGATGGCATTGAGGCAGGCGAAGAAGGCAGGCGACTGTAGGGGCAGATTCTGTTCGTGCAAGGCGCACTCGATCTCGCGTGCGAAGTCTTCAGGCACGTCGGCGGCGACGTCGCCGATAAGGGCGAATAGGCGGGGATGGATGGCGGTGCGGTTGGTCATGGCGAAACCCTCACTGGCGCAGGGCCACCTTCCGGAGTGAAGGTGGCGGACGGTGCGGGTTGGCGTACCGGGGCAAACACAACGGAGTGAGAAATCACCCGGCGGATCGAGTGATCCCCACGCACCGCCCGCCATTGAGGGCAGTTGGTGCATTCTTGCGGCTACGCACTGCTGCGCAACCTGTCCGTTCGGTTTGCTTTTTCGAGACGCCAATCCCGGCCAAGGCGTCTTGCCTCGACGCAGCGATCATCTGGCCGGGCAATCACATCGGTCTGTAAGGAAAATTCTCAACTGTCCCTAGGCAGGCCAGACATTTCCCGTTGTGTGCCGTCCGACACCCGCGAGTAGTGCGGCCCATCACTGATGGCGCACATCGCCGCCCCTGCCGACCGTGCACGAGATGACTCCAGAGCGGCGCCGCCACGGCAATCGCGTCACCCCGCGCGGCGGAGACGGGACCATGCCACGCATGGAGCCAGAGGGTTCCATCCCTGCGCTGTCCCGCCGCCCCGGGCAGGCGTAGTCTCAGCCCGTTGCCGTGCCCATCCACTCTGGAGTGCCACCATGCCGCTCGCCCGTATCGATCTTCGCAAAGGTAAATCCGCCGATTACCTGCAACGCGTCGGCGAAACCATCTACCAGGCCATGCGCGCGGTGGGCGTGCCGGAAAACGACCGCTTCCAGATCTTTCAGGAACACGCGCCGGACACGCTGATCTACGATCCCGGCTACCTGGGCGTGGATCGCACCGACGATTTCATCTGCATCCAGATCACCTGGAACGAAGGGCGCACGTTGGAGCAGAAAAAAGCGTTGTACCTGGGCATTGCCGATGGCCTGCATGCGGCGGTGGGTATCCGCCGCGAAGACGTGTTCATCAATCTGGTGGAAGTGAAGAAGGAGAACTGGTCCTTCGGGAACGGTCAGGCGCAGTACGTGAGTTGATGCGGGAACGGTGTCTGCGCCTGACGCGGTTTGGTCAGGCCATGCGCGGCGATGCCTGCTGTTGTGCCTGTTGCTCGTCCTGCACCAGCCGGCTTGCATCGCGGGATTGCTGCTGCACGTTGGCCTGCTGATACAGCGTATCGGCGTCGCCCAGCTGCGTATCGAGCAGGGACAGACGCTGGCGATTGGCGGCCGGGTCCGGCGAGGCGGTGTCGCCGTTGCGATGCAGGAATACGTAGCCGGGTACCTCGGCGGTGCTGTTTAAACTGAATGCCACGTGCAGCGTGTCCTTTTCGCTGAAGCCGGCCTGCACCGCCGCGTGGGTCAGATGGCCGGCCAGGCGTTCATGCTCCTGTCCGGGGGGCAGTCCCTGCTGTTCGCTGGCCTGGGCGAGTGCGGTGCGCACCTTCTGGTCCAAGGCATGAAGGCTGTGCCCCGGTGCGCGCGCGTCCGCAGCCAGACGCTCGCCCAAGGGGCCATCAATGCCATCGGTTTCGCTGAGCAGACGCTGCTTCAAGCTGCGCTCGGGCAGGGGATGAGTGATGGTGCGGTTGAGTTCGCTGTTGGGGAAAGGGGGCTCAATGCTGTCCACGCCATGGATGTTGCGCAGCGGACGATAGCCGTCCTTGCCCTGTGACTGGACGCCCAGCGGAATGCGGACATCGGGCAGCAATTGCCCAACAGGGCCGCCGATGCTGTTCACGTCCAGGCTCTGCTTGCGCTGGATACCCGCATGATTCAATGCGCCCCAGGTGAAGTCCACGCAGTTGTGACGCACGTCGGCATAGTGCTTGCTGAAGCCGTGCGCCACTGGATCATCGCCGAACGCCTTGAGCTTGTTGTACTGGGCTTCGGTGATTTCGATGGTACGGACATGGGCGGGGTCCTTATAGACTTTCACGTCGTCTCTGACGATGCGCCCGGGACCATTCATGCTGCCATGCTCGACGGGTGCGAAGCCGAAACTCTGCGCCGCTTTACCTGGAGCGTGCAGAACATAGAACATGTGGCCAGGCCCGGAAGTATCAGGAATGCCATCGGGCGTCAGCTGCTGCTTTCCCGAATCGGGATCGAGCAGTGGGGTGCCGGGTGCGGCAATGACAATGTCCAGGCTGTAGCGGGGCTTGTTCATGGAAACTCCTTCGTTCCTTCGAATGAATGGTGTCACTTCCCTGCAGGACGCGAGGCGTGCACGACTAGCGTTGCCGAATAGTCTTGCAGTCCTGATATGGCATGGACCGTTTGAATCTGCAGCCGGTATCTGCTGCCGAGCTCCAGCGGCAGCGCTGTCACGTTCAGGAGGTAGCTGCCGTCGCTGCCTGATGCGAGCGAGGCATAGCGCCAGCTCTCAGAGTGGTGCCACGAGGGGAGCGGCTCAACACCGTTGCGCGCGCGTGCCTGATAGCTGTCCTGTGTTGCAATCTCCTGCCAGGTAGTGCCTTCCCGACGCTGCAGGGATACTTCGAATGGGATGTTGATACTTGCTATATCGGGCGTGCCCGTTGTGGTTGGACTTCGCCGCTGCAGTTCCAGTTCCACCGCATAAGTGCGGTAGCTGGCAAAATTGCGCGCCGTGGTTTCGAACTCGAACTGCACCTGCTGGCCGGGCGCGTCCACGGCGATGGGCTGTGAGAGTTCTAGCGGCTCTGGCGGCGGGGGAGGGCCCTTGTCGGCACAGGCGGCAAGCAGCAGCGCGCACAGACCAAGCAGGCCGATGCGCAGGCGGGGCTTGATGGGGATGGTCATGCAGGTTCCTCTGGCTCCTTGCCGTGGCCCCTGAACCCTAACGTTCGCGATGCAGGGCCCGCAAGCACGGGGAGCCCGGGAGCGCCATGCGGCGCGTTCACATCACAGCCCACAGGTTGGCGCAGCAGGCAGGGCCTGCGTCACCGTGTCGCAGGGGTCAAACCCTGAACGGGGTCCAAGGTTGACCGTGGCCCCGTAGAATGGCCGGGTGCGCCGTTCTGCTCTCCACCGCCGGTTCCAGGCCCTGGCATGGCTTGCCATGCTGCTGGTGCTGCTCGCCCCGCTGGTGAGCCGCTGGCTGGCGCACGGTCACGTGGCTGCCGCTGCGCCGGTGGCAGCCATGGACCACGCAATGCACGCGGAGCATGCGCAGCACGCGATGGACGGGCACCACGACCATCACGCGATGGCGATGCCGCACGGCGACGCCGCAAAGAAGCCGGCCGTCGATCCACACGCCGATCATGAGATGGGCGTGGATTGCGATTACTGCCTGATCGCAGCGCGGTTGATCACCCTGTTGGTGGCGGCATTGCTGCTGTTGACGCCGATGGCACCGGTGTGCCGCGCGCTGCGCGGTGCGGTGCGGGCGCTGCCGCAACGGATCAGCGGCACATTGGGAGCGCGTGGGCCGCCGGCCTTCATGGCCGCCTGAGCCGCACGCGCGTTGCACTGATCTGCCTTCCATGAGGTTGCCGGCCACGGCCGGTGCCCGCACGCGCGTGTTTGTCCCTTTCTGATTGCTGCCCTGCCATTGCGGGGTGGCCTTGCATGCCGTGAACAAATGAAAACGAACTCCAACTCCGCGCACCTGCGCCGGGCGACGCTGCCTGTCCTGTGCGCGTTGCTCCTGCACGCCGCGCCCCTGCTTGCCGCTGATGCGGCATCACCGACCACGCTGGATACCGTGCGGGTGGTCGATACCCGCAGCGGCGAACTCTCGTCCACCGCCAACGCCGGATCCGCACTGGGCCTGAGCGTGCTGCAGACACCGGCCAGCCTGACGGTGATTTCGCGCGAACAGCTGGAACAGCGTGGCGACAGCAACCTCAACGATGCAATCAGCCGGGCAGGCGCGATCAGTGCGATGCCGCACCCCGGCAACGGCCTGAGCGCGCTGTCCAGCCGCGGCTTCACCGATGGCGCCTCGGTGATGCGCCTGTACGACGGGCTGCGCCAGTACGGCGGCGTGTGCATCACGTTCCCGTTCGATACCTGGTCGATCGAGCGCATCGAAGTGCTGCGCGGGCCGGCCTCGGTGATCCACGGTGATGGCGCGATCGGCGGCGTGATCAACATCGTGCCGAAGAAGCCCTCGCGCGGTGCCATCGAAAACGAGATCAGCGTGACCGTGGGCAGCGAGGACACCGCGCGCCTGGGCTTCGGCAGCGGTGGCGCGCTGACGCCCGAGCTGGCCTACCGGCTGGATGTGAGTGGCAACTACAGCGGCGGTTGGGTGGACCGTGGCCGCAACAACGATGCGACGTTCTCCGGCGCGCTGCTGTGGCAGCCGCGCACCGACCTGCAGCTGACCCTCACCCATGCGCAGGGCTACCAGCAGCCGATGCGTTACTTCGGCACGCCGCTGGTCGAGGGCCGCCAGCTGGAGGCGTTGCGCCACCGCAACTACAACGTGGATGACAGCGAGATCCGCTACCGTGACCGCTGGACCCAGCTCGATGCGCTGTGGACGCCGACCGCGAACGTGGAATGGCGCACGCGCCTCTACCAGATCGACAGCCAACGCGATTGGCGCAATGCCGAGGCCTATGTCTACAACCGCGCCACTGGCTTGATTGATCGATCGGGCAATACCGAGATCACTCACAACCAGGATCAGACCGGACTGACCTCGACGATGCGTGTGCAGGGAACGGCGGGTGACCTGCAGAACAGCTTCGCGGTGGGCCTGGACGCCAATCGCGCGCACTTCAAGCACACCAACAACACCTATGCTGGCAGCTCGGGCCCGGTCGGCCCGTTCGATCCGGTGCCGGGCCACTTCGTCAGCGACGCGCCGAACCTGCCGCGCTACCGCAACCGCGCCGAGCAGTACGCGCTGTTCGTGGAAGACCGCGTGGCGCTGAGCGAGCGCTGGTCGGTGCTGGGTGGGCTGCGTCACGACCGCGCGCGCATCGACCGCACCGATCTGATCAGTGGCCAGAACGCATTCTCGAAGACCTACAGCAGCACCGGCTGGCGTGCAGGCACGGTGTTCGCGCTGCAGCCGACGCTGAGCCTATATGCGCAGTACTCGCAGGCGGCGGACCCTGTCAGTGGCCTGCTGATGATCAGCCCGGCCAACGGTGCCTTCGACCTGGCCAAGGGGCGGCAGATCGAAGTGGGCCTGAAGCAGGCGTTCGATGGCGGCGAGTGGACGCTGGCGGCGTATCGCATCCGCAAGACCGGGCTGCTCAGCCGCGATCCGCTGGTACCGGACCGCCGCGTGCAGGTGGGCGCGCAGACCTCGCGCGGTATCGAGGCGTCGTTGAACTGGAACTTCGCGCCGCACTGGACGTTGGATGCCAACGCCACGGTGCTGAAGGCCGAGTTCGAGGACTTCCTGGAAACCACCGGTTCGCCGCCGATGCTGGTCTCGCGTGATGGCAACGTGCCGCCGAACGTGGCCGAACGCCTGGCCAATGTGTGGTTGAGCTGGCGGTTCGCGCCGGACTGGAGCGCGGCGGGTGGCGTTCGCTATGTCGGCAAGCGCTACGCCGACAATGCCAATACGCTGGAATTGCCCGGCTACAGCACCACCGATCTGGCGCTGACCTGGCAGGCAGCACCGCGCACGCGGCTGACCGCTCGCCTGTTCAACGTGTTCGACAAGGCGTACTACGCCACCGCGTACTACACCAGTACACAGTGGCTGCTGGGCGCGGATCGCCGCGTCGAGTTCACCGTCGATCATCGCTTCTGAGGACGCGCACCATGTCGCTGCGATCCACCGCCAAGCGCTGGACCTACCTGGTGCACCGCTGGCTGGGCATCGGCGGATGCCTGCTGATGCTGTTGTGGTTCGTCAGCGGGATGGTGATGTTGTTCATCGGCTACCCGAAGCTGACGCCCGGTGAACGTCTGGCGGCATTGCCGGTGCTGCCGGAGGCCCACGATCTGCACGGGCTGTCGGTGCTGCCTGCCGCCGTGCAGGCCGAGCCGGAGGCCGTGGCACTGACCACGCTGCGCGGCGAGCCGGCGTATGTGGTGCGCGCGGGAAGCAACGTTGGGGCGTGGTTAGCCGTCACTGGCCAGGCCCTGCTGCCGGTGTCGGCACAGCGCGCCGAAGCATCGGCGGCACAGTTCGCCGGCGGTCCGGCCTTCGTTGGTGCGATGCGGGTGGACGAGGATCGCTGGACGCATTCGCGCGCGCTGGACGCGCACCGGCCGCTGTACCGGGTGGAGGTGGGGGGCGCACAGCCCGGTGACCTGTATGTGTCCTCGCGCACCGGTGAAGTGGTGCTGGACGCACCGCATGTGCAGCAGCGCTGGAACTATGTGGGGGCCTGGCTGCACTGGCTGTATTTCCTGCGCATGCAGTCGGTGGATCCGGTGTGGACGTGGGTGGTGATCGTGCTGTCCGCGCTGTGCACGGTGGCGGCGGTCAGCGGGATCGTGGTGGGGATATGGCGCTGGCGTTTCCGTGGGCACTATCGCTCGGGTGCGAAGACACCGTATGTCGAGCCGTGGATGCGCTGGCACCATCTGATCGGACTGGTGGCGGCCGCCTTCGTTTTTACCTGGATCTTCAGCGGGCTGATGTCGATGAATCCGCTGGGGATTTTCAACAGCACGCGCGAGGCGATCGACAGCGGACGCTATCGCGGTGGTGCGGTGGCGGTGGATGGCGCATTGGGTACACCAGCGGCGCTGCTGGCGGTGGCCGACGCTACGCGGTTCAAGCCGGTGGAGATCCAGTGGCGGCGCATCGGTGGTGAACTGTTTGCGGTGCTGCTGGATGGACAAGGCGATACCCGCATCGTGTCCCAGGTTGAAGGGCAGTTGCAGGTTGCGCGCGTGTTGCCCGCAGAGTGGCTGCAGCAGAAGGCAGGGGCGATGTCCGACGTGCCGATGCAGGGTTTCGCAGTCCAGCAAGCGCCGGATGCGTACTTCTATCCGCGTGCACCGGAGGCCATGAATGGTGCGGCGGTGCGCCGCTTCCCGGTAGCAGTGGTGAACTTCGGCGATGCCGAGGCGACGCGCGTCTATCTCGACTTGGCCACCGGTGATCCGTTGCTGACGATGGGGCATCGCGAGCGGGTGGGGCGCTGGCTGTTCTACTTCCTGCACAGCTGGGACCTACCGGCGATGTTGCGCCAGGAAGGTGCCCGACTGGCTGTGTTGCTGCTGCTGAGCGCTGCTGGCACCGCGTTGTGTGCCACGGCGACGGTGATCGGCTATCGGCGATTGCGGACGAAGCTGCGGCGAAGGCGACGTTGATGTCCTGGCCTACACCCGCAGCCAACGCGTGGACACGGCCACCAGCAACAAGGCCGTGGCCACGCCGATGAACGCGGCGATCAGGCCGAAGTGGTTGGCGGCGAAGCCGATCAACGCCGGCCCGGCAAGGATGCCGGCGAAGCCCAGTGTGGATACCGCGGTGATCGCCAGCGCACCCGGCATGCGGGTCTGGTGGCCAGCCAGTGAGAACAGCGCGGGTGCGATGTTGGCGCAGCCGAGGCCGACCAGAACATAGCCGATCAGCGACGCCTGCCACGGCGTGACCAGCGTCAGCACCAGCACGCCAGCGGCGGCAAGCAGAGCACCGAACACGATCGCGCGCTCACGGCCCATACGCGCTACCAGCGCATCGCCGAACAGGCGTGCGACGGTCATGGTCAGGGTGAAGGTCACATAGCCGATACCGGCAATGCTGGCATCGACGCGGCGCACATCGCTGAGGAAGACCGCGCTCCAGTCCAGCATCGCGCCTTCGCCGAGGAAGGCGACGAACGCCAGCACGCCGATGAACAGCACGATGCCGTGCGGAATGGCCAGCATCGGTGTGTCGTGCGGCATGCGCTCGCTGTGCCAGTAGGCGGCCGACAACAGCATCACCAGCAGCATGGCGCCGACGCCGATCATCACCGATGCCAGTGGCGGCAGCTGTGCGGAGAGCAATACGGTCATCGTTGCCGCGCCGAGGAAGCCGCCGATGCTGAAGAAGGCATGGAAGCCGGACATCATCACCCGCCGTGCTTCGCGCTCGACAATGACGGCCTGCACGTTCATCGTGCAGTCCATCGCGCCGACAGCTGCGCCGAACACGAACAGCACCAGCCCCAGCGTCCAGGCCGAACCGGCCAGCGCCAGGCCGGGCACGGTCAGGCAGATCAGCAGGCTGCTGGCCACCATCACCTGCCGGCAGCCCAGGCGTGCGGCCAGTACACCGGACAGCGGCATGGCCAGCAGCGAACCGGCACCGAGGCAGAGCAGCACCAGGCCCAGCGTAGCGTCGTTGATGTCGGTGCGCGCCTTGGCGAACGGCACCAGTGTTGCCCACAACGCCGTGGCGAAACCGGGAATGAAGAATGCAGCGCGGGTCGCGTGCTGTTCGGCACGCGCGCGATTGGCGACGGACATGGGCAGTAAGGTCAGGGCGGGGTGGGGTGTACCGCGATGCCGGCGGCGCGGAAGCGCGCGGCCAGTGCGGGCGGTGCCGAGGTGGTCAGCACCAGATCGTCGATCTCGTCGAGGCTGGCAATCTGCCAGTTGCCGCGCGCACCGAGCTTTTCGGTGGTAGCGGCGACGATGACGCGGCTGCTGCAGGCCACCATCGCGCGCTTCAGCGTGGCTTCTTCCGCATCCATCGCCCACATGCCGGTGTCGCCGTCCACCGCGCAGGGGCCGGGCAGGTACACGTCGGCGCGCAGGCGCTGCACCTGGGCCAACGCTTCGGCACCGACCGCACCGCCACCGCTGGCGAGGCGACCGCCGATCAGCTGCACCGAGGTGCCTTCAAGCACACTGGCAGCGGTGGCGATCTGCGGCGCGTTGGTGATCACCGTCAGGCCGAGAGCGGCCGGCAGCTGCTGGGCGATCGCCAGATTGGTCGACCCGGCGTCGAGCAGTACCACCTGGCCGGGGAGCAGCAGCGCGCAGACGCGTGCGGCGAGCTCGGCCTTGTCGCCGCGGTCGCGGGTCAGTCGCTCGCGCAGCGGGCGTTCCTTTGGCGGCGGCAGCACGGCGCCCCCGTAGACACGCTGGCACAGGCCTTGGGCGGCCAGCTCGCGCAGATCGCGCCGGATCGAATCCTCGGAAACCGCATAGCGGTGCGCCAGTTCAGCGGCCACCACACGGCCCTGTTGGCGCAGTTCGTCGAGGATCAGCTGGGTGCGCTGGGCGGGCAGGGGGCTGGGATCGGAGCTCATGCTGCAAGTCTGCATGTTCGTGCATCAACGTGCAACAACGTGCATTCGGCCGGGTGGACACAGAACGGCTGGACTGCCGGTGAACCTGCCCGCGTCCGGGTCTATGGATCACCTTCGTGGCCCGGCATCATGGCGGGGCACTTGGCATGGAATCCCCGATGTCCCCCACCGTTCACCGAAAGCTGCGCATCGGCGTGGACCAGTACACCGGCCAGAAAGTGGTCGACCAGCAGTTCCACGAATGCGACTTTTCCGGCGCTGACCTCACCGCCACCGAGTTCATCAACTGCAGCTTCTATGACGCTGAAAACCGCGCCGGTTGCCGTTTCAACGGCGCCACATTGAAGGAAGCCAGCTTTCGTAGTTGCGACATCAGCATGTGCAACTTCAGTTTCATCAAGGCGCTGGGCCTGGAGATCAGCGAGTGCCGTGCGCAGGGCGCGGACTTCAGCAACGCCAGCTTCATGAACCAGATCACCACGCGCAGCTGGTTCTGCAGCGCCTTCATCAAGAAATCGAACCTGCGCTACGCCAATTTCTCGCGGGTGACGCTGGAGAAGTGCGAACTGTGGGAGAACCGCTGGGACGGCGCCAACGTGAGCGGTGCCAGTTTCGCAGGATCGGATCTGTCCGGGGGGCAGTTCGAGGGTATCGACTGGAACAGCGCCAACTTCACCGACTGCAACCTGACCAACTCGGAGCTGGGCGAGCTGGACCTGCGCAGCACCAATCTGCGCGGCGCCACGCTGGATGTGCAGCAGGTGGCGCTGTTGATGCAGCGCATCGGCATTACCGTGGTGCCGTAGACATCATCCGGCGTACGCCACCCAGCCCTTGAAGCTGAAGCCGGCATAGAACAGCTCCACGTCGTTGAAGCCGGCCTCCTGCAGCAGCGCGACTTCCTGCTCGGGCGCCAGCAGCGGCAGCCGCTCCGCAATTGCTTCGATCGCGCGCTGCGCCTCGGCGTGGGCAACCCCCGAGGCTTCGGCGAACGCCGCGTAGCGCTGCAACCAGCGCAGCTTGCCGGCCGGGTCTTGCGGCACGCTGTGGTGCGCCACCACCAGCGGCGCACCGGGTTGCAGGCGCCGGTGCAGTTCGCGCAGCGTGTGCAGGCGCTGCCCGGCATCGAGGAAGTGCAGGGTCAGCAGGCAGCTGGCACCGTCGAAGCGCGCATCGGGTGCATCGTCGATATAGCCTTCCAGCAGCTGCACGCGCGACATCAGCGGACCCAGTGTCTGCTCGGCCAGGGCCAGCATCGGCGCGGCCGGGTCGACCCCCAGCAGGTGCCAGCCCGGCTGCGCCTCGGCGAAGGCCTTCAGTTCCAACCCGCCACCGGCACCCAGCACCAGCACGCGGCCCTGAGCGGGAACACGTTCGGCCAGCAGCAGCCGGCTCATCTGCTGCAGGGCGAGGAAGCCGGGCACCTGGCGCAGCGGTGCTTCGGCATAGCGGGCCACCGCCTGCGGATCGGAGAACGTGGACATGCGCGGATTCCTGCAGCGGGGGACATACCACTGTAGCGCGGCGCGCAAGCGCCTTTGCGGCTGGATACTGCCGCCTGCGCGGGCCGGTTCACAACCAGCTCAGCGCAGTTCCCGCGCCAGTACCTGCCAGATCCTCGGGTCCTGGCACTGCGAAACGTTGAAACGTACATAGTCGGCCGCGCGCTGCGACTGACTGAACGCGTTGCCCGGTGCCAGCACGATGCCCTCGCGCAGGCATTGCCGGGCCAGTGCGGCGGCATCGCGGCCATCGGGCAGCTGGCACCACAGGAAGAGCCCGGCTTCCGGCTGCAGCCACGGCGTGATGCCCAGCGCCTGCAGCTTCCGCAGCGTGTGCCGGCGCGCATCGGCCAGCCGCGAACGCACCGACTGCATGTGGCGGCGGTAGCCGCTGTCGGTCAGCGCGATGTGCATCAACTGCATCGCCAGGTGACCGCCACCGAAGCTGGTGGCCAGCTTCAGGTCGGTCAGCGCCTCGATCCATTCGTGGCGGGCAGCGATGTAGCCGCAGCGCGATGCAGCCGACAGTGTTTTGGAGAAGCTGCCGACGTGGATCACCCGCGACAGTCCATCGAGCGCGGCCAGTCGCGGTGCAGGCTGCAGTTCAAAGTCGGCGAAGATGTCATCCTCAACGATGATCAGTTCGCTGCGTTCGGCCAGGCCCAGCAGGCGGTGTGCGGTGCTCGCGGAAAGCACCGCGCCGGTCGGGTTGTGCAGGCCGGAATTGGTGATGTACAGCCGCGGCGAATGCGCCTGCAGTGCCTGCGCGAACGCTTCCAGGTCCGGGCCGCTGTGCGTGTAGGGCACACCGATGGCCTGCACCTGGTGTGCCTTCAGCAACGCGTGGTAGTTGAAGTAGCTGGGGTCATCGACCAGCACGCAGTCGCCGGGCTTGAGCAGGAAACGACAGATCAGCTCGACCGCATGCGTGCCCGATTCGGTCAGCAGGATCTGTTCCATCGGCGCATCGATGCCCACTGCGGCCGAACGCCGTTGCAGCAACTGGCGCAGCGCAGGCAGGCCGAGCGGCCCGGCGTAGTCGACCAGTTGTGATGCATCGGCGCGCGCCAGCCGGCGCAGGCCACGACGCATGCCGTCGTGGTACAGCCAATCGCTGGGCATCCAGCCACAGCCCGGTTTGAGGTGACCGGCCGGTGTTTCCAGCGATTGCCGCGACACCCACAACGGGTCCACTGCGCGGTCCAGCCGCGGCTCCATCTCGGCCAGCGCCAGCGGTGCCGCCGGGCCACTGACGTAGAAGCCCGAACCTGCGCGAGCGCTGATCAGGCCTTCGGCGGCCAGGCGCTCGTAGGCCTCGACCACGGTGGAGACCGAAACCCCCATCGCCGCCGCCTGCGCACGTACCGAGGGCAGGCGGGAGCCGGGGCCATCCACTCGCGCACCGATGCGGGTGCGGACGGACTGGATGACCGATTCGATGCGGGTGGGCGAACGTGGCATGGCGGAACCGTAGTGGAAGTGTGGGCAGTACAGTTACTTGCGACTGTACTGGATTGTAGCTGGGGTCGTTCCGCGCTGGATGCTTCCATACAGGTCCAGCCGGGCATCGTCCGGCACCTTCAGGAGTACAGGCGTGGAACGGTCGGCGAGTGGTTGGATCAATGGCTTCATCGGCGTGGTGATTTTCGCGGGCTCGTTGCCGGCAACCCGTCTGGCAGTGCTGCAGCTGGACGCCGGGTTCGTCACCGCTGCACGTGCCACCATTGCCGCCGTGCTTGGCGTCAGCCTGTTGCTGCTGCTGCGCCAGCCGCGTCCGCAGCGCACCGATCTGGCGGGCCTGGCCGTGGTCAGTCTCGGCGTGGTGGTCGGTTTTCCACTGCTGACCGCACTGGCCCTTCGCCACGCTTCATCGGCACACACCATCGTGTTCCTCGGCCTGCTGCCACTGAGCACTGCTGTGTTCGGTGTACTGCGCGGTGGCGATCGGCCGCGCCCGGCGTTCTGGTTGTTCTCGCTGCTGGGCAGTGCCTGCGTGGTCGGCTATGCGGTACGCAACGGCATCGAGGCCTCGCTTCAGGCTGACCTGCTGATGCTGGCGGCGATCGTGGTGTGTGGGCTGGGCTATGCCGAAGGTGGTCGACTTGCCCGCCATCTCGGCGGTTGGCAGGTGATCAGCTGGGCGCTGCTGTTGGCGCTGCCAGTGATGTTGCCGTTGGCGGTGCTGATGCGGCCGGCGTCATTCGCGGCGGTCGGGGCATCCGCGTGGTGGGCGCTGGGCTATGTCGCTGTGTTCAGCATGCTGATCGGTTTCCTGTTCTGGTATCGCGGGCTGGCCCAGGGCGGGATTGCCGCAGTTGGCCAGCTGCAGCTGTTGCAACCGTTCTTCGGCCTGGCCCTGGCTGCGCTGCTGCTGCACGAGTCGGTCAGCCTCAGCATGGTGCTGGTGACCGTGGTCGCGGTGATCTGCGTGGCAGGCGCGCGCCGCTTCAGCTGCTGAGCGAAAAAGGGGACGGAGGGGATTAAGTCGTAATCGGCCCTACTGTGCCTGAAACGACTTAATCCCCTCCGTCCCCTTTTCGACGATAGCGTGCGCGTATCGTGGAGGGCGGTGAACGGTATTGGCTGCGGCCTGCGTGCTTGGTTGAAGCTGGGCGCATGAAGCCGATCTCGCGTATTTCCTTCGAAGGCCAGGTGGGCCTGGTGACCGGTGCCGCCGGTGGACTGGGCCTGGCCTACAGCCGCCTGCTGGCCGAGCGTGGCGCGCATGTGGTGATGCATGACGTCGGTGCCGGCACCGATGGTCGCGGTGTGGAACCGCAGCGCATCCAACGCAGTGTCGAAGCACTGCTGGCGCGGGGGCTATCGGTGCAGGCCGTCAGTGATCCCATCGACCATCGCGCCGGTTGCCGCGCGCTGGTGCAGAATCTGCTGCAGCAGCACGGCCGCATCGATTTCCTGATCCACAACGCCGGCTGGGTCGAGTACCAGATGCTGGAAGCGATCGAGGACAACGCGCTGGAGCAGATGCTGTCCCTGGCCGCGAAGACGCCGCTGTGGCTGGCGCAGGCGGCGTGGCCGGCAATGCGCGCGGCGGGCGGTGGGCGCATCGTCATCACCACCTCCGATCGCGCGCTGTATCCGCAGTACGCACAGCGCGGGCTGTCCGCTTACGCGATGGGCAAGTTGGCGGCGTTGGGCCTGGTCAATGTGCTGGCGCTGGAAGGCGCCGAGCATGGCATCGTGGTCAACGCGGTTTCGCCGGTGGCAAAGACGCGCATGTGGGGCATCGACGGCGAGCCCGACGAACTGCATCCGGACGCGGTCGCGCAGGGCGTGGCCTATCTGGCGTCCACGCGCTGCCAGGACGGCGGATGGGTGCTGCGCGCAAGCAATGGCCAGTTCCACGCACTGCGCCTGCAGGAGGCCGAGCATGTGGCGTATCCGCGGGATCTGCGCGCGGTCAGTGCCGACAGCATCGAGTCGGTGGCGCTGCAATGGCCAGCCATTGTCCGCGCCAGCGTGGACGCGCGCAGCTGAGGGCGTACCCTAGGCGGGTTCCCACTGCCTGCATCGAGATGATCGACCTGCGCCTGCTGCGCCAGTTCGTGGCCGTAGCCGAAGAGCTTCATTTCCACCGCGCCGCAGCCCGCCTGCACATGTCGCAGCCGCCGCTGACCGCGGCAGTACGACGCTTGGAAGACGAACTCGGAAGCGAGCTGATCGTGCGCGGCAACCGTACCCTGGGCCTGACCGTGGCCGGGCAGACGCTGCTGGTGGAGGCGCGGGCAACGCTGCAGCAGGCCGAGCAGGCATTGCAGCGCACGCGCGAAGCCGCCGCCGGGCAGTCTGGCAGCCTGCGCGTGGGTTATGTGGGCAGTGCGCTGTATGGCCGGTTGCCGGGCCTGATCCGCCGCTTCCGCCAGCAGTACCCGCAGGTGCAGCTGCATCTGCAGGAAGCGACCTCGCGTCAGCAGCAGCTGTGGCTGCGTGAGCAGCGCATCGATGTCGGCGTGTTGATCCCACCGATTCTCGCCGCCGAGCTGGTGCTGTACGGCTTCGACCACGACCGCCTGGCGATTGCGCTGCCGCGTGCACATGCGCTGGCCAACGCGCCGGAGGTCAGTGTGGCGATGCTCGCCGATGAGCCGTTCGTTTCATGGCCGGCGGGCGAGGGCATCGGCTTTCATGCGCAGGTGCTGGGCCTGTGCACCGCAGCAGGATTCACCCCGCGCGTGGTGCAGGAAGCGCAGGGCATGCACGCGGTGCTGTCGCTGGTGGCGGTGGACGCCGGCGTGGCGATCGTGCCGGCCAGCATGGCCAGTTTCCGTTCGCAGGAAATCGTCTATCGCCTGTTGGCCGATGACGCAGCGCGCTTCGCGCTGCAGTTCTGCGCGCGCCCGGAAGCTCCGTCGCCAGTGCTGCGCAATTTCCTGGACGCCGCGACCGCGAGCTGATCCGGTGGATCAGCTGGGCCTGAGCACTACGGAGCAGATGCGCAACGGCGTCGTCGATGACGCCTGCGGGCGTATGCCAGGCCACCGTGGCGGGACCTGACCGCCGCATGCGCTGTGCTGTTGCACCTGCTGCTGCGGCGGCCAGCGTTGGCCGTGATCAGAACCGATAGCTGATGGTGCCGGTCACCACGCGCGGGTAGCCGGCGAAGCAGTCGCCAAAAGTGCGGCACGGCGCGTAGTAGCGCTTGCCGGTGAGGTTGGTGATGTTCAACGCCATCGTCCAGTCGGTCACCTGCACTTCCAGCAATGCATCGGCCAGCGTGTAGCTGGGCGTGACGATGCGCCCGCCATTGCCCAGCGACACCGTGTTGCCGACATGGCGCACGCCCAGGCCCAGGCGCAGGCGTGCGGCATCGTCCAGCTGGAAGCCCTTCGAAACCCAGGCCGAGGCCAGGTCCTGCGGGGTGTCGTTGAGGCGCTGGCCCACTTCCAGTGCGAAGTTGCTGCGGCTGACCTCAGCCTCGTTGCGCGCAACGGCAGCGGTGATTGTGAGGTCGTTGGCGAACTGGAACTGCCCTTCCAGCTCCACGCCCTTGGAGCGGATCTGCCCGGTCTGCACCACGTTCAATACGTTGTCCGGGTCGTTGGTCTGCCGGTTGGTTTCGGTGATGCGGTACGCCGCCAGCGTCAGCAGCAGGCTGCGCGCCGGTTGCCACTTGATGCCGGCCTCGGACTGGCGGCCGCGCATCGGCTTGAAGGCGCTGCCGAACAGATCCTGGCCGGATACCGGCAGGAACGATTCGCTGTAGCTCAGGTAGGGCGAAACGCCTGCACCCAGTTCGCCGATCAGCCCGGCGCGGTAGGTGGTGGCATTGTCGGTCTGGCTGGGCTGGCCTTCGGTCTTCGAGCGTGCATGGTCGCGGCGCGCGCCCAGCACCAGCGAGATGCGGTCGGCCCAGCGGATCTGGTCTTGCACATAGACACCCAGCTGGGTGGAGGTCTGGTCCGGCTGACGATCCCAGCCACGCACGATCGGTGCGACCGATACCGGGGTGTAGATGTCGATCGGCGTGCCGGTGGCGTCCAGCCGCTGCAGCTGCTCCTTGTATTGGCTGTAGTCCACGCCGGCCAGCAGCAGATGCTGGAAGGCACCGGTGGCGAAGTCGAACTGCAGCGCATTGTCGGCGCTGAAGATCTGCACGTCGGGGCGGGTGCCATAGGCCGTGCGGTTGACCACGCGCCGATCGGCGTCGATGAAGGGATCGGCCGGATTGCTGTAGCTGTCCACGTACATCTGCTGCAGAGTGGTCCTGCCATCGATGTAACGCACTGCCGAGCGCAGGCTGAGCGTGTCGTTGAAGCTGTGGTCGAACAGCGCTGTCAGGCTGTACACACGCGAGTCGATGCGGTCGAAGCCGGGATCGCCTATGAAGGTGGACGGGTCGAGGCGGCGTCCGGGCGGGGCCAGCAGGGTCGCAGCCAGCGGCAGGAACTGCTGGCTGGAGCCGGTCTTGTCGCGCTGGTAGCTGGCCAGCAGGGTCAACGTACTGCTTTCGCCACGCCAGCTGATCGACGGTGCCAGATAGACGCGGTCATCCTTCAATACATCGGTCTGCATGTTCGATTCGCGCACCAGCCCGACGAAGCGGCCAGCAAGCGTACCGGCATCGTTCAATGCGCCGCCGATGTCACCCTGCAGCTGCCTGCGGTCGAAACTGCCGAGCTGCACGCCGACCTCGCCGTTGAGGGCACCGAAGGTCGGGCGCTTGCTCATCGCATTGATGATGCCGCCGGTGGCGCCGGCACCGTACAGCACCGAGGACGGGCCGCGCAGCACCTCCACCCGCTCCAGGCCATAGATCTCAGGGCGGGCGAGGGGGCTGAAACCGTAGCTGCGGCGCAGGCCATCCTGGTACTGCACCGGGTCCAGCCCGCGCACCGAGGTCGCATCGTTGCGGGTATCCAGCCCCCACGCATCGGCGGTGACGCCGGCGCTGTAGCGCAGCACTTCCTGCAGATTGTGCGCGCCGCGATCGGTGAACAGCTGCTGGGTGACCACGCTGATCGCCTGCGGCGTCTCGGTCAGGGCGGTGTCGGTCTTGGTCGCGGTGCTGGCCCGCTCGGCCACCACCGTCACCTTGTCCAGGGTGCGCGCCGCCGGGTTGTCCTGGGCCTGGGCGAGGGCCGAGGCCAGCAGGGTGGGCAGGGCGAGCGTGTACAGCAGCGGACGCGACGGCAGGGCGGGCATCGGGAATGATCCGGGAAGGGCGGTGACGGCGGATTATCCGGATGCTCGCCCTCAAATACAAATGATTCCCAAATGCGATTGAGGCGCCCGGGCCAGACCTCAGGGCAGGCCGTCCGTTGCGCCGCGGATGCTCATCCAGGCGCCGCCGCCGGGGGCGCTGCCAGCACGGACGCGGAAGCCGTGCAGTCCGGCAATGGCGGCCACGATCGACAGGCCCAGGCCAAATCCCGGTCCCTGGCCGGCACTGCTGCTGCCGCGGAAAAAGCGCTGGTAGATCAGCGTGCGGTCCTGTGGCGGAATGCCCGGCCCGTTGTCGATCACATCGATCCTCGGGGCGCCGTGATCATCGACCGCACGCAGCAGGATGCGGCCCTGCGCCGGCGTGAACTGCAGGGCGTTGGACAGCAGGTTGGCCAGCGCTTCGAACAGCAGTTCGCGGTCGCCACGAAGTTGCCCGAGCTTCGGGTCCACCTGCAGTTCCAGCAACTGTTGCTTCTCTTCGGCCAGCGGCAGGTAGAACTGGTGAAGTTCCTGCAGCAGATCGGCGATGTCGACCGCGTCGAAGGCCGAACGCCGCTGGTGGCTCTCCAGCTCGGATACCCGCAGCAGCGCGGCGAAGCGCGCCATCAGCAGGTCAGTCTCGGTCAGCGCCTTGTCCAGTGGATCGGCATGCGGGTTCAGTTCGTCCAGGCCCACGCGCATGCGGTACAGATGCGCGCGCAGGCGGGTCAGCGGGGTGCGCAGATCGTGGGCGATGCTGTCGCAGACTCCTTTGACTTCGGTCATCAGCTGTTCGATGCGTTCCAGCATGGCATTGACGATGCTCGACAGCCGATCGATCTCGTCGCGACGGCTGGAGACCGGCAGGCGCTGGCCGAGGTCGCCGGCAACAATTCGGTTGGTGGCCGCTTCGATCTGCTGGATACGTTTCAACGGGCGCCGACGCAGCAGATGCCAGCCCACCAACCCGGGGATGACGGTCAGCGACACACCCCACAGCAGTGCATCGAGGATGATGCTGTTGACCGCCATGAGCTTGCCATTCTGGCGTACGAATACCAGCGTGCGGCCATCGCGGGTTACTACGCCCAGCGCACTGCCACCGTTGTCGTGGCGGCCATCGGCCAGTGTCCAACCGTCCACCGGATGCGAGTTGCCATCCAGCTGCAGTCCCGCGGGGATCGCTGTCAGCGGGCCTGCCATCGGCATGCCGGCCTTGTCGAACAACCCATAGGTATAGACCTGGTGCAGATCGAAGCGCTGGCTGTCGCGCAATGCTTCATCCAGTGCCGGCCCGTCGAAGCTCATGAACAGGTGGGCGCGCTGCTGCAGGCCCGATTCGGTCAGGTCACTGAGGTAGTCCGAGATGCGCCAGTACATCACGCCCAGCAGCAGGCTCGACCACGCCACGAACAGGATGCAGTACAGGCCCAGCAGCCTGCTGCTGGAGGAACGCCAGTGGTCAGGATTGCGCGTCGAAGACATAGCCGGTTCCACGGACGGTCATGATCGGCTGCGGCCGGCCGGGTTGTTCGATGCGTTTGCGCACGCGACCGATATGCACGTCGATCAGGTTGGTACCCGGATCGAAGTGGTAGCCCCAGACTTCCTGGAACAGCATGCTGCGGGTGACTACCTGGCCGGCGTTGCGCACCAGGAATTCGAGCAGCTTGAACTCGGTCGGCAACAGCGCGATTTCATGCCCGCCGCGTCGCGCCGAACGGGTCATCAGGTCCAGTTCCAGGTCACCGGCGCGCAGCACGTTGTCGATGGCGCCAGTCGGGCCCTGGCGCCGGATCAGCACTTCCACGCGTGCAGCCATCTCATCGGAGGCGAAGGGCTTGGTCAGGTAGTCGTCGCCACCGGCGCGCAGGCCACGCACGCGTTCATCCACGTCCGACAGCGCACTGATCATCAGTACCGGCGTGGTGATGCCTTCACGGCGCAGCGTGGTGACCAGGGCCAGCCCGTCGATGCCGGGCAGCATGCGGTCCAGGGTGATCACCGCGTAGTCGCCTGCACGTGCCAGCGCCAGGCCGTTGCTGCCGTCGCTGGCCAGGTCCACGTCGAAGCCGTGGCTGCGCAGTTCGGTGGCGATCTCCTCGGCGGTGACAAGATCGTCCTCGATGGTGAGTACGCGCGGCATGGGCCAGTGTGCAGAGTGGGACAGGGGCATCCTCGCAATCGTGGGCAGCGACTGCAAATGAAAAATGTTTCATGCGCGATTTAGCAGGATCGTGCCGCCACGTCTTCTATATTCGGCGCCGAACGCTCCCCCACGCGTGGAACCCTGCAGCCGATGATCCTTCCGAACCCCTCCCGTCCGTACCGTGCCTGGCGGCTGCCGCGAACCGCGGGCCTGCCGCTGCTGGCGCTTGCCCTGGCGGGCCTGCTCAGCGCCTGCGGCAAGGACGCGCCCAAGCCCGGCGCCGCGGCACCGGAGGTGACCGTGCTGACCCTGCGCAGCCAGCCGCTGGCACTGCAGCAGGAACTACCCGGGCGCAGCGTCGCCTCGCAGGAATCGGACGTGCGCCCGCAGGTCGATGGCGTGCTGGTGAAGCGGTTGTTCGAGCAGGGCCAGTGGGTGAAGGCCGGGCAGCCGCTGTTCCAGATCGAACCGGCGCTGTACCAGGCGGCGCTGAACGAGGCGCAGGCCAACCTGAAAACTGCCGAGGCCGCTGCGGTGACCGCGCGCCTGCGGGCGCAGCGCATGCAGGCGCTGGGCAAGGACCAGCTGGCCGCGCGCCAGGACGTGGACGATGCGATCGCCAGCGACCAGCAGGCTGCCGCCGCGGCGCAGGCCGCACAGGCCGCGCGTGACACGGCCAGCACACGGCTGGGGTTTGCCACGGTGACCTCGCCGATCGCCGGGCGCATCGGCCGCGCGCTGTTCACGCCGGGTGCACTGGTTACCTCCGGCCAAGCCGATCCACTGGCACGGGTGCAGCAGATGGACCCGATGAACGTGGACATCACCCAGTCCAGCAATGAGTATTTGGCACTGCGCCGCGCCATCGCCGACGGTGGCGTGCAGGCCGATACTGCGCCGGTGCGGCTGCGCCTGTCCGATGGCACCGACTACCCGCTGCCCGGCACGCTGGAATTCGCCGACGTGGACGTGCAGCAGGAAACCGGCAGCATCACCCTGCGGGCGCGTTTCCCCAACCCGGATGGGCAGCTGCTGCCGGGCATGTATGTGCGCGCATTGGTGGGGCAGGGGACCCGCCAGCAGGCGCTGCTGGTGCCACAGGCCGCGGTCGATCGCAGCCCCAAGGGCGAGGCGCAGGCGTGGCTGGTGGACAAGGACGGCAAGGCGCGGCTGCGCCTGTTCCGCACCGCGCGTGCGGTGGGCGATCAGTGGCTGGTGCTCGATGGCCTGGCCGCCGGTGAGCAGGTGGTGGTAGCCGGCGCGCAGGGCCTGGCCGATGGCATGACGGTACGGGTGAAGCCTGCACCGGCACCGGCCGGGAAGGACTGAGCAGATGCTGCCGCGCTTCTTCATCCATCGCCCGGTATTCGCCTGGGTCCTGGCGATCTGCATCATGGCCTTCGGCACCATAGCGGTGACCCAGCTGCCGGTGGAGCAGTACCCGGACATCGCACCACCGCAGGTCAACATCACCGCGAACTACACCGGTGCCTCGGCGCAGACGGTGGAAGACAGCGTCACCCAGGTAATCGAACAGCAGATCAAGGGCATCGATCACCTGTTGTATTTCTCATCGACCAGTTCGTCATCGGGGCAGGCGCGCATCACGGTCACCTTCGACCAGAGCGCCAACCCGGATATTGCCCAGGTGCAGGTGCAGAATAGTGTCAACCAGGCCATCAACCGGCTGCCGCAGGAAGTGCAGCAGCAGGGCGTGACGGTGGCCAAGTCGCAGGGCGATTCGCTGATGGTGGTCTCGCTGTACGACACCAGCCGGCGCATGGAACGGGTGGATGTTTCCGATTTCCTGGTCAGCAACGTGCAGGACCCGATCAGCCGCATTCCCGGCGTTGGCGAGATCAACGTGTTCGGCTCGGCCTATGCGATGCGGGTGTGGTTGGACCCGCACAAGCTGCGCGCCTATGACCTGATGCCCTCGGACGTGCGCGCTGCGATCCAGGCGCAGAACACGCAGGTGACGGCGGGTGAGCTGGGCGCGATGCCGTCCAGCCCGACGCAGAGCCTCAACGCCACGGTCACCGCTCAGTCGCGCCTGCAGACGCCCGAACAGTTCCGCGCGATCATCCTGCGCACCCTGCCCAATGGTGCGGCGGTGTTGCTGGGCGACGTCGCACGGGTCGAGATCGGCGCGGAGAACTACCAGACCAGCAGCTATCTCAATGGCTATCCAGCGGCCGGCTTCTCGGTAACCCTGGCCTCGGGTGCCAACGCATTGGCTACTGCCGATGCAGTGCGCGCGGAGATCGAACGGCTGCGGCCGACTTTCCCGCCGGGGTTGCAGGTGGCCTACCCGCGTGACAGCACGCCGTTCGTGCGGGTCTCGATCGAGGGGGTCATCCATACCCTCATCGAAGCCATCGTTCTGGTAGTGGTGGTGATGTTCCTGTTCCTGCAGAACCTGCGCGCCACGCTGATTCCGGCGATCACGGTGCCTGTGGTGCTGCTGGGCACCTTCGGCGTGCTGGCCGTTGCCGGATTCACCATCAACACACTGACCCTGTTCGCGATGGTGCTGGCGATCGGCCTGCTGGTCGACGATGCGATCGTGGTGGTGGAGAACGTGGAGCGCATCATCCACGACGAGCATCTGCCGCCGCGCGAAGCGACCGAAAAATCGATGGGCGAGATCACCGGCGCGTTGATCGGCATCACCGTGGTGCTGGGCGCGGTGTTCCTGCCGATGGCGCTGTTCGGTGGTTCCACCGGCATCATCTACCGGCAGTTCTCGATCACGATTGCGTCTGCCATGGCATTGTCGGCGCTGGTGGCGCTGACGCTGACCCCGGCGCTGTGCGCGACCCTGCTCAAGCCGTCTTCGGCGCAGAAACCGCAGGGCCGCTTCTTCCGGGCGTTCAACCGGGGCGTCGAGCGCAGCCAGTTGGCCTACCAGGGAAAGCTCGGTGGCGTCGTTACCCGGCCGCGGCGTTGGATGGCGTTCTACCTGCTGCTGGTGGTCGCCATGGTCGCGCTGTACGCGCGGATGCCCACCGGCTTCCTGCCGGTGGAAGACCAGGGCCAGGTAACCTTCCAGTTCTCCACGCCGGAAGGCACGCCGATGGCGCGTACCGAAGCATTGGGCGAGCAGATCAGCCGCTACTTCATGGAGCACGAGAAGCAGAACCTGGATGTGGTGTTCGTGGTGGTCGGCCGCAACAATGCCGGCACCGGCCAGAACGCCGGGCAGGGCTTTCTCGCACTGAAACCCTGGGATGAGCGCACGGGCGACAACACCGCTGCGGCGATCATCACGCGAGCCAATGCCTACTTCCGCCGCTTGCCGGATGCCAAGGTCAATGTACTGGCACCGCCGGCGGTGCGTGGACTGGGCCAGTCCAGCGGCTTCGAACTGTGGCTGCAGGACACCAGCGCGGCCGGGCGCGTGGCCCTGCAGGCGGCGCAGGAACAGGTGGTGCGTGCGGCCGGCGAAGACGACGGGCTCACCTCGGTGCGCCTGAACGGTCTGGGCGACAAGGCCGAGCTGCGGCTGGACATCGACCATGCCCAGGCCAGCGCACTGGGCCTGGCCCAGGCCGACATCAATTCCACGCTGTCGGCGGCCTGGGGCGGCAGTTACATCAACGATTTCCTCGACCGTGGCCGGGTCAAGCGGGTCTACATGCAGGGCGACCAGCCCTACCGCAGCGTGCCCGACGACATCGGCCAGTGGTATGTGCGCGGTGGCAACGGCCAGATGGCGTCGTTTGCCAGTTTCGCCAGCAGCCACTGGGCGCGCGGGCCGCAACTGCAGCAGCGCTTCAACGGCCTGCCGGCGATGCAGATCCAGGGCAGCGCTGCCGAAGGCCGCAGCTCGGGCGAGGCGATGCAGCGCATGCAGGCGCTGGTTGCCGATCAACCCGGGTTCGACCTGCAGTGGAGTGGCCTGTCCTACCAGGAACAACTGGCCAGCAACCAGACGTTGTGGCTGTACATCGCCTCCATTGCCTTCATCTTCCTGTGCCTGGCAGCGCTCTATGAGAGCTGGACGGTGCCGGTGGCAGTGGTGCTGGTGATCCCATTGGGCGTGATTGGTACGGTGCTGGCGACCACCGCGGCCGGGTTCGTCAACGACATCTACTTCCAGGTGGGGCTGCTGACCACCATCGGCCTGTCGGCCAAGAACGCGATCCTGATCGTGGAGTTTGCCGAGGCCCGCTATCGTGCCGGCAGTTCAGCGGTGGAAGCGGCCCTGCAGGGCGCACGCCTGCGCCTGCGCCCGATCGTGATGACGTCGTTGGCCTTCGTGGCCGGTGTGATCCCGTTGGCGTTGGCCACCGGCGCGGGCGCGGTCAGCCGCCGTGAAATCGGCATGAGCGTGATCGGCGGCATGGTCTCCGGTACGGTGCTGGCGGTGGTGCTGGTGCCGCTGTTCTTCGTGCTGGTGCGCCGCCTGGGCCCGTCACGGCCGCAGGACTGAGGGGGGGGGGCGCGGCTGTCATCTGGCTGCCGCAGCACCCTCACCCGTTCTTTGCCCAGGTGCCGCTAGCGTAGGTCGTCCCCGTCCCCCACGGAGACCTGCCATGTGGCTGCTCGATCATCTCTGGCCCGGCCGCAGACCTGTTCCTCCCCCGGTCGGCACCGAACCGCAGGCGACGCCCCGCCGGCCCTGGCTGAAGCGTCCGGTGCGGGCAGGCCGCAGCGGCATGGCCCCCTGGCAGAAGGTTGCCGCACCGCCACGGCGCACGCGCCACTAACCGGTGCGGTCGGCGGGATGGTTGACCCCATCGTTGACCGGGATCACACCCAGCGCGAACGGGTCGATGCCTTCCAGGCAGGCCACGTTGTAGCCGTACTGTTCCGGGTTGGAGCGGCGCCGGTGATGGGTGTAGATGCCGCACACGCCACAGAAATAGTGCTCGGCCACATGGGTGTTGAACTGGTACCGCTGCAGGTGGTTCTGCCCGCGCACCACCTGCAGGCCCGCGCGGCTGACGCTGGCGGCAATGGCCCCCCGGCGCCGGCACATAGAGCAGTCGCAGCGGCGGGGTTCGACAATACCGTCCGGCAGGTCCAGCAGCAGTTCGACCGTGCCGCAGTGGCAGGTGGCTCGGTGCCGGGGTTGGACCGGAACGCCGGCCACGGAAGTGATGCCCATCGTTGCTCCTGTGAAGTGAACCTGGCCGCACGGGCCGCCGCCGACGGTGCGCCGCCCAGCCTGAACGGTCCGTAGATGCCACGGTGAACCCGCTTGTGGCTAACTATGCGGCTTCGAGACCGCGACAGGATGCCAGTGAACGCCGCAGGACGTTGGACGACAGGGAGTGCCATGGCGCTGGCGGCGCTGTGGGTGAGCGGGCTGCTGGCCTACCAGCTGCCGGGGCCGGGTTGGCTGGCCACCGGCGTGGCCGTGCTGTGGCTGCTGGTGGCGCTGTGGGCGTCGTGGCGGGTCGCGCGGGGACGTGCCTCCCGCCGCCTCGGCACGGCCTTCGGTGTGGCACTGGCGTTGGCCGGCCTGTGGTGGCTGCTGCTGACCCCGCGCCAGGACCGCGTATGGGCCGACGACGTGGCCCAGCGCCTGCACGTGGTGTCCTTCGACGGGCGCCATGTGGTGCTGGACAACGTGCGCGACTTCAGCTGGCGCAGCGAAACCGACTACGACGCGCACTGGGTGCGCCGCGAATACGACCTGGACCAGCTGCGCTCGGCTGACCTGGTGCTGTCGTACTGGATGGGCCCGGCGATCGCCCACACGCTGATCTCGTTCGGTTTCGAGGATGGTCGCCACGTGGTGTTCTCGCTGGAGATCCGCAAGGAGCGCGGTGAGTCGTTCTCCGCGCTTGGCGGCTTCTTCCGCAAGTTCGAGATGACCCTGGTGGCTTCGGAGGAGACCGACATCATCCGCACCCGCACCAACGCGCGTGGCGAAGATGTCTACCTGTACCGCCTGCATGGCATGGACCGCGCGCAGCTGAAGGAACTGTTCGCCGCGTACATCGAACAGGCGCGTGAACTGGATGCCAAGCCGGGCTTCTACAACACGCTGACCAGCAACTGCACGACCATCGTCTTCGACCTGGCCCGCCACATCGCGCCGCGCCTGCCGTTGGACTACCGCCTGCTGCTGTCCGGTTACCTGGCCGAGTACGCGCAGGAGGTCGGTGCGCTCACGCCGGGCGTGCCGTACACCGAGCTGCACGACAAGGGCCGCATCACCCAGCGCGCATTGGACCTGGGTGATGGCGAGCATTTCTCCACCGTGATCCGCCAGGGCGTGCCCGGCACCGAGCAGGACCCGCAGTAATGACCCAACTCTTTCTGACCCGCTGGCAGCGCCTGCTGCCGGTGTTGTTCGCCGCCTTCCTGCTGCTGGGCAGCAGCGGCTGCGCGATGGTCACCGTCAAGCAGGTCAAATCCAGTGATTCACTGGTCAACAAGCGCGCGGATGTGCTCAACACCGGCAAGCTCAGCCCCGCTGCACGCGAGACGCTGAGCGCGGCGGGGCTGGACGAATCACAGTGCGACAAGGACTTCCTGGTCTGCCGCAGCACGCTGCTGATGACCGACGACCTCAATGTCGAACAACGCCTGTCGGCGCTGTCCGAGTTGTGGGTGAAGGCCGCGCTGGCGCTGACGCCGAAGAAGACCGCTGCCGGTGATCCGCCGATGAGCGATGCGGCGCTGGATGCGTGGCTGGAGGCGGCGCGCTATGCGTACGCGTACCTGTTCTACAGCGGCCGTTCGCCGTCCGACCGTGCGTTCGAGGACCGGCAGACGCAGGTGCGCGACTACTACAACTACGCGGCCGAGAAGGCGGCGGTGGTGCTGTTCGTGCGCGCACGCGCCGCTGCGCTGGCCGGCGAGGACTATACGAAGCCGCTCACGGTCGGTAGCTGGTCGCTGGCCTCCAACTACCAGCAGCTGGGCCTGAAGAGCATTCCGGCGCAGCTGGTGCCGGCGGGAACGGTCAGCTTCGTCGGCCTGCGCAGCACCTATCGCCGCGATGGCTTCGGTGCCGAGCTGGTGATGGTGATGGACCCGCCGAAACTGGTCGCGCCAGTGATCGCGCCGGACGGCCCGAAGGCTGAAACCGCGCAGGACGACGAGGACGACGAGCGTCGTGGCCGCCGCCACCGCCATGACGATTCGGTGCCCGAGTTCAGTGAGATGTCCTCGATCAACGTCACCGCACTGCTGCGGTTCGAGGGCAGCAGCCTGGAAGACGTGATGCGCACGCGCCGGGTCGAGCTGGATGCCTATTCGCCGGAAGCGACCGAGCGCATCACTCTGCACGGTGAGCAGGTACCGCTGGCCGGCAACTTCACTGCCGCCTACGGCCTGTGGCTGGCGCAGAGTGGCTTCGCCCGGCAGTCGCTGCGTACCCTGTTCGGTATGAGCGAGGGCATCGGCGAGCCGCACATCTACCTGATGCAGCCGTGGGACCCGAACCGCCGCATCATCTTCATGCTGCACGGCCTGGCCAGCAGCCCGGAAGCGTGGGTGAACCTGGCCAACGAGATCATGGGTGACCCCGAGCTGCGCCAGCAGTTCCAGGTGTGGCAGGTCTATTACCCGACCAATGCGCCGATCGCGCTGAACCGCTACGAGATCGCCAATGCATTCAACGACACGCTGAAGCATTTCGATCCCAACGGCAGCACGCGTGCGTCGAAGGACATGGTCTACATCGGTCACAGCATGGGCGGCGTGCTGGCGCGCCTGCTGGTGAGCGATTCCGGCGATGTACTGTGGAACGACCTGCTGGCCAACTACGACCTGAAGGGGGAACGGCTGAAGCGGGTGCAGAACAAGCTGGGTCCGCTGCTGCATTTCAAGGCACAGCCGAACGTGGAGCGTGCGATCTTCATCGCCGCGCCGCACCAGGGCACCGACATTGCCGGCAACAAGGTCGGTCGCCTGATTGGTCGCTTGGTACGCCTGCCGCTGACCATTCTCGGCAAGTTCGAGGACGTGTTCATGGCACTGGCACAGGCCGAACAGCAGGTCGATGGCACCGCCAAGCCGAAGATCCCGAACAGCATCGACAACCTCAAGGCCAGCGATCCGTTCGTGAAGGCCGCCGCACAGCTGCCGATTGAGGCGGGCCTGAAGTACCACTCGATCATCGCCCAGCGCAAGCCGGAGCTGCCGGTGGAAAAATCCGATGATGGGCTGGTGCCGTACTGGAGCGCACATCTGCCGGGCGCGCTGTCGGAGAAGGTGATCATCTCCGGCCACAGCGTGCAGGAAACCCCGCAGGCGGTGCTGGAGGTGAGGCGCATCCTGCACCGGGATATCGATGACATGGGGACCGGCAGCCGGTAGTGCCGGCCGCTGGCCGGCAATCCCGCAATGCGGCGGTGCTACACCCGCCGCGCGATTACCGTGGCCAGCAGTGCCAGGCCGAAGGTGATTGCCAGGCACAGGAAGTAGCCGGTGTGTGGTGCGGTTTCCACGAACAACGCGAACAGAGCACCGGACACCGCCAGTGCGGTGGTCACCGACAACGCTTCGCTCAGCTGCAGCGCCGAGGTGTTGGCGCCCTGCTCATGCGGCGCCGACAGCGAAAGCGTCAGCACCGACAGGCTGGCGTAGATCATGCCCATGCCGAAGCCGGTCATGGCCCAGCCGACCAGTGCCACCGGCAGCGGCACTGCGTTGAACAGCACGGCCAGTGTGGCGGCGATACCGATCGTCATCAGCGGTGTGCCAACGCGCAGCAGCTGCTGGCGTGACCAGCCGCGCTGCTGGTGGCCCTGCAGCCATGAACCGGCGAACCAGCCCAGTGCACCAAGACTGAGCACGGCACCGGCCCAGCTGGGCGAGAGCCCGCGTTCGCGCTGCAACAGCAGTGGCAGGTAGGCCTCACAGGCGAAGAATGCGGCCGCCGCGATGCCGCGCAGGGCGATCACGCTGGGCAGTCCGCGGCGCAGCAGCAACGTGCCGGCTGGCAACAGGCGGTGCACGCAGAACAGCAGCGCAAGCATGGCCACGCCGATGCAGAGCAGCGCAGGCAGGCCCTGCTGCTGGCCGCCGAAGTAGAGCAGCAGCGCCGCCAGCGAGGCGCCGCTGGCCCAGCGCACCACGTTGCCGCGACCATCGTCGCTGCTGGCAGCATGAGTGGGCTGCATGCGTGCGAGCGCCGGGCGCAGCAGCAGCGCGGCCGGGACCGCCAGCAGTGGTACGGCCAGGAACACCCAGCGCCAGCCGAGATGCTGCACGATCAGCCCGCTCAGCGCGGGACCGATCATCGACGGCACCACCCAGCCGGCGGAGAACGCGGCGAATACCTTCGGGCGCAGGTGTTCGGGATAGCTGCGGCCAACCATCACGTACAGCGAGACCGAGATCGCGCCTGCGCCCAGGCCCTGTAGCAGGCGCCCGGCCACCAGCATGCCCATGCGCATGGCGAAGCCGGCCAGCAGCAGGCCCAGCACGAAGCAGCCCAGGCCATACCACAGCGGCCGAGCTGGTCCCTGGCGGTCGGCCCAGCGTCCGGCCAGGGTCATGCCGATGACACTGGTGGCCAGGGTGCCGCCAAAGGCCAGCGCATACAGGCGCAGGCCATCCAGCGCCTCGGCCACGGTCGGCATGGCGGCCGCCACCGCCAGGGCCTCGAAGGCATGCAGCGCCACCAGTGCCACCATGCCGATGGTGGTGGCGCGATAGTGGGGAGACAGGATCGACGTATCAGCCGGCGCACGGGCGTCGGCGGGCGAAAGAGTGGGGGACATACGAGTCAGATGCGGGCCGCGCTTGTCAACTGGCGGCGAAGATAGCAGCATGCCACCTCAACTGTAGTTTAGGTCAAGCAATGGTTTCCCAGGAACTCAGCGTTGGCGAAGTCTCCCAGCGCAGTGGCGTGGCGGTTTCCGCGCTGCATTTCTACGAGCGCAAGGGGCTGATCAGCAGCCTGCGCACCTCGGGCAACCAGCGGCGCTACAGCCGTGACGTGCTGCGACGGTTGGCCGTGATCCGCGTCGCGCAACGGGTGGGCATGCCACTGGAAGCTGTCGGCCGTGCCTTCGAAAGCCTGCCCGAGGGCCGCGCGCCGACCAAGGCCGACTGGGCCAAGCTGTCCGCGCGCTGGCGCACCGAGCTGGAGGAGCGCATCCACATGCTGGAACTGCTGCGCGATGAACTGACCGGCTGCATCGGCTGCGGCTGCCTGTCGCTGCAGCGCTGCCGCCTGGCCAACCCCGAAGACGTCCTCGGCGAACGCGGCGACGGCCCGATGCGCTGGGAGTGACCCGCGAAAAGGGGACGGAGGAGATTATGTCGTTTGTGCATTAACGACTTAATCCCCTCCGTCCCCTTTTTTCTTACCAGACCGTGATCGTCTCGCCGCTCTGGATGCCTTCCACCGCGCGCTGGAAGGCCAGCGCCGCGCGCTGCGCGCTCACCGCTTCGAAGCCTGGGAAATAGGGGCCGTAAGCCGCCATCGATTCGATCAGCACGTTCGGGCTGACCACGTTGATGCGCAGGCCACGCGGCAGCAGCTCCAACGCGGCGGCACGCACGAAGCCTTCCAGCGCGGCATTCACCGAGGTGGCGTTGACGCCATCGCGGATCGGCTGTGCGCTGACGATGCCGCTGGTCAGGGTGATCGAGCCGCCGGCGTTGAGGTGGTGCTGGGCGACCAGTGCCAGCCGCACCTGGCCCAGCAGCTTGTCCTGCAGGCCGAGGTTGAACTGCTCGGGTGTCATGTCCTTCAGCGGACCGAAGTGCAGCTTGCCAGCGGTGGAGATCACTGCATCGACCGGACCGATGCGCGAGAACAGTTCGGCGACGCTGGCGTCGTCGGTCAGGTCGACGCGCAGCTCACCGCTGTTGCGGCCGGCGGCGAGGATCTGATGCTGCTGGCCGAGCTGGTGGGCGACTGCCTGGCCGAGGGTGCCGCTGGCACCGACGAGGAGGATCTTCATGGCCGTTCCTTGCGAGAGGGGGGAATGGGCGCAGTCTGCGCCCTCACAGTGGGGTTAGGTAAGCGGCGTATGCTTCGCAGATTCCTAACTCTGGATTAGCAATGGATACCCTTCGCTGCATGCAGGCCTTCGTCGCCGTGGCCGAGTGCGGAAGCTTTGCAGGAGCCGCCGAACAGCTGCAGGTGTCGGCGGTGATGGTCGGCAAGTACATCCAGCAGCTGGAGGCGCACCTGGGGACCGCGCTGCTGCAGCGGAACACCCGTCGCCAGCGCCTGACCGAAGCCGGCAGCGCCTACCTGGCCGGGTGCCGGCAGGTGCTGGAGCAGGTGCAGCAGGCGGAGGCGGACGTGGCCGGCCTGCAGGTACAACCCCGCGGACTGCTGCGGGTCAGCGCGCCAACCACCTGGGGCAGCTGCGTGCTGGCGCCACAACTGGCCGGCCTGCTGCGCGCGCAGCCGCAGTTGAACATCGAGCTGGACCTGAGCAACCGCCGCGTGGACCTGATCGAGGATGGCTTCGACGTGGCAATCCGCGTTGGGCCGCTGCCGTCACAGGAAGTGGTGGCGCGGCCGTTGCCACCGTACGCGATGAGCCTGTGCGCGGCACCGTCCTATCTGCGCCGGCGTGGCACACCGCGCACCCCTGGGGATCTGGCCGGGCATGACTGCCTGAGCCATCTGGCCTGGCGCGGTGGCCATGGCTGGCAGCTGGCCAACGGTGAACAGGTGGATTGGGAGGCGCGGCTGACCTGCAATGATGGTGTTGCACTGCGCGAGGCCGCCGTGACCGGCGCAGGGCTGGTGCTGCAACCGACCGCGCTGCTGGCCGGCGAGATTGCGGCAGGGCGGTTGAAGCCCCTGCTGCGCGACTACCTGCCGGAACCGCGACCGATGCACCTGATCTACCTGCCGGATCGACGGCCGCGTCCGCGCCTGCAGTGCTTCGTCGATTTCGTCATGGCCACATTGGGGCAGTGAGCATCCACGCCACGCGCGGATGACGGTAGGTGCCGACCGTTGGTCGGCACACATCGGGATCAATCATTCGCCGCAGACAGTTCCTGCCCACGTACCTGCGCGGCGCGCAGCGCCGTGTCCACCAGCGCCTCGAAACCACCGGCCTGGAAGCTCTCGATCGCGGCCTGGGTGGTGCCGTTCGGCGAGGTCACGCGACGGCGGAGCTCGGCCGGGCTTTCACCGGCCTCATCAAGCATGCGCGAGGCTCCCAGCAGGGTCTGCACCACCAGCGCACGCGCAGCGTCGGCCGGCAGGCCCTGGGCGATGCCCGCCGCTTCCATCGCTTCTGCCAGCAGGAATACGTAGGCGGGGCCGCTGCCGGACACCGCAGTGACCGAATCCATCAGCGACTCGCTGTCGATCCACACCGTGCGCCCGGCACTGGCCAGCACCTGTTCGGCGCGCGCGTGCTGCTGTGCATCCACCGATGGCGTGGCATACAGGCCGGTCACGCCGGCGCCGAGCAGGGCCGGGGTGTTCGGCATCGCGCGCACCACCGGCAGATTGCCGCCCAGCCAGCGTTCCAGCTGCGCGCTGGTGATGCCGGCGGCGATCGACACCACCAGTGGCCGGTTCGCCTGCGCCAGCGCCTGCAGCGACTGGCACACATCGCGCAGCACCTGCGGCTTCACCGCCAGCAGCCAGGTGCGGCCGTGCGCGGCGGCATCGGCGGCGTTGTCGTGCACCTGCACGCCGAAGTCGGCAGCCAGTGACTCGCGCAGTGCGGCCACCGGTTCGGCCACGTGGATGTGCGCGGCAGGCACGCCCTGGCGGATCAGACCGGCGATCAGGCTGCGGGCCATGTTGCCGCCGCCGATGAAGGTGATGGAATCAGCTGCCATGGAAGTCTCCTTGGAAAATCAGGCCGGGCCCGGGCGGGCGCCGAACAGGGCGGTGCCGATGCGCACCAGGGTGGCACCCTCGGCGATGGCTTCGGCGTAGTCGCTGCTCATGCCCATCGACAGCGTGTCGATCCGCGCGTGCTGGGCAGCCAGCGACTGGAAAAGTGTGCGCATGCGCACGAATGCATCCCGACGGCGCTCCGCTTCCGGCCACGGTGCGGGAATCGCCATCAGGCCACGCAGGCGCAGGCTGGGTTCGGCGGCAATCGCGGCGGCCAGTGCATCCACTTCTTCCGGTGCACAGCCATGCTTGCTGGATTCATCGTCGATGTTGACCTGGATCAGTATGTTCAGCGGGCCACGCGCGGCCGGGCGATGGCGTGCCAGCGCGGTCACCAGCTTGGGACGGTCCACGCTCTGCACCCAGTCGAAATGGCTGGCCACGGCATCGGCCTTGTTCGACTGCAGGTGGCCGATCAGGTGCCATTCCAGCGCCAGGTGCTGCAGCGCCTGCATCTTGGCCAGTGCTTCCTGCACGTAGTTCTCGCCGAAGGCGTGCTGGCCCTGTGCGGCCAGCGCGGCCACGGCCTCGGCCGGCTGGGTCTTGGACACCGCCAGCAGGCGTGGGTCGGGCCTGCCAGCGGCCTCGGCGGCGGCGTGCAGGTTGCTCAGGATCTGGGGCAGGGGAGTGGCCACGTAACGCGTTCCGTTGAATCAGGAGGCTATACTGCCGCCCGGGGAAAGATCCTTCCAGTCGAAGCCGTTATTGGGGAGTAGCCGCTCATGGATATCGCCGAGCTGTTGGCGTTTTCCGTAAAGAACAAAGCGTCCGACCTGCACCTGTCCGCAGGCCTGCCGCCGATGATCCGCGTGGACGGCGACGTGCGCCGGATCAACATCCCAGCCTTGGACCACAAGCAGGTCCACGCGCTGGTGTACGACATCATGTCCGACAAGCAACGCCGCGATTACGAGGAATTCCTCGAAGTGGACTTCTCCTTCGAGATCCCGTCGCTGGCGCGCTTCCGTGTCAACGCGTTCAACCAGAACCGCGGCGCCGGTGCGGTGTTCCGTACCATTCCGTCCGAGGTGCTCACCCTCGAGGACCTGGCCTGCCCGCCGCTGTTCCGCGAAGTGATCCAGCAGCCGCAGGGCCTGATCCTGGTGACCGGTCCGACCGGTTCGGGCAAGTCGACCACGCTGGCGGCGATGATCGACTACATCAACAAAAACGAATACGGCCACATCCTCACCGTCGAGGATCCGATCGAATTCGTGCACACCTCGCAGAAGTGCCTGATCAACCAGCGCGAAGTGCACCGCGATACGCATGGCTTCAACGAAGCGCTGCGCTCGGCACTGCGTGAAGACCCGGACATCATCCTGGTCGGCGAACTGCGCGACCTGGAAACCATCCGCCTGGCATTGACCGCCGCGGAAACCGGCCACCTGGTGTTCGGCACCCTGCACACCAGTTCGGCGGCCAAGACCATCGACCGTATCATCGACGTGTTCCCGGCCGGCGAAAAGCCGATGGTGCGTTCGATGCTGTCCGAATCGCTGCGTGCGGTGATCTCGCAGGCGCTGCTGAAGAAGGTCGGTGGTGGTCGTACCGCTGCGTGGGAAATCATGGTCGGCACCCCGGCCATCCGCAACCTGATCCGCGAGGACAAGGTGGCGCAGATGTACTCGGCCATCCAGACCGGCCAGCAGTACGGCATGATGACCCTGGACCAGCACCTGCAGGACCTGGTCAAGCGCAGCCTGATCACCCGCAACCAGGCCCGCGACTACGCCAAGGACAAGCGCCTGTTCGAGTAAGGCGGGGCCGCAACGGGACGGCGTGCGCCAGTGCGCCGCCGTTTCCGCGCCGTTTCCGCCTCCGACCGTTTCCTGGTACATGCCCCATTGGGAGCCCGCCGTGAACACCACCGCGACCACCATCGATTTCACTTCGTTCCTCAAGCTGATGGCGCACCAGCGCGCCTCGGACCTGTTCATCACCGCGGGCATGCCGCCGGCGATGAAGGTCAACGGCAAGATTTCGCCGATCACGCAGACACCACTGACCCCGCAGCAGAGCCGCGACCTGGTCCTGAACGTGATGACCCCGGCGCAGCGCGAGGAATTCGAGAAGACCCACGAGTGCAACTTCGCCATCGGCCTGTCCGGCGTCGGCCGCTTCCGCGTGAGCTGCTTCTACCAGCGCAACCAGGTCGGCATGGTGCTGCGTCGCATCGAGACGCGCATTCCGACCGTGGAAGAGCTGAGCCTGCCGCCGATCATCAAGACGCTGGCGATGACCAAGCGCGGCATCATCCTGTTCGTCGGTGCCACCGGTACCGGTAAATCGACCTCGCTGGCGGCGATGATCGGTTACCGCAACCAGAACTCGACCGGCCACATCATCACCATCGAAGACCCGATCGAATTCGTGCACAAGCACGAGGGCTGCATCATCACCCAGCGCGAGGTCGGCATCGATACCGACAGCTGGGAAGCCGCGCTGAAGAACACCCTGCGCCAGGCGCCGGACGTGATCATGATCGGCGAGGTGCGTACCCGCGAAGGCATGGACCACGCCATCGCGTTTGCCGAAACCGGCCACCTGGTGCTGTGCACCCTGCATGCCAACAACGCCAACCAGGCGATGGACCGCATCGTCAACTTCTTCCCGGAAGACCGCCGCAACCAGCTGCTGATGGACCTGTCGCTGAACCTCAAGGGCGTGGTCGCGCAGCAGCTGGTGCCGTCGCCCGATGGCCGCTCGCGCAAGGTGGCGATGGAGATCCTGCTGGGCACGCCGCTGGTGCAGGACTACATCCGCGACGGCGAGATCCACAAGCTGAAGGAAGTGATGAAGGATTCGGTCCAGCTGGGTATGAAGACCTTCGACCAGAGTCTGTTCGAGCTGTACCAGGCGGGCGAGATCAGCTACGAGGACGCGCTGCGCTACGCCGATTCGCAGAACGAGGTGCGCCTGCGCATCAAGCTCAGCCAGGGCGGCGACGCCCGCACCCTGTCGCAGGGGCTGGATGGCGTGGAGATTTCCGAGATCCGGTGACCTGGGGGTTCCGTAGAGTCGAGCCTGCTCGACTGTTCTTGTCGAGTCGAGCAAGCTTGTATGTTCCTCCCGGCTCCTACGCGGTATGTAGGAGCCAGGGTGGAGGGACCGTCAAGCATGCATCTGCGGATACTAGCCGACAGACGAGTCGAGCGATCCCCATCCCGCACA
>NZ_JCAFWP010000025.1:0-68146 GCF_059295135.1 Stenotrophomonas sp. INTA L402-1
GATCCGGCGTCGCCAGCCTCTTCCTGGAGCACCGTCCCCGGCCAACAACTCCGAGGACGGTGAAGATCTCCAAAACCCGTTATCCCGTCGATCGCAAGGCTGCACCGCTTAAGTGAACAGCATTACGGCTACGTGCCGGGGTTTTTTATGTGTGTGGCCCATCCACGCATGGCGTGGATCTACTCCGGAATCCGCTTCTGGTAGCAGCCAACCTTGATTGGCGCCCGGTAGCGCCGGGCCATGCCCGGCGGAATCCATCACCGCGCCCGTGGCGGCGCGTTGCCGTTATCCATGTCCGAGAAGATCAACCACGGCCCGTTGCCCACGCGCTTCAGTGTCAGCGTGAACTTGCCGGTGTCCCCCACGTTGTTGCCGTAGGTGTAGGCACCGATGATGTAGCCGACGTTCCCCTCCACCGCGTACGCCAACGCACGCAGCCGCAACGGGCTGCCGCCCTGGCCGGCATACGCGGCTTCGATCGCGCTGCGCCCGCGCACCGGTAGCTGGTTGCTCTGCAGCACAAAACCATTCTCGGCGAACAGCGCAGCCAGCGCCCTGGCATCGCCCGTGCGCCACGCCTGCTCGTAGTCGCGCAGCACGCGGTCCAGCGGCGCGGGCAGGGCCGCATCAGGAAGAGGCTGTGCGGGCTTCGCGCCTTCAGCATCGTGGGCGATGGCCGGCGATGCCAGCAGCAGGGCACTGCAGAAAATCACGGCGAGTCGTGTGCGGTGCATGCGTCCGGCTCCAGGCGATGACGGGAACGTGCGAACGCATCCTAGCGCGCTGCTGGTTAGAATCACGCAGGCGCCCGCGCGGCGGCATGCACCGCAGATCAGACAAGGACAAGGAATGAAGATTCGGATCACAGGGATGGCACTGACGGTCGCACTGCTGGCCGCCTGCGGGCAGGCACCGGCACCGGATGCAGCACCGACCGCACCGGCACCAACCACCGAAGCACCTGCGGCCACGGCAACGGTGGTCGAGCAGGCGCCGTCCATCGAAGACGGCGTAGACCCTTCGGTGTGGGACAACGAAGGCGAACCGGAAGACCCGAGCGCCGGCGGAGAACTCACCTGTGCGGACAACCCGCTGGCGACGCATTTCTTCACCCTGGTGGGCGGCAACACCGTGGACGACTGCGGCCGCAAGGACCCGAAGGTGCTGGCCGCGTTCAACGCCCTGATGAAGAACACAGCCGCGGCCGAATCTGCTGACAAGGAGATTCCGTCGCAGCGCGAACGCCTGTTGAGCGGGCCCAGCGGGCCCGGCGAGCTGGTGGTGCTGCAGGGCGAGCCATGGTGGTTCTACACCGCCTGCCAGGCCCACGACTGCCCCGGCACCGCGCTGGCGATGCTGTACTCGCCCGATCAGTCGAAGATGGTCGGCCGTCTTACCGCGCGCTGCAGAATCTGGTGGCTGGGTGAACCCAGCGACGAGCAGCGCGCGCTGATCGAGCGCGAGCAGCCGGTGGACAAAGCGATGCTGAAGGAAGAAGGCGAGTCCTGCGAGTAATCGGTGGTGACGCCGGATGATGTTCCGGCGGCCGCATCATGCCGGTGAAAGCTGCCTCACCATGTCGGCGATGATCACGTGGACCAGCGTTCTCAGGAAATGCACTTCGCCTTCCAGGGTTGGGCCGATGTCGAAACGGGTCGACCATTGCTGGTTTTCCTGCAGCACCAGCGCGTAAAGCGCCTGGGCTTCGCTCGTGATGCGGTCGATCTGATGGCGCAGCTGCCGGGTGGCAGCCGGCCTTCCCAGGCCCAGCGCTTCACCGGCAGAAACCAGATGCTCGAAACGAAGGTCGTGGAAGCGCGCGACACCGAGAATGGGCCACGACAGTTCCGAGCGTTCTGGCCAACGTGCGCCCTCGTCGACATACGCGCGGGTCTCGTAACATGCGGTGGACAGCAGGTCGTAGTGGGGGGCCAGTTCGATGCCCCTGCTGTCGACCAGGAAGCTCAGGTTCTTCAGGTGCGCATCGTTGTTGCCGGTGAGTACATTGAAGATCAACCAGTCGAACAGGCGGACGCGCGTCTTGAGCTTGCTTCTGCATTGCTCGACGATGACCTTCAGGGTGTCGATGCTGCCGAGCGTGTACTTGAACTGCCGGTCGAGGTTGAGCAGCTGGCAGGCGTCGATGGCATGACGGCGATGGATGGCATCGGCGGTGATTTCGCGATCAAAGCGCTCGATGATGAAGACCGGCTCCGGTACGTAGCGGCGCTCGATCTTCGGCACCTGCAGCCCCATGCGCTGTGCAAGGCGCATCACGAACCACTCGTTGGCCACGCTGTGGGGATAACTGCTGCTGGTGCTGTCAGGCTTGAGGATGTGGGTCGAGGGCTCGGCGCCCAGAGGTTGGTAGAGTTCTCCCCCTGTCTCGATGATTGCCAGCTTGTGCTGGGCACCTGCCAGTGACATGCGCTTGGCGGCACCCGCCGCAAGCGACGTGCGTGGCAGGCCTTGGATACGCGTGGAGAGTTCCGCATCGGGTAGTGGTTTTCTGCCGCCGGGTGGCAGGCGCTGGCCTGGAGGCAGCAGCGTCAACGAGCCTGCCGATTCCGCGCCATAGGCGGCCAGCAATGCGAACGCGTCCGCGCCATCCACCCTGGCATCGGTTGCCATCAGCGTGCGTTGCTGCTCTTCCGGCAGCAGATTGTCGAAGTACCACTGCACGGGGCGTTGGCTGGAGCCATCGAGGATGGCGGTGTCTTGCAGTGGTAACGCAGGCGCCAGTGGAAACCGATGTGCGCTGCCGAGCCACTCCGGCGCATAGGTGAAGCGCCACAGGTTTGCTGCTTCGGTCAGGCGGCCCACCGGCGCTTCGTCGATGCTGACCTGCAGTTCGCGTGGTGGAAGCGGATAGTGCAGTCCAGACAGGACGGTCGTTGTAATGACGTCCTTGAGATCGATACGGGGGGCGCTCATGGCACCTTCCCGTTGGCACGTTTGGCCAGCAGGGCCATCGCTTCGTCCGGCACGTCGATTTCGACATGCAGCCCCAGCTCGTCAAGCACGGTGAACAACTTGCCCCATTGCACCGTGGTACCGCCGCGTTCGACCTTGGCCAGGAAATTCTCGCTGACCCCGATGCCTTCGGCGGTTGCATCCTGGCGCAGTCCCTGATGCTTGCGGGCGGCTCTCACCAGTGGTCCCAAGGCCTCAGCCTTCTCAAGCCTGATCTTCAATGGGAACTCCCCCAGCAGAGCCTGGCGCTCTGGATTCGACCCATCGTCTATACCATAGAATCCTCACTGCAGTGAGGATTCTTCGCGCAAAACCCAGGATTCCCTAGAATCCTTTCGATCTTGAGGATTTCTTGGCAAAAGAGCTGGATGCAAGAAAATCCTCATTGAAACAAGGATTTGTTTGCAAAGGTGTCCAGCCCGCAAAGAATCCTCATGAACTCAAGGATTTTTTGACGTCGTGGGAGCGCGATGCCTCATCCGGTCCATATGGGCAGCGCCACGACGGCGGGACGTCCGCGATGAGTGGGGTCCAGGTGGGGGGCCTGCCAGGAGCGTGCCCGGGAACCTCTGCCTGCAGCGCAGGCTCGCATCGTCAACAGGCCTGGCCGCAACCCGGCCACAACCAGCCGCGGCCGCAGGCCAAGCGTCTGCTACTTGCTCGCGCGCCGTGCGCCTTTCTCGTCTTCGTCCTTTGCATCGCCCCGGCTCTGCGCGAACTCCGGGAACGTCTTCGCGATCGAATCCTTGTCCGGAAGGATGTAGAACACGCCGCCCTTCTCGAACGTGGATTGCACGATCTGCTCGTAGAACGCAGGCGTGACGTTGATGCAGCCGTGCGTAACGCGGTTGTCGTCCGGCGAAGGTGATGCCAGCCGTTCGGCGCGCTTCTCTTTCGGAGTGCCTGGCGGCAGCGGGTGCATCGAAACGGCGGAATCGTAGTCCACCCACAGCACGCGACCGGCATCGTCGGAGGGGCCATAGCCACCAATGAAACGGCCCGCCGGGGTAGTGCGGTCATGGCCTGGAATCGCACTCAGCGCGAGCTTGGCAACGCCGGGTGCGGAGTGATCGCCGATGGCCGAACCGAACAGCGCCGGTGCGGCACCGCGCAGCTTGCCGTCTCCACCGAAGACCAGTACCTGCGCAGCCGCCTTGTCCATGATCGCGAACGGATAACCCTGGTTGTCCTTGCTGGCGACTACCCAGCCGGCCAGTTCGATCACCGTCTCGGACACGCTCTGGTCAGCGGGCAGTTCATCGACTGCGGCGACCGGGGGGGCAGGTGCGTCCTTGTCCCTGGCGTTGGCTACGCCGCTGCACGCAACGGCCAGTGCCATGGCCAGTGCGGCATGGAGGGCGCGGCGCGCAGGGGAGGAGGAGGTACGAATGGGACGGCTCCTTGCAGTGCAATCTTGGTGGAAGGATGCCAGTGGCCGGCGAAGGCCACTGGTTCCCGATACAGAGGTGGATCAGTTCAAACGGTGAGGGAGCGATCAGCCGCGCGGCTTGCGGCCCGCTGGTGCCCTTTCAAGCTGCTGCACGCGACCTTCGATCTGGTCCAGACGCTGGTTGGCCTGCTGCGCCGACTGGTTGGCGGACTCGGCACTCTGGGCGGCGCCCTGCACCTTTACATCGAGCTGATCGAGACGCGAGTTGATCGTTGCAAACTCGTTCTTGTAAGAGGCGCAAGCGCCAAGGCTCACGGTGGCGATGAGCGCCACGCTGAGTGCACGGGCCATCTTCATGTGTTGCGAGGTCAGTTTCATTCCACTCCCTCCTTCGTCTGGGGAAGCTGGAATATAGCGGCGTTTGTTCCCGGCGCTACCAAGCGCTTTCAGCTGGAATTTGAGTACGTGGATGGGCTGTGAAGGCCTGTAAATCAACGAACCTTAACAAGCGGGATCAAGCGAGCTGATCTGCACCGGCGTATCGCCTTGTGCCTGTTCAATATCACCCATTCACCTGCATGAAGCCGGCATCACGGCATGTGCGTCTGTGTGCTTTCGCCTGCTCCGCACGCAGGCTGCCATCCACTTGCTTCCAGCAGCGCTGCAGCGTTTCCAGGCTGGACATCCAGCAGTTCGGCGATGGCGTTGGGCGTGTCGGGCGCGCGCGCAACATAGGCGTGGGCGATGCGGTAGCCGATCCAGTAGCCGAGATCTCCGCGGCGCGTATCGTCGCCGGGGCCGTTGTACAGCCACCTCGAAAGATCGGTACCCATGCTGTCCTGCAGGAACGCGCGCTCCAGCGCACACTCGCGACCCTGCGCCCAACGCTGCAGATACGCGTTGGCCGGTTGCCCGGAGATCCGTTCGGCCACGTATTCGGCGCCGCCTTCCAGCAGCGTCTGATAGAGCAAGGTGGGCTGCTCGACATCAACGCGTGCGCCGGGCTGTTGCACGTGCACGTACTCATGGGCGATCAGGTGCACGAAGCGGTCGCTTGCATCGGCCTGCATCCAGTCCGCATTGCACAGCGCTTCCAGTCCAATGACCACACCTGCTTCGGTGGTAACGCCACCACTGTTGCCGCGGCCCACCAGTACGGTGACCGGAGGAAAGCGCGCAGACGGCAACAAGGCGCCGAGCTGATCGACGGCAGCGGCGACGCGCGTGCGGATCGATGGCAATGCGGTCGCGCAGGTTCTCGCTTTCGCAAACAATGCCGGCTTGTCCTGGATGGCCCTGGCCAGCCGCTCCATCGAGCCGATACGGCTGTCGGTGAAGCTGCGCAGGGCATCCGTACCCGCATCCAGATAGCCGTGCTGCAGATCATCGGCGCTTGGGCGCCCATGGTTGGCGTCCAGCACCTTGAAGAAGCGCGTGACATCGTCTGTCTGTACGACGATGTGCCCGGCAGGACCGACACGCTCAGCCGCCTGTGCCTGCAGCAGCGCGATCGGCGAGGCCATCAGGATCAGTGCCCGCATCAAGCATCGAGCGTGATGCGCGTAAGAAGCCGACAGCAATGCCATGCGGAGTTCCCTGAACGCCAGCCTTATTTATACACCAGTCAGTTCAATATTCAGGGTTGATTAGACCCCCTAACGGATAATTCACACCTGTCGACCGCCTCCTCTCTCTCCCCCTCCCGGGAGGCGGTCGACGAAACCAAAATAATTAAAGGTGTGTCCCGATGAACAAGAATTCGCTGCTTGCCCTGGGTCTTCTGGCTGCTCTGCCGTTCGCTGCATCGGCAACCGATGGCCTGTCGTACAACTACGTTGAAGGCGGCTACGTGAACACCGATGCCAAGGGCGGCGACGCCGATGGCTGGAAGGTGAAGGGTTCCGTTGCGGTGCACCCGAACTTCCACGTCTTCGGCGACTACAGCGCCCAGGAGACCGACAAGTTCAAGAATGACGTCGACCAGTGGCGCCTGGGTGTCGGTTACAACTACGGCATCGCACCGAACACCGACCTGGTGGCCCGTGTTGCGTACCAGAAGTACGACGAGAAGCGCGGCCTGGACTTCAACGGCTACTCCACCGAAGTGGGCGTGCGCACCGCGTTCAACCCGTACGTGGAAGGCTACGTGATGGCCGGCTACGAAGATTTCAGCAAGAAGCACGGCATCAACCCGGACGGCGAGTTCTACGGCCGCGTCGGCGCCACCGCCAAGTTCAACCAGAACTGGGGCCTGAGTGGCGAAGTGAAGCTGGCCAAGGCCGGCGACCGCGAGTGGTTCGTGGGCCCGCGCTTCACCTGGTAACAAACGCCTGTCGTTAGTGCGTGTTGTGCTGGCGTGTGACTCTCTCTCTCTCCCACACGCCAACCGAAGCCCGGCCTCGCGCCGGGCTTCACTTTTATGGGCTCCGGGGCGCCACAATGCGGCATGGGCGACCCTTCCTCCCTCGCAGGTACCGGCACGGCCTATCAGGAGCACCTGGCGCCGGCGCCGTTGCGTGGTCATTTCGGCCAGCTGTGGCAGAGCCAGCTCGCTGCGGATGCCGATGGGCACATCACCGTATTGCCCGATGGCTGCGTGGATATCCTTTGGCGCGACGGCGCGTTGTTCGTGGTCGGCCCGGACCGTGTGGCCGCACACCCGGCGCTTGCACCCGGTGCGCAGGTGCTGGGTGCGCGCTTTCGTCCCGGCCAGGCGTTGGCCGCGCTGGGGCTGCCACTGGCCGGCATCATTGGACAGGCGGTGCCGTTGGCCGATCTGAAGGGCGGATGGGCCACAGCAGCCGCTGCTTCCATTGGCGATACCGCGCCGGCGCAACGATTGCAGCGGATGGCGCAGTGCCTGCAACAGCACATGGGCGCGGCGGCCCTCGACGTGCAGGCGCAACGGGCGCATGTGTTGTTCCACGCGCTTGGCCATGGCCAAGCTACGCTGGACGAGCTGGCGGCAGGCTTGAACCTGAGCCCGCGCAGCCTGCGCCGTTTCAGCCAGGCGCAGTTCGGCTACGGCGCCAAGACGCTGGAGCGGATCCTGCGCCTGCAACGCTTCCTGCGCCACAGCCGCGGGTTGCCGCAGCATTCGCTGGCGATGCTGGCCACCGATACCGGCTATGCCGACCAGGCCCATCTCAGCCGCGAGGCCCGCGAACTGGCCGGCATGAGCGCACGCGAACTGCGCCGGGAGTGGGGGCAGTGATGGCCGTTTCGTTCAAGACCGGCAGGCCACGCTGATCGATGCTGCGGGCTCCAACCACGGAGTCCACCATGAGCCACGCCATCCCCGATGCCGAACGCCGCATCGACAACATCGAATTCAACGTCGCCGACATCGCCCGCAGCAAACGCTTCTACGGCGAGGTGTTCGGCTGGAATTTCACGGACTACGGCCCGGCCTACACCGAGTTCGACGACGGCCGCCTGAAAGGCGGCTTGGTGTCCGACACACCGGTACGTGCGCAGGGCGGCCCACTGGTGATTCTCTACTGCGCGGACCTTGCCGACGCCCAGCAGCGCGTGATCGCCGCCGGTGGCGAGGTGGTGCAGGCGGTGTTCGCCTTCCCCGGTGGCCGTCGCTTCCACTTCCGCGATCTGGATGGCTACGAGCTGGCGGTCTGGAGTGATGTGGATTGAGGTCTTCGTGCCTTCGCCAGTGGACGGAACGAGAACCGCTCCGTCCCCGGTCAGGCGGTTCCGCTATGATCGCCCGCACATCGCTACACGCAATGCGCCCGCCTCAAGCCAGCAGGAACCGCCGTGAACTCCCAGCCCGCACCGATCACCGCCCTCAACCACACGCTCGACAACGAGCCGCAGCAGATCACCGCGCCGCTGACCCATTCGGCGGCGTTCCTGGTGCTGAAGGTGAAGGATGACGAGGCGTCGATCGCCAAGGCACGCGAGGTGCTGGCCAGCACCGACGACCTGATCAAGAACACCGCCATCCGCGAGATCGAGCGCACCTTCACCTGCAACGTGGCCATTGGCCACCGCGTGTGGCAGCCGTTGGTGGGTACCACGCCGCCGCGTGAGCTGGCGCCGTTCCGCGAGATCAAGGGCGCGACCCACACCGCGGTGTCCACGCCGGGCGACCTGCTGTACCACATCCGTGCGCGCACCATGGACCTGATCGTGGCGTTCGAGCGCAACCTGCTGATGGCGTTCGGTGATGCGGTGGAAACGGTCGATGACGTGGCCGGCTTCCGCTACTTCGATGGCCGCGACCTGCTCGACTTCGTCGATGGCACCGCCAACCCGGAAGGGCTGTCGCTGCCGGAAGCCACCATCGTGGGCGATGAAGACCCGGCGCATGCCGGTGGCAGCTACGTGGTGGTGCAGAAGTACCTGCACAACCTCGATGCCTGGCGTGCGCAGAAGACCGAGGCACAGGAAGCGATCATCGGCCGCACCAAGCACGACAACATCGAGCTGGACGATGCACCGGCCGATGCGCAGAAATCGCACAAGACGCTGTGCACCATCGAGGATGCCGACGGCGAGCACGAGATCCTGCGTGACAACATGCCGTTCGCCAACCCGGGCCGTGGCGAATACGGCACCTACTTCATCGGCTATACCCGCCGCCTGTGGGTGATCGAGAAGATGCTCGAGCGCATGTTCATCGGCAATCCTGCGCCGCTGCATGACCGCATCCTCGACTTCTCCACCGCCACCACCGGCGTGACCTTCTTCGCGCCCTCGCGCAAGGTGCTGGCCGACCTGGGCGATTGATCGCGCCGGCCAGCGCCGCCCGCCATCTGCCTGTCATCTACCGCGCCGACCATCAGACGTTGGATGAGAGCGCAGGGGCGGGCGATGGCGATGGCAAGGAACACAACCGGCGCACGCCGCTGGTGGCGGCCGCTGGCCGCGTTGTTCGGTGCGCTGGCACTGGGGAGCGCCGCGGTGTCCGCGCAGGAAGCCCCTGCACACTGGATGGCCTATGCCGCCGCCGTGGGCGGCCAGCTGCAGCAGCGCCTGCAGCAGGAGCAGGACCCGCAGGCGCAGCGCGTGCTGGAATGGATGCAGGCACACCCTGATGCACCGACGCCGTTGCCGGTGAGCGTGTGGATCGCGGCGGATGGCCGCATTTCGAAACTCGAATTCGACAGCCTGGGCGACCCTCAGATCGACGCCGACCTGCGCGCGACATTGCAGTCCGCACCGTTGCAGGCCGCCCCACCGGCCGACATGCGCCAGCCGCTGCGGCTGGGCCTGCTGCTTACCCAGTAGATCCACGCCATGCGTGGATGGGCCTGGTAGATGCCGACCTTGGTCGGCAGGCGTGCGCCAACCAAGTTGGCGACTACCGGTAGCCCCAGGCCACGCATGGCGTGGCTCTACTGATCTTGCGGGTGCAGTAGATTCAGGCCCTGCGTGGATGTGTTGGATAGATGCCGACCTTGGTCGGCAGGTGTGCGCCAACCAAGGTTGGCGACTACCGGTAAGCCCCGGCCACGCATGGCGTGGCGCTACTGCGTTGCTGCCTCTGGTTCACGGGCTGCCGCGCTCCATGCGCGCAGCCCGAACACGGCCAGGCCGAGGAAGAACACGTACAGCGCGGCGGTCACGTGCAGCGACTTGAACAGGTACGCACCCACGTACACCACGTCCACCGCGATCCACACCCACCAGCAGGCCACGTGGCGGCGTGCCTGCCACCACTGGCCGACCAGGCTCAGCGCGGTCAGCATCGCGTCCAGCCACGGCAGCGCGGCATCGGTGAAGGTGTGCATGGCCGCACCCAATGCCACGCCGCCGCAGAGGCCGATGGCCAGGTCGCGCAGCAGCTTGCTGCGCGCCAGTGGCACGATGCGGACACTGCCCTCATCCGCTGCATGCTGCCGCCAGTTGAGCCAGCCATAGACCAGGAAACCACCGAAGGCGACCTGCAGCAGTGTGTCCGAGTACAGCTTGGCCTCGGCGAAGACCAGCCCGTACAGCGTCACCGACAGCAGGCCGACCGGCCACGCCACCAGCCGGCGCTTGGCCATCAGCCAGACGCCGAGGATGCTGCACAGCGCGGCGGTCCACTCGAGCATGACGCCGCTCACAGCGCGAACGTCACCGACAGGCGGGCCTGTCGCGGTGCGCCGGGGAACAGGTAGTAGTCACCGCCGCTGCTACCGGTATCGCGCCAGTAGAAGCGGTTGAACACGTTGTCCACCGACAGGTTCCAGGTCACCGCGCGCTCGTGCAGGCGATGCTGGAAACGCAGGCCAGCGTCGAACACCGAGTAGTCCGGTGCGCGCACGCCACCATCGGCACGGGCCACGTTGGCACCGGCATAGCGCCAGCCGCCGGTCACATCCAGGCCCTGCACGAACGGCAGCGCATAGGCCACGTGCACGCTGGCGCGCACCTTCGGCACGTTCACCAGCTGATGGCCTTCATAGGCCGGGGTGCCGGTGTCGCGCGCGCGCGCCTGCAGCACGCTGGCGCTGGCCACGATCTGCAGCGCATCGGTCAGCTGGCCGTTGGCGGTCAGCTCCAGGCCGGTGTGGGTCTGCGTGCCTTCCTCGACGAAGGTGTAGCCGACCTCGCTGTTGTCGGGCTTGGCGTACTGGTACGGCTGCGAAATGCGGAACACTGCCGCGCCCAGCGTCAGTGCTTCGACCGGCACGTACTTCACGCCCACTTCCAGCTGCCGCGACTGCACCGACGGCAGGAAGGTGTCGGCGTTGCTGGTCCAGAAGGGCGCTTCCTGGCCCAGCGAGATGCCGCGCACGTAGCTGGCATAGGCGTTGAGCTGGTCGGTAGCCTTCCACACCACGGCGGTCTGCGGCAGGAAACGCGACAGGCGGCTGTGCCGCTGCGGGGTGCCACGCTTGTCGTAGGCACGCTCGTCCAGGCGCACGAAGCGGCCGCCGGCCAGCCACTGCCAGTCATCACCGAAGCTCATCCGGTCCAGCGCGAAGAACGCGGTCTGGCGGCTGTCCAGGCGTCGTGCGGACGGCCCTGGCATCTTCGGCGACGGCGCGAACACCGGCACCTGTGCGTCGTGGATGTTGCTGGTGCCGACGTACTCGTTGACGCTCGGGCGCTTGTCTACCGTGCGGCGGAAGTAGTCGGCACCGATGGTCAACTCATGGCCGACGCTGCCGGTCTCGAAGCGGCCGCGCAGCTCGGCACGGGCCTGCTGGTTGCGGCGGGTGTCGTCCGGGCTGCGGTAGTCGTAGACGTCGTAGTCGCCATTGGGCGCGAAGTAGTTGCCCGGCACGCTGCCATCGGCACACTGCGTGGCGTAGTAGCAGCCGTAGGCGAAGGCGACGTTGTCATCGATCACCGAGCGGCTGTGGCCGACCGAGACGCGCGACTGCCAGGCATCGTTGAAGTCGTAGGTGTGCAACGCGGTGATGTTGGTGCTGGCGATATCCACCGGGCGCTGCCAGGGCTGGTAGCCGAGCAGGAATTCGCGATCCACGCCGTGCGGCAGCTCACGCGCGCCCAGCAGCTGGTAGCCCGACACCGAGCGCTGGGAACTGGTCTGGTAGTTGGCATCCACTTCCAGCTTGCCGCGTTCGCCAATCAGCCAGTCGGCGGCCAGCGAGTAGAAGTTGCGACGGCCATCGGCGTGCTCGACGTAGGAATTGCTGGAATCCCATGCGGCATTCAGGCGCAGGCCGAAACGCGGGGTGATCCAGTGGCCGACATCGACGGCGACGTAGCGCGAGCCTTCCGAGTCGGTACCGAGCGTGGCGGTGCGCACTTCGGCCGGGCGCTTGCCGATGTAGTTGATGATGCCGCCGGGCGCCATCACACCCGCGGCCAGGCCGGCTTCACCCTTGAGGATCTCAACCGACTGCACGTTCTCCAGCGCCAGGCGCTGTTCGCCGGCGATGGACAGGCCGTTGAAGCGGTAGCCGGTGGCGGCATCCAGCGCAAAGCCGCGGATGGCGACGTTCTGGTAGTAACCCACCGGCGCATACGCATCACCCAGCGAGGCATCGTTGCTGGCCAGCTCGGACAGCGAACGCACCTGGCGGCGGTCGAGGTAGTCGCGCTCGAGCACGTTCACCGAGGCCGGGGTGTCCTTCCATGACCCACCACCGAAGGCGTTCACGCGTGAGGTATCGGCCTTGGGTTTGCCGGCCTGCACGCGCACTGCCGCCAGTTCGGTGGGCGAGCGCTCGGCGCCGGTGGCAGCCGCATCGGTGGCAGCGTCGGCCTCGCTGGCATGCAGCGGCAAGGCGGCGCAGAGGGCGAGGGAGAGCAGGGTGGGGCGCAGGCAGCGGTTCATTCGGTTCGTCTTCGGACAACAAGGGAGACGAAGCGACGGCGCGCAGGTGCACCGGCCCATGACGGGGGTGTGGCTGCGGCTCAAAGCTCCCTACGCCGGTGCAAACCGGATCAGGTTCCAAGGGACTCTCTCAGCCTGGCAGATCCAGGCACCCCCGCTTCAGGTGACCATTTCACTACAAATGGTACGGATTTGCGAGCCGGTGCCCTTCAGGCTGCCGCGTGCAGCGCCTGCAGCAGTGCCTGCCCCGGCGCGCTGTGGAACCACGCCGGGTGCCCCAGCATGAAGGGCTGCCAGGCCACATCCGCGTTCGCGGTCGAGCCGGTGACGCCTTCGAAGTACTCCACTTCGGACAGTGCAAAGTCGAAATGGACCATCGGCAGCAGGTCGGCCAGCAGGTGCACGCGTGCTGCCGACAACGGCAGCAGCTGGCGGTAGCCGTCGAGCAGGGCCAGTGCGATATCGATGCGCACCGCCTCCATGCCGCGCTCCAGTTCCAGCCACGCCACCGCGTTGCGCTCGATGGCGGTGGCGAGGTCGAACAGTGCGCTGGTGGGGGAGGCCAAACCGAAATCCAGCACAGTACTGATCTGCCCCTCGCGCCACAGCAGGTTGGAGACATGCCAGTCGTTGTGCGCCCACAGCCGTGGCTCGTCGCGCAGGCGCTCGGCCAGGCCGGCATGCCACGGCAGCACGTCGCGCTGCAGCTGCGCTTCCCAGGGAATGCGCGCGAGATAGCGGGCCAGCCCGGGGCGCTTGTGCAGCCCCGCCTTGATGGCCGCGATCGGATCGTCGGCGCGGATCAGATCGTCGCGCGCGACCAGCACATGGGTGCTGCGCTGCGCTGCGTGGTAGCTGGCCGCAGCGCGGTGCAGCTGTGCGAGTGCACGCCCGGCTTCGCCGGCCTGCGCGACATCGGTCAGCAGCGACCACGACACGGCATCGCGATACAGATCCTCGCCGACGCCAACCGCATGCAGCTCGAAGGTCCATTCGCCATGCTCGACGGCGCTGTGACCATCAGCGGCCGGCAGCACCTTCACCACCGGCACGCCGGCCGCAGCGAGATGGGCGATGAAGTGGTGTTCTTCTTCCAGGCAGGCCGCACTGCGCACACTGTGGTGGTGGCGCTTGATGAACACCGCGCCGTCCCTGCCATTGACGATGGCAGCGGCCGAGAGTGGCCGCGGGCTGTGCCAGTGCGGGTGGCTGTCTGCATCCAGCTGAGGGTAGCGCCGGCGCAGCCACGCAATGTCCGCCGCGCTGATCGGTGGCCAGTCGGCAGCAACCTCGTCGTTGTTGAGGCCCTGCACGCGGTGGGAGGAAGAAGTCATGCCGCAGCCCCAGTGGGGAAAGTCACATCCAAGGCTGCGCATTCAACGCCATGCACGCGGCCAACGCAAACGGGCGGGTCATCGACCCGCCCGTCCGTGCATCGGCATGGGGGATGCCGCGCTGCTTACCAGCCGCGATGGCGGCCGCGGTCGTGGTAGTAGCGGTTGTCGTAGTAGCGCTCGCGCTGCCAGCGACGGTCGTCACCGCGGTCGTAGTAGCCGCTGCGGTAGTAGCCACGGTCGTAACGGCGATCGTAGCGGTTGTCGTAACGGCGATTGTCGTAGTAACGACGATCGCGGCGGTCGGAGGTGGTCAGGTTGCCGATCGCGCCGCCGGCCACGGCACCGCCGACAGTGGCAGCGGGATCACCGTTGGAGAGCAGGTTGCCGGCCACGCCACCGACCACGGCGCCGACCAGGGTGCGCTTGTCCTTCCTCGACATCGCGCTGGCATCGCTGACCACGGCGACACCGGCCAGCAGGGCCAGGGCCATCGCCAGACCACGGAAGCTGAGTGCGGAAGTACTGAGCATGTTCGTTCTCCTGTGAGGTGCATGCCACGCTGGGCAGGGAGGGCGCGGGGCGCCCCGGCTGCCGTGATGTCCACGCTGGCGTTCCAACATTGCCGGAACATTGCCTGGTCCACCGTGCGGCTTGCGCATTCATCTAGCGGCAGGCGGCATGAAGCAAGGCTGAAAGCGGCCCCGGCCGCTCAGCTGGCAGAAAGGGAAAAGGCCACGCGGACGTGGCCCTCCCTTCTCTCCCAAGGCGCCGCGGGCTTAGACGCCCATCGCCTTCTGGGCCTGCCGGGCCTGCTCCTGCTGGGCGTCCTGCTGCTGATGCAGCACGTTCGGCGCGCCCTGCACGGCACCGCTGCTGAGCGCCAGGCTCTGCTCGCTGGCGGCACGGGTCTCCACCGCCACGCGGCTGGCGGCCGGGTCGCCGATGGTGCCCTGCACGGCGAACAGGCGCTCACCGTTCGGGCTGGGCACCACCGAGTCGATGCGCTGCAGGCCGGCGGCATGCGCCTCCTTGGTCAAAGCCGCAGCAGCGCTTTCCAGCGTGTGGCGGTCCTTGAAGGTCCCGGCCGGCAGCAGTTCCAGGCCCTTGCTGGCCTGGATGAACAGCGGATTGCGCGGGTGCCGCTCGTCGTTCAGCAGCGGGCGCTCGCGGGCTTCCTTGATCGCGTCCAGCGTCTTCGCACCGACGATGCCATCGGCGACCAGGCCGTTGTCCTTCTGCAGCTGGCGCACCGCTGCTTCGGTATTGCGGCCGTAGCGGCCATCCTCGACCAGCGGCTTGCCGTCGGCGCCGGCATAGCCGAGGTGGCCCAGCTGCTCCTGCACCTTGCGCACGCCCTCGCTGTGCGCGCCCTGCTTGTACAGTTCGGCGTGCGGCGTGGCAGCGGCCTTGTGCTCGGCCGCAGGCTTGCCCTGGGTCTGCTCGTGCGACTGGGTGCGGTTTTCCAGCAGGTCGCGCGCCTTGGACAGCGGATCGGAGGCGTACAGCTTCCAGTTCGGGTGGTCCTTCACCTGCTTGAGGTAGTCCTCGACCGGCATGGTGTGCACGCCCTTGCTGCCGGTGGACTGGCTGATCAGCAGCTTGTCGGTGTTGGGGTCGCGCACCACCATCACGATGTGGTCGATGCCGTTCCAGTGCTCATGGCGGGTCCTGGCCGTATCCAGGCCGATGATCATGCCTTCCTTCAGCGCATCGGGCTTCAGGATCGCGTCGCGGTCCAGCAGCACGCCGGACTGGTCGAACGCTTTGCGCACGATGCCACCGGAACCGAGGTTGCCCAGATCGATGCGATCAGCCTTGCTGAACACCGCGTGCCCGGCCTTCTGGTTGATCTCGTCCATGGTCCGGTTCTGCAGCGTGCCGACCCAGCCGGAACAGTCGATGTAACCCTGCTCCACGTTCTTGCCGGTCTTGCCCGGTACGTACAGCGCGTGGCCCGGGATGTTGATGGCGTACTTGACGTCGTCGTACTTCACGCCGGCCTCGTAGGCGGCCTGCAGTTCAATGCCTGGCTTCGGTGTGGCAGCTGCCGTTGCGGTTGCCGCCAGCGTGGCTGCACCCGCCGCCACGGCTGCGCTGGCCTGCGCAGGTGCTGCCGGGGTCTGGTCCTGGCCCTGCACTACCGCCTGCGGTTCGATGTTCTTTTCCGGAATGCTGATCGCCGCGTACTTGTGGATGTAATAGCTGGAGAACGTCCGCGCCAGGTCGCCGTCGTTCATCCCGCGCATCTCGGCCAGGGTGTGGCCGGTCAGCGCCTTCGCGTCGGAGCCGATCTGGTTCAGCACGTTGCGGCGCATGTTGATCTCGTCGCCGTGGCTGTTGCGGACCACACCGAAGGTGCCGGTGGCAATGGCAGTCTGCACCGAGCCGTAGCCGGCGCTGCCCTGCTGGTGGGCCAGGTACAGGTCCAGCCCGGTGGGCGTGTTGCCCCCGGACAGGTACGGGTTGCCGGTGCGCTCGTTGCGGCGCGCCATCGAGTCCAGGTTGTCCTGGTACATCTGTGCGGCCGCTTCGGTGTTGCGGGTGGGGTCGAACTCGTGGCCGGTCAGGTGGTACTGGCGCGCGGAGCCGGGCACGAACTGGAACAGGCCCTTGGCGCCGGATGAGGTGTTGTGGGCGCGCTCGTTGAAGGTGCCGCCGGTCTCGATGTGCGCGAAGCGCATGAAGTCATCCACAGGGATGCCCTTCTGCCTGGCGACCTGCTCGACGATGTCCAGGACTTCCTTTCTGCTGTAGTCATGCTGTGCCATGACGTTTTCCTCGGGGTTGATGGAGCGGCGCGTGCCGCGAATCGCCAACCGGACTCATCCGTGAGTCAAGAACATGTCGGTCAACAGGGAACCCGCGCGTGGCGGGTGCTATCAGGGCGCGACGTACTGCTGGGTCGCACTGTCGAAGGTGTAGTGCACGGCGTCGCCGGCACCCAGTGCGCGGGTCTTGCCGGGGCCTTCGATGGTGGTGCCCTTGAAGGTCACGGTCAGTCGCGGCAGACCGTTGCCGTCGGCAGCGAAGGCCAGTTCGCCATCGCTGTCGGTGCAGGGCATCACGTTGCCGTCGTCGCAGGCGGCGCTGTTGTCCTCACCCGTGCGCACTGAACCGACATAGCGCCAGACCTTGCTGTCCACGTCGTCTTCGCTGCGCCTGGGGTTGAACAGCAGCAGCGCATAGCCGGTGCTGCTGATGCCGCGGTCGAAGCTGCTGGTCGGCACCGCCAGCAGCAGGCGACCATCGGCCGTGCGATGTTCAAGCGGCTTGCGCCGGGTATCGACATCGTCGGCCTTGTCGTACGCGCCCAGTGCGCCGATGGTCCATTCCTGGCCACGGAACTTCCATGGTTTCCTGGCGTCGGTGCCGGCCAGCACGAAGGTGGCCTCGGCAAGGTTGGCGCGGTCATCCGGACCGGCCGGCGTCTGCTCGCCCGGCTTGCCGTAGTGCTCGCGGGTATCCCAGGAGAAACCCGTGTAGTACGTGGTGCCATCGAGAATGAAGGTGTGGCCGAACCAGAAGGTCGCCACGCTGCCGTTCTGGACCTCATAGGAGGTCGCGCCATCGCCGTCCACCTGGTAGGTGAAATACATCACGGTCGGCGCGTCGGGCGGGGTGGCGGCGGCATCGGGGGTGGGGGTCTGCATCGGGGCAACATCCTGTCGGGGCGCATTGGCAGCCTGCGCAGGGGCGCCGGGCTGGGAGGACGAGGGGGCCGGATCGGCGGCGCTGCAGGCGGCAGCGGAAAGAGAGACGAGCAGGCACGCCGCGAATGCGCGCAGAGGCCGCAACGGCAGGGTCCAACGTAGCTTGGGGGGATGATGCATGCGCCTCTCCATGGTCAGCGTTGCCGGGCCAGACGGCCGGCAGGAAACCGCGCCACGTCCACCAGGGACGGGAGCGAGGACATGAGCCGGTCGATTCCTTCGACCTCGCATTGAGAACTCATGCCGGACCATCTTGGCACAGATCGGCGGCCGGTCAAAGAGGGCGGTGGCAGCTGCCCTTCTTGTGTGATCTGGCTCTCAGATCTTGCCGTCGCGCAGGTAATCGAACAGCTCGGCGTCGCCCTTGAGGCCCAGTTTGAGCATGGCGTCACCCTTCTGCCGACTGATGGTACTGACGCTCTTGTGCAGCTGCAGCGAGATTTCCTTCACGGTCATGCCGGTGCCCAGCAGCCGCAGCACCTCCACCTCGCGTGGCGACAGTGGCTTGCCGTCGCCCTCGCGCATGCGCCAGCTGCCAGCGGCCTCGACCCGCTCGCGCAGGCTGCGGCTGATGTAGGGCTGGCCCCGGTAGACCGCCTGGATGGCCTGTGGCAGTTCGTCCATCGACGAACTCTTGTCGACCAGGCCGAGCACGCCGCTGTCGAGCACCATGCGCAGGATCGCCAGGTTGTTGGAGACACTGAGCATCAGCACCGGCAGGTCGGGATGACGGCGGCGGATCATGCCGATCATGGCGAAGCCGTCGGCCTGGGGACTGCCCGGCATGGAGTAGTCGGTGACCAGCAGGTCACAGGGTTGGCTGCCGAGCAGGGCCATCAGCGCCTGCGCGCTGTCGGCTTCGCCGACCACGCGGCCCACCCCGCTCGATTCGATGACGGCACGGGTACCGATACGGACCACCGGGTGGTCGTCTGCGATGATGATGCGCAAGCTCATGCTCTAGTATGGCCACCGGGCACGCCGGACCGCGACCATCGCGGTTCCTGGCAGATTCTAGGAGATCAACGCAGATGCGTAGCTGGGCTGTTCGCGGGCTGGTCCTGCTGCTGGCCGTGCTGGTGCTGCCTGCGGCGCTGGCACAGGCAGTGCCTGGGCTGTTGCCGCTCAGCCCGCTGCAGCGCGAGTACCTTGCCGCGCATCCGAGCATCGTCGTGGGCCAGTATGACAGTGGCTGGCCGCCGTTCGAGTCCCTCCGTGATGGCCAGCAGGTCGGCCTGGGCCCGGATTATCTGTCGCTTCTCGCCCGTCAGCTGGGCGTGAAGGTGGAGGCACGGCGCTATCCCGACTGGACATCCGTGCTGGATGCGGCATGTCGTGGCGAGATCGATGTAGTGATGAATGTCGGTCTCAGTGCCGACCGCACCCGCTGCATGGTCTATACCGCCGCCTATGGCGAGGCAGCGCTGGCCCTGGTGGGACGCCCGGATGACCTGCGTGCCTCCGACATCCCCGACCTGGATGGACTGCGGGTGGTGATCGAGCAGGACTTCCTGACCGGCCCGCAGGTGCGGGCGCGCTTTCCCCGGGCACGACAGCTTGTCGCAAACAGCTCGTTGGCGGCGCTGGAGATGGTCAGAGACGACAAGGCAGACGTTTACATCGGCAATGCCTACGTGGCCACCGAACTGATCGCACGCGAGGACCTGCAGGGGGTCGTGCTGCTGCGCCCCAGCGATCTGCCGCCCGAACGGCTGCACTTCGGTGTTCCCAACAGCAAGCAGCCGTTGGCCGAAGCATTGGACCTGGCACTGGCTGCGACCAGCCAGGCCCAGCGCGATGCGCTGGTGCAGCGCTGGCTGCCACCTCCGCAGTGGTCGGCATCGGCACAGCTGGCGTTGAGCCAGGCCGAGAAACGGGTACTGGAGCAGCCGTTGAAGATCGGCTTCGCGCCGAACGCGGCGCCGCTGTCGTTCGCGGACCAGGATGGCAACCCCAGTGGCCTGGCCAGCGAATACCTGCGGCGCCTGCTGCAGGCTGGCGCCAACCTGCAGGTGGAAAACAGCCACGACTGGTACGAGGTGCGCGAGAAGGCGCGCCGCGGCGAGCTGCAGGCGGTGATGGGCATTCCTGCCGATTCTCGCTACCTGGGCCCGGACTGGGTGTTCAGCCAGCCCTTCATCAGCGTGCCGAACGTGATCGTCAGCCGGCGTGACAGCCCGGCGTTGCTGGGCCTGTCCGACCTGCAGGGCAAGCGGGTGCTGCTGTCCGATCCGGAACGTGTGCGTGGCTATGTGCTGCAGCAGGCGCCGCAGGCGCGGATCATCGCGGCACGCAGCGCGGAACAGGCCCTGCAGCGCCTGATCAATGGCGACGCCGATGCCTACGTAGGCAACCTGGCACTGGTTGACCATCTGCTGCGCAACCGCTTCCCGGGGCGCCTGCAGGTGGCGGCACCGGCAGGTTTCAACGATCAGCTGGTGCTGGCGGTTGAGCGCCGCCATGCCGCCCTGGCCACCACCTTCGACCGCCTGCTGCTGCAGATGACGCCGCGCAAGCGCGAGGCACTGCGCGGGGACTGGCTGGCCGTCGAGTACCGCAACGGCCTGGACTGGAACAGCGCGATGCGCTGGGGCGTGCCGCTGCTGCTGGTGCTGCTCACCGCGCTGCTGGTGCACGCCATCGGGCATTGGCGGCTGCGCCGCGAGGTGGCCGGACGGCGTCACCTGGAACAGCGCCTGGCCGAAGTCACCGACAACCTGCCTGCCGTGGTCTATCAGGCTCGCCGCGCGGCAGACGGAACCCTCAGCTTCCCGTTCATTGCCGGTGACCTGCAGGCGTTGTTCGGGATCAGCCGGCAGCAGGCCGAACAAGATGCAATGTGCCTGCTGGAGCGCATCGAGGAAGACGACCGCGAGCACATCCTGCATGCGGTCGAGCAGGCGGCGCGCCAGTTCGCACCGCTTGTTCTCGAGTTCCGGCTGCGACCTGAAGGCACCGGCGCGCGCTGGGTGCGCAGCCAGGCCCATCCCTATGCGGCGGAAGCGGGCGTGGTCACCTGGAGTGGATACTGGGTGGATGTCAGCGAGGCGCGTGCACAGGCCGAGGCCCTGACTGCGGCCAAGGCCGACGCCGAACAGGCGGCGGAGGCGAAGTCGCGTTTCCTGGCGACCATGAGCCATGAAATCCGAACGCCGATGAGTGGCGTGCTGGGCATGCTGGAAGTGCTGGCGCATTCGCCGCTGGATGCCGAGCAGCAGCGCATCCTCGGGGTGATCGAGGATTCGGCGCAGATGCTGCGGCAGATCCTCGACGATATTCTTGACTACTCGCGGCTGGAGGCCGGCGCGCTGCGCCTGGAACCGGTGCCGCAGCCGCTGCGGCCATTGCTGGAAAGCGTGTGCCGGTTGTTGTCGGCGCAGGCCAGTGCACGTGGGCTGGACCTGCACGTGCAGATCGACCCGCAGCTGGCGGCCGCGCACGAAGTGGATGGCGTGCGCCTGCGCCAGATCGTGTTCAACCTGCTCAGCAACGCCATCAAGTTCACCGTGCGCGGCGAAGTGCGGCTGCAGCTGGAAGTGCTGGGGCCGACCGCCGAAGACGGCAGCCAGCCGCTGTGCCTGAGCGTCACCGACACCGGCATCGGCATCGCGCCGGAACAGCTGCAGCACCTGTTTGCGCCGTTCACTCAGGCCGGTGCCTACATCCAGCGCGACCATGGGGGTACCGGCCTGGGCCTGAGCATCTGCCAGCGCCTGGTGCAGATGATGGACGGCGAGCTGGAGCTGCACAGCACGCTGGGCGAAGGGACCCGCGCCGAGGTGCGGCTGTCGCTGGTGGAAGCCGGCAGCGGTGATGTGGAAGCGCTGGTCGCCGAGCAGGAACAGGCCTCGCTGCTGCCGCCGGCGCTGCGCCAGGCGCGGGTGCTGGTGATCGAAGACCACCCGACCAACCAGGCGATGATGGCCTGGCGACTGCAGCAGCTGGGGGTGCCGCATGTGATGGTCGGTGACGGCCAGCAGGGCTTGGATCGGCTGTCGTCGGAGAGTTTCGATCTGGTGATCACCGACTGCCGGATGCCGGTGCTCGATGGCTTCGGTTTCACCCGCCTGCTGCGCGAACGCGAGGGCCGCAACGGCCAGCCGCGGCTGACCGTGCTGGCGCTGACCGCCAGCGTGCTGGATGACGATGCACGGCGCTGCCGCGAGGCCGGCATGGACGAAGTGCTGGCCAAGCCGCTGTCACTGGCCACGCTGCGCACCGCACTGCTGCGCTGGTTGCCGCAGGCGCAGGGACAGTCGTTTGAGGAGCCGCAGGCCGAGTCCGCCGTCGACGATGCTGGGACGCTGCCCGATCTGGACAGCCTGCAGCGGCGCTTCGGCTCACGTGCGGTGGCCGAGCAGCTGCGCGACAGCCTGTTGCAGGCCAGCGAGGGCGATCTTGCCGCCGTGCAGCGCGCGCTGCAGGCTGGAGATCGCGAGGCGGCCGCACTGCACCTGCATCGTCAGGCCGGTGGGTTGGGCGCGGTGGGAGCGACAGTGCTGGCCGGGCAGGCCAATGCGTTGGTGGAGCGTCTGCAGGATGCGGCGGAAACCGATGTGGCGCCGTTGTTCGCGGCGGTGGCGGAATTTGTGGCACGGCTGCAGCGACAGCTGCAGCGCCTGGCTCACTGAGCCGACTGCTGCTGCAGGTAGGCGATCACCAGTGCGCGGCGTTCGGCGCTGGGGAAGGCGTTGTACATGCGCGTGCCGGGCACCACGTGGGTGGGCGACTGCAGGAACGCATCCAGGGTCTGCGCGGTCCAGGTGATATCGGCGCGGCGCATGCCGTCGGAATAGCCATAGTCCGGCAGGCTGCCAGCGCGGCGGCCGATCACGCCGTGCAGATTGGGTCCGAAGCGGTGGATGCCACCAGGTTGCACGGTGTGGCAGCCGGCGCACAGCTCGAACGCGCGCTGCATGGCCTGCTGCTGCGCCTGTTCCGGCGTGGCCGGTGCCGCAGGCGGGCGCTGGCAGGCCGTGGCCGCCAGGGTCAAAGCAATGGTGATGAGCAGGCGGAAAGCACGCATGGGCGGGCAGGATAGCGACGCAGCGGGGCAGGTGGGCTGCGACACGCGGTCGCAGCCCGGAGCAATCACATGCCCGAATAGTTCGGGCCGCCACCGCCCTGCGGGGTCACCCACACGATGTTCTGGGTCGGGTCCTTGATGTCGCAGGTCTTGCAGTGCACGCAGTTCTGCGCGTTGATCTGCAGCCGCGCGTTATCGGCTTCACCGACGAACTCGTACACACCCGCCGGGCAGTAGCGGGCTTCCGGGCCGGCGTACTCGGCCAGGTTCACCTTCACCGGAATGCTGGGGTCCTTCAGCGTCAGGTGGCTGGGCTGGTTCTCGTCGTGGTTGGTGCTGCTGAGGAACACCGAGCTGAGACGGTCGAAGGTCAGCACGCCATCCGGCTTCGGGTAGGCGATGCGGGTGTGCTTGGCCGCCGGCTCCAGGCAGACGTGATCCGGCTGCGTGCGGTGCAGGGTCCACGGCGGATTGCGCACGCCCAGCTTTGGCAGCAGCCACTGCTCCACGCCGGTCATCAGCGTGGCCACGGTCTGGCCCTTCTTGAACCACTGCTTGAAGTTCTTGGCCTGCTGCAGTTCGGTGAACAGCCAGCTGGCTTCGAACGCCTTCGGGTAGGCGCTCAGTTCATCGTGCTGGCGGTCGGCGGCCAGCGCGTCGAACGCGGCATCGGCGCACAGCATGCCGGTCTTGATCGCGGCATGGCTGCCCTTGATGCGGCTGGCGTTGAGGTAGCCGGCCTCGCAGCCGACCAGCGCGCCACCGGGGAACACGGTCTTGGGCAGCGACAGCAGGCCACCGGCGGTGATCGCACGCGCGCCGTAACCGATGCGGGTGCCACCCTCCAGGTGCTTGCGGATGGACGGATGGGTCTTGAAGCGCTGGAACTCTTCGAACGGGCTCAGCCACGGGTTCCTGTAGTCCAGGCCGACCACGTAGCCGATGGCGACCTTGCCACCGTCGGCGTGGTACAGAAACGCGCCGCCATAGGTATCGCTGTCCAGCGGCCAACCGGCGGCGTGCACCACCAGGCCCGGCTCATGCTTGGCCGGGTCGATCTGCCACAGTTCCTTGATGCCGATGCCGTAGGCCTGCGGGTCCTTGCCTTCATCGAGCTTGTAGCGCGCGATCAGCTGGCGGCCGAGGTGGCCGCGTGCGCCTTCGGCGAAGATCGTGTACTTGGCCTGCAGCGCCATGCCGCGTTCGAAGGCCGGGCCGATGCTGCCGTCCTTCTCGATGCCCATGTCGCCGGTGGCCACGCCGATCACTTCACCATTGTCGCCGTACAGCACCTCGGCTGCGGCGAAGCCGGGGAAGATCGCCACTTCCAGCGCTTCGGCCTGCTGCGCCAGCCAGCGGGTCACTTCACCCAGGCTGATGATGTAGTTGCCTTCGTTGTGGAAGCACTCCGGCAGCAGCGCATTGGGCGTGCTGCGTGCGCCGGTTTCGCTGAGGAACAGGAATTCGTCGCGGGTGACCTTCTGCTTCAGCGGTGCGCCGCGCTCGGCCCAGTCCGGGAACAGTTCGGTCAGTGCGCGCGGATCCATCACGGCGCCGGACAGCACATGCGCGCCCGGTTCGGAGCCCTTCTCCAGCACGCACACCGACAGGTCGCGGCCGGCTTCGATCGCGCGCTGGCGCAGGCGGATCGCGGTGGCCAGGCCGGCGGGGCCGGCGCCGACGATCACCACGTCGAACTCCATTACTTCACGCGGGGGCAGGGCGTTGGCTTCAGCGCTCATCGATTGCATGACTCGTGGGTAGGGCCGGCATCGGGGCCACCGGCGGTGCCTGGGAATCGCGCGTGCAGCCACGAGCGAAACGGTTGTTTGAATGTGTCAGGGTACCGGGCCGCGCGTGATCGAGCTAGATCGACGATGTTCACGTCATGATTGCTGCGGTGCAGCGTAATGCACGTGTCCGGGTAGGTGCCAACCTTGGTTGGCACATTGTTTCACCGCCCGGACCCGCTACCGTGTGGACCAAGGTCCACACCTACCAGACGCGATGCTTGCGGATGACCGACAATGGCCGGGTCCTGACTGCGCGTGAGTGCCATGGCTTTGCATCCGTACGATCTGTTCGATGTCCGTTCCCTGCTCAACGAGGAAGAGCGCGCGGTGCAGGAGAGCGTCGCCCGCTTCACCAACGAGCGCGTGCTGCCGATCATCGGCGATGCCTTCGACCAGGCCCGCTTCCCTTCAGAGCTGGTGCCGGAGATCGCCGCGCTGGGCCTGCTCGGTGCCACTCTGCCGGCCGAATACGGTGGCGGCGACCTCGGTGCGGTCAGCTATGGCCTGATCTGCCAGGAGCTGGAGCGCGGCGATTCGGGCCTGCGCAGCTTCGTTTCGGTGCAGAGCTCGCTGTGCATGTACCCGATCTATGCCTACGGCAGCGAGGAACAGCGCCGGCAGTGGCTGCCGGCGATGGCGCGCGGCGAACTGATCGGCTGCTTCGGGCTGACCGAGGCGCACGGCGGTTCCGATCCGGCCAGCATGAAGACCCGCGCGGTGCGCGACGGCAGCGACTGGCGCATCAGCGGCAGCAAGATGTGGATCACCAGCGGCCCGGTGGCCGACCTGGCCATCGTCTGGGCGCAGACCGAGGACGGCATCCAGGGCTTCGTGCTGGAAAAGGGCATGGCCGGCTTCACCACGCAGGAGATCAAGCACAAGATGAGCCTGCGTGCGTCGCTGACCGGCGCGCTGTTCTTCGATGACGTGCGCGTGCCCGACAGCCACCGCCTGCCGAACGTGACGGGCCTGAAGGGGCCGCTGGGTTGCCTGACCCAGGCCCGCTATGGCATCAGCTGGGGCCCGATCGGTGCCGCCATTGCCTGCCTGGATGAAGCGCTGGGCTATGCCAAGGAGCGCGTGCTGTTCGGACGCCCGCTGGCCGCCACGCAGAGCGCGCAGATCAAGCTGGCCGAAATGGCCCGCCGCATCACCACCGCGCAGCTGCTGGCGCTGCAGCTGGGCCGCCTGAAGGAAGCCGGCCAGCTGCAGCCGCAGCAGGTCAGCCTGGCCAAGTGGAACAACTGCCGCATGGCCATCGACATCGCCCGCGAGTGTCGCGATCTGCTGGGCGGCGCCGGCATCACCACCGAGCATGTAGCGATCCGGCATGCGCTGAACCTGGAATCGGTGATCACCTATGAAGGCACCGAGACCGTGCATCAGCTGGTGATCGGCCGCGAACTGACCGGCATCAACGCGTTCTAGGCGGTGCGGGGAACACCATCCACGCATGGCGTGGATCTGCTGCACATGGCACCTGCCACGGCCACCTGGGATGTGCTTTGGTAGGTGCCAACCTTGGTTGGCACATTCCTTCAGCGCGCGACCGGGCATCGGTGCGGACCAAGGTCCGCACCCACCAGAAGCGATCCACAGCCATCAAAGGTTCTCGGCGGCTGCCTGGACCTGCCTTTGGTAGGTGCCAACCTTGGTTGGCACATTCCTTCAGCGCGCGACCGGGCATCGGTGCGGACCAAGGTCCGCACCCACCAGAAGCGATCCACAGCCATCAGAGGTTCTTGGCGCCTGCCTGGACCTGCCTTTGGTAGGTGCCAACCTTGGTTGGCACATTCCTTCAGCGCGCGACCGGGCATCAGTGCGGACCAAGGTCCGCACCCACCAGAAGCGGGTCCAGCCCCACCTGAGGCGGTTTACGCGCCGCCCGCAAACCCGTGCTGCCGCCACGCTTCGTACATCACCACCGCAACGGTGTTGGAAAGATTGAGGCTGCGGTTGTCCGGCCGCATCGGCAGGCGCAGGCGGCGGCCATCGGGCAAGGCATCGAGCACGTCCTGCGGCAGGCCGCGGCTTTCCGGGCCGAACAGGAAGGCATCACCATCTTCAAAGGCCACGCTGTCGTAGCGCACGCTGGCCCGGGTACTCAGTGCGAACAAGCGCTTTGGTGCGATCCGCGCCAGCGCGGTGTCCAGGTCGGGGTGGACCTGCAGGCGCGAGTACTCGTGGTAGTCCAGGCCGGCGCGCTTGAGCTGCTTGTCTTCCAGTGCGAAGCCGAGCGGCTCGACCAGGTGCAGCTGCGCGCCGGTGTTGGCGCAGAGCCGGATCACATTGCCCGTGTTGGGCGGGATTTCCGGTTGGAACAGGATCACATGGAACTGGGGCGCGGCATTCATCGGCGCAGTGTACCTGCGACGACCGCCGCCTTTACGGCGCACGCCCTGCGCTGGGCAGGGCGGCACCGCTTACGGGCGCAGCAGGACCTGGGCGGTTTCGGTGGCCAGGGCCTGCAGGTCGGCGGCGCTCGGGCGCACCTGCAGGGCCGGCAGGTTGACGATGACCGAGTTGGCGACGTTGGTGGCGGCAGCAGCCAAGGTGGCGGCGTAGCGCTGGGCTTCCATTTCGGCGGCCAGGGCGACGCGCTGTTCCAGGCTCGGGCGCACTTCCACCGAGGCCAGGGTGGTGATCGGCATCGCGGCAGCAACCGGGGCGGCAACGTAGCCGTTGCGCTCGGCCAGCTGGTCGGCGCTCGGGCGCACTTCCACGGTGGCCAGGGTCGGGATGCCGCTGGCCTGTTCCCAGGCCTGCTGGGCCAGCTGGTCGGCGGCCGGGCGGACCTGCACGGTGGCCAGGGTCTGGATGGATTCGGAGGCCTGCACCGACGAAACAACCGCGGTGCCGGCGATCAGGGCGATGGCGATGGCAATGGTCTTGGCGTTCATGACGGGGCCTGTTTAGTGTTGGTGATCAGTGGTGTGGTAGTAAGGTAGTACACCGATTCTGGGCTTGCAAGGAAAATTTTCGGTTTCCTGCATGTGTTCAGTCTTCAGTCAGCTTTCATCTGAAGCCCTTCCTGGCGCAGGAAGTACCAAGCAATCCCCGTGCCAACTTTTAGTTGTTGATTTGAAAGAGTTTTTGTTTGGCCGAGAAGTGTCCGGTAGGCGGACACCTGTCCATTCGATGTGCTGCGGACACTGTCCGGACGGTCCTGGCGGGCGCTTGTGACCGGTCGGGCAGCGCAGATCGGCGCTGCGGATGGGGCACAGGGGCAAACACCCCCAGTGACTGCTGGCCGATTCCTGCCGCTGCGTGCGCAGGCTAGGATCGGGGTTCACCTATGTGACCAAGGATCCGGATATGTCTCTCGCCCTTCGCCCGCGCGCTGCACTGCTGGCCGTCGCCCTCAGCACCGCCCTGGGCACGCTTGTGCCTTCCCATGCGCTGGCGGCCAAGCCGGCAGCACCGGCCAAGGTCGATATCCCGTATGAGCAGTTCACCCTGCCCAACGGCCTGCGCGTGATCGTGCATACCGATCGCAAGGCGCCGATCGTCGCCGTCAACGTCTGGTACCACGTGGGCAGCAAGGACGAACCGGCCGGCCGTACCGGCTTCGCGCACCTGTTCGAACACCTGATGTTCCAGGGCAGCGAAAACCACGACGGCGAATTCTTCGAACCGTTCAAGCAGGTCGGTGCCACCAACCAGAACGGCACCACCAATACCGACCGCACCAACTACTTCGAGAACGTGCCCACCACCGCGCTGGACATGGCGCTGTGGATGGAGTCGGACCGCATGGGCCATCTGGTCGGTGCGATCGACCAGGCGGCGCTGGACGAGCAGCGTGGCGTGGTGCAGAACGAGAAGCGCCAGGGCGAGAACCAGCCCTACGGCCAGGCCTGGGACCAGCTCAACAAGGCGCTGTACCCGGTAGGCCACCCGTATCACCACGGCGTGATCGGTTCGATGAACGATCTGAACGCGGCGTCGCTGGATGACGTGAAGACCTGGTTCCGCACCTGGTACGGCCCGAACAATGCGGTGCTGGTGCTGGCCGGCGACATCGACCTGGCCACTGCCAAGGAAAAGGTCGGCAAGTACTTCGGCAGCATCCCGGCCGGCCCGACCATGGCGCAGCCGGCAGTGAACGTGGCCAAGCGCAGCGCCGACACGCGCGAGACGATGACCGACAAGGTGCCGCAGGCGCGCATCTACCGCGCCTGGAACGTGCCGCAGGTCGGCACCACCGATGTCGATCAGCTGCAGCTGTTCGCGCAGGTCCTGGGCGGTGCCAAGTCCTCGCGCCTGAGCCAGCGCCTGCAGCACCAGGACAAACTGGTGGACAGCATCGCCTCGGGCCTTTCGACCTCGCAGCTGGGTTCGAACTTCGTGATCATGGCGACGGTCAAGCAGGGCCAGGACCCGGCCAAGGTCGAGAAGATCATTGACGAGGAACTGGACCGCCTGATCAAGCAGGGCCCCACCGCGGCCGAGCTGGAGCGCGCCAAGACCGGTGCCCGCGCCGGCTTCATCCGCGGCATCGAGCGCATCGGCGGCTTCGGCGGCAAGGCCGACGCACTGGCCGAGTGCGCGGTGTTCACCGGCGACCCGGGCTGCTTCCGCACCTCGCTGGCCAACATCGAGAAGGCCAGTGCTGCTGATCTGAGCCGGCTGGGCGCGCAGTGGCTGGACAAGGGCAGCCACACCCTGGTGATCGCACCGGGTGAGCGTGTGGCGCTGAAGGAAGACCCGAGCCAGGCGCCGAAGCCGTTCAACGTTCCCGCGGTGGACCCCAAGTACAGCACCCTGCCGGAGCAGGTCGACCGCAAGGCCGGCGTGCCGCAGACCCGCGAGTTCCCCCAGTTGAAGTTCCCGGCGCTGCAGCGCGCCACGCTGAAGAACGGCACCCAGGTGATCCTGGCCGAACGCCATGAGATTCCGGTGGTGCAGTTCAGCTACCAGTTCCCGGGCGGCTTCAGCGCCGACCAGGGCCGCAAGCCGGGCACCGCCAACTTCACCATGAGCCTGATGACCGAAGGCGCCGGCAAGCTCGGCTCGCTGGCCTTCGCCGATGCTGCCGATGCGCTGGGCGCCAGCCTGGATGCCTCGGCCGGCCTGGACTCGATGAGCGTGGACCTGTCGGCACTGAAGGAAAATCTGGCACCGTCGCTGGCGCTGTACCGCGACCTGCTGCGCGAGCCGCGCTTCGAGCAGGGTGAGATCGACCGGGTCAAGGCGACCTGGATCGCCGGCATCCAGCAGGAGAAGGTCAACCCGGGTGCGGTGGCGATGCGCGTGCTGCCGCCACTGCTGTATGGCAAGGGCCACCCGTATGCCATTCCGTTCACCGGCAGTGGCGATGAGGCGGCGATCAGCGGCCTGACCCGCGAAGATCTGGTTGATTTCCACCACGACTGGCTGCGCCCGCAGAACGGCACCCTGATCGTGGTCGGTGATACCACGCTGGCGGAAATCGTGCCGCTGCTGGACAAGCAGCTGGGCGACTGGAAGGCTGCCGGCGATGCTCCGCAGGTGAAGGCGGCGACCGACGTCGCATTGCCGAAGGGCCCGCGTGTGTTCCTGATCGACCAGCCGGGCGCGGTGCAGGCCAACCTGTTCGCCGGCCAGGTGGTCGCGCCGTCCAGCGCCACCAGCTCGACCCGCTTCGATATCGCCAACGGCGTGATCGGTGGCGACTTCACCTCGCGCCTGAACATGAACCTGCGTGAGGACAAGCACTGGTCGTATGGTGCGCGCAGCAGCGCGATCAATTCGGTGGGCCAGCGCCCGTGGATGGCCAGCGCGCCGGTGCAGATCGACAAGACCGGCCCGGCGATGGCGGAAATGCGCAAGGAAATCGCCGCGTTCGCCGACGGCAGCAAGCCGGCCACCGCCGCCGAGGTCAACCGCATCCGCAACATCCAGACCCTGAGCCTGCCCGGTGCCTACGAGACCGCCAGCGCGGTGGCGTCGACCATCGGTTCGATCGTGCAGTTCAAGCGCCCGGATGACTACGTGCTGCGCCGCAAGGCCGAGATCGAGGCGATGACCCCGGCACAGGTGCAGCAGGCCGCCGCCGAGATCAAGCCGCAGGCGCTGACCTGGGTGGTGGTGGGTGACCTCAAGCAGACCGAAGCGGCCGTGCGCGCGCTGAACCTGGGCGAGGTGACGGTGATCGATGCAGAAGGCAACCCGGTCAAGAAGTAAGGCAATACCCGGCCCGCCATGGGGCGGGCCGGCTCCTCCGGTAGTGCCGGCCGCTGGCCGGCAACCTTGCCGTGGTAGTGCCGGCCGCTGGCCGGCAACTCCGTGACCCGAAGGCGGGGTCAGGCTCCCCTGCGGGGGATCTGACCCCACCCACCCACCGGCTACCCCCGATTCAGGCTGTTCAGGCAGAATCCCCCCATACCCTTCCAGGATCTGCCCATGCGCGTTCTGCTGCTTTCCTCCCTGCTGCTCACCGTCACCGCCTGTACCTGGGTGCCGATCGAACCGGCCGGCAAGGCGACCCGCGTGCTGCCGGCAGGCCCGGTTCCCGCTGGCTGCATCGCCAAGGGCGAGGTGGTGGTGACCGTGAAGAGCAAGGTCGGCTTCTACAACCGCAACCCGCTGCGTGTGCAGGAAGAGCTGGAAACCCTGGCCCGCAACGAGGCCCCGAGCGCAGGCGCCAACGCCGTACAGGCCGCCGCCGCTCCGGCCGATGGCAGCCAGCGCTTCGCCGCTTTCCAGTGCCCGCCGCGCTGAACGCTTCACCATACGGCCAAGCCTGAATTCGTAAAGATGCGGTGAAGGCCCCGGGGGTTATAGAATAGCGCCCCCTTTTGCCTGAGCCTTGGCGCTAACCTCGATGCTCTTCAAGAATGTCTCGATCGCCGGCCTGGCACACGTTGATGCGCCGCACACGCTGACGACCAAGGAAATCAACGAGCGGCTGCAGCCGACGTTGGATCGCCTCGGTATCCGCACCGACGTGCTCGGCGATATCGCCGGCATCCATGCCCGCCGCCTGTGGGACAACGGCGTGCTTGCGTCCGATGCCGCCACCATGGCCGGCCGCAAGGCGCTGGAAGACGCGGGCATCGATGCAACGCAGGTTGGCCTGCTGGTCAACACCTCGGTCAGCCGCGACTACCTGGAGCCGTCCACGGCCTCCATCGTGTCGGGCAACCTCGGCGTCAGCGACGAGTGCATGACCTTCGACGTCGCCAATGCCTGCCTGGCCTTCATCAACGGCATGGATATCGCGGCGCGCATGATCGAGCGCGGCGACATCGACTACGCGCTGGTGGTGGATGGCGAGACCGCCAACCTGGTGTACGAGAAGACCCTGGAGCGCATGACCGCCCCGGACGTCACCGCCGACGATTTCCGCAACGAGCTGGCCGCCCTGACCACGGGTTCGGGCGCCGCCGCGATGGTGATGGCGCGCTCGGAGCTGGTGCCGGATGCGCCGCGCTACAAGGGCGGCGTGACCCGCTCGGCCACCGAGTGGAACCAGCTGTGCCTGGGCAACCTGGACCGCATGGTCACCGACACCCGCCTGCTGCTGATCGAAGGCATCAAGCTGGCGCAGAAGACCTTCAGTGCCGCCAAGATCGCACTCGGCTGGGCCGTGGAAGAGCTGGACCAATTCGTGATCCACCAGGTCAGCCAGCCGCACACCGCTGCGTTCATCAAGAACTTCGGCATCGACCCGAAGAAGGTCATGACCATCTTCGGCGAGCACGGCAACATCGGCCCGGCCTCGGTGCCGATCGTGCTGAGCAAGCTCAAGCAGCTGGGCAAGCTGAAGAAGGGCGATCGCATCGCGCTTCTGGGCATTGGCTCGGGCCTGAACTGTTCGATGGCTGAAGTGGTCTGGTAAAAAAGTCACCGCTGACCTGCTGCGCGATGGGCAGCGATGATTTTTCCAAGTGTCCAGGGGCCGGTTCTACCGGCCCTTTCTACAGGTGCGATTCGATGTCCCAGCTTCCCGGTTACCCCGCCCACCCGCAGCGCTTCGAGGTCCGCCCCGGCCTGTCGATGAACTATCTCGACGAAGGCCCGCGCGATGGCGAAGTGGTGGTGATGGTGCACGGCAACCCGTCGTGGAGCTATTACTGGCGCACGCTGGTGGCCGGCCTGTCGGACACGTACCGCTGCATCGTGCCGGATCACATCGGCATGGGCCTGTCGGACAAGCCCGATGACAGCCGCTACGAGTACACGCTGCAGTCGCGCGTGGACGACCTTGATGCGCTGCTGAAGCACCTGGGCATCACCGGTCCGGTGACCCTGGCCGTGCACGACTGGGGCGGCATGATCGGCTTCGGCTGGGCGCTGTCCCACCACGACCAGGTGAAGCGCCTGGTGGTGCTCAACACCGCCGCGTTCCCGATGCCGGCGGCGAAGAAGATGCCATGGCAGATCGCGCTGGGCCGCCACTGGAAGATCGGCGAGTGGATCATCCGCACCTTCAACGCGTTCTCGTCCGGCGCCTCGTGGCTGGGCGTGGAGCGGAAGATGCCGGCCGACGTGCGCCGCGCCTACGTGTCGCCGTACAACAACTACGCCAACCGCATCAGCACCATCCGTTTCATGCAGGACATCCCGCTGTCGCCGGCCGACAAGGCCTGGTCGCTGCTGGAGCGTGCCGGCAAGGCGCTGCCGTCGTTCGCCGACCGCCCCGTCTTCCTCGGCTGGGGCCTGCGCGACTTCGTGTTCGACCACCACTTCCTGAAGGGCTTCCAGGCCGCGCTACCGCAGGCCCAGCTGCATGCCTTCGAGGATGCCGGGCATTACGTGCTGGAAGACAAGCATGAAGTTCTGGTGCCGGAAATCCGCGCGTTCCTGGACAAGAACCCGATCTGAGGTATGCCGACCAACGGTCGGCACCCACCGGAAGAGGAAATGGGTAGGTGCCGACCGTTGGTCGGCACACCCGAAGGGTTCATGAGGTTGCCGGCCAGCGGCCGGCACTACCCCTACGCCGCGATCGGCGCCTGCGGTGACGGGCTGTTGCCGTTGTCGTCCGGGTGGTCGTCGTCGTTGCCCGCTTCGTCGCGCCAGCGCCAGTCGGCCAGGGTCAACGGATCCAGGCCGTAGGCGATGCGCGCCTTGTCGCACTGCGGGCTGGCCTTGCCGTACTCCCACGATGCATCCACCTCACGGCACACGCTGGGCCGGTTGGGGTGGATGGTGCAGCGTGAATACACGCCGATCTGCGCATCCAGCGCCACGCAGCGCACCGGCTTGGAGTGGGTGCCGCGCATGCACAGTCGATGCGGGTCCAGCACCTCGGTCAGCTGGTGCGGTACGCCGCCGGGGGTGACCTCGTCTGATTCCATCCAGTGGAAGGCCACGCGGTATTGGGTGCAGCAGGCGCCGCAGGTCATGCAGGGATGTTGCATGGGCAAGCCGCCTCGGGCGGCAGTCGGAATCAGGAACGAGGGTGCGGATTTTCCACGAAGTGGGCCGCCGCGCAAGAAATTCCGTAAGCGGCGACAATGAACGGATGAACCGACCCTGCAATATTGCCGCCCGTTTGCCTGAACTGGCGCGTGAACGGCCCGACCAGATCGCCATCCGCTGCCCGGGCCGCCGTGGCGCCGGCAACGGCATGGCCGCCTACGACGTGACCCTGGATTACCGTCAGCTGGACGCCCGCAGCGACGCCATGGCGGCTGGCCTGGCCGGCTACGGGATCGGTCGCGGGGTGCGCACGGTGGTGATGGTGCGGCCGTCGCCGGAGTTCTTCCTGTTGATGTTTGCCCTGTTCAAACTGGGTGCGGTGCCGGTGCTGGTCGACCCGGGCATCGACAAACGCGCGCTGAAGCAGTGCCTGGACGAGGCGCAGCCGGAGGCTTTCATTGGCATTCCGCTGGCACACGTGGCGCGGTTGGCGCTGCGCTGGGCGCCCTCGGCGACCCGCCTGGTCACCGTCGGCCGCCGCCTCGGCTGGGGCGGGACCACGCTGGCCGCGCTGGAGCGCGCCGGTGCCAACAGGGGGGCGATGCTGGCCGCTACCGATGGCGAGGACATGGCCGCGATCCTGTTCACCAGCGGCTCCACCGGCGTGCCCAAGGGCGTGGTCTACCGCCACCGCCATTTCGTCGGCCAGATCCAGCTGCTGGGCAGTGCCTTCGGCATGGAAGCGGGCGGCGTGGACCTGCCGACCTTCCCGCCGTTCGCGCTGTTCGACCCTGCGCTGGGCCTGACCTCGGTGATTCCGGACATGGACCCGACCCGGCCGGCACAGGCCGACCCGGCACGCCTGCATGACGCCATCCAGCGCTTCGGCGTGACCCAGCTGTTTGGCTCGCCTGCGCTGATGCGGGTGCTGGCCCGTCACGGCCGGCCGTTGCCGACGGTGACCCGGGTGACCTCGGCCGGCGCCCCGGTGCCGCCGGATGTGGTCGCCACCATCCGCAGTCTGTTGCCGGCCGATGCGCAGTTCTGGACCCCGTACGGCGCCACCGAGTGCCTGCCGGTGGCGGTGGTGGAAGGCCGCGAGCTGGAGCGCACCCGTGCCGCCACCGAGGCCGGTGCCGGTACCTGCGTGGGCAGCGTGGTTGAACCGAATGAGGTGCGCATCATCGGCATCGATGACGCACCGTTGGCCGACTGGTCGCAGGCGCGCGTGCTGGCCACCGGCGAGGTGGGCGAGATCACCGTGGCCGGACCGACCGCTACCGACAGTTACTTCAACCGCCCGCAGGCCACCGCGGCGGCGAAGATCCGCGAGACGCTGGCCGATGGCAGCACGCGCGTGGTGCATCGCATGGGTGACGTGGGCTACTTCGATGCGCAGGGCCGCCTGTGGTTCTGCGGCCGCAAGACCCATCGCGTGGAAACCGCACAGGGGCCGCTGTACACCGAACAGGTGGAGCCGGTGTTCAACACCGTGCCGGGCGTGGCGCGCACGGCACTGGTTGGCGTTGGCCCGGCGGGTGCGCAGGTGCCGGTGCTGTGCGTGGAACTGCAGCGTGGCCAGAGCGACAGCCCGGCGTTGCGCGAGGCGCTGCGCGCCCAGGCCACCCTGCGATTGCCCGAGGCGAACCTGCAGCACGTACTGATGCACCCCGCGTTCCCCGTCGATATCCGTCACAACGCCAAGATCGGCCGCGAGAAGCTCGCCGTCTGGGCCAGCGCCGAACTGGAGAAGCGCGCATGAAGATCCTGGTCACCGGTGGTGGTGGTTTCCTTGGCCAGGCGCTGTGCCGTGGGCTGGTCGAACGTGGCCACCAGGTGCTGGCGTTCAACCGCAGCCACTACCCGGAACTGCAGGCCATGGGCGTGGGCCAGATCCGTGGCGATCTGGCCGATGCGCAGGCGGTGCTGCACGCGGTGGCCGGCGTCGATGCGGTATTTCACAACGGCGCCAAGGCCGGCGCCTGGGGCAGCTATGACAGCTACCACCAGGCCAACGTGGTCGGCACCGACAACGTGATCGCGGCCTGCCGCGCGCACGGCATCAGCCGGCTGGTCTACACCTCCACGCCCAGCGTGACCCACCGCGCGACCCACCCGGTGGAAGGCCTGGGGGCTGATGAGGTGCCGTACGGCGAGGATTTCCAGGCACCGTATGCGGCGACCAAGGCGATTGCCGAACAGCGCGTGCTGGCGGCCAATGACGCCTCGTTGGCGACGGTGGCGCTGCGCCCGCGCCTGATCTGGGGCCCGGGCGACCAACAGCTGGTGCCGAGGCTGGCCGAGCGTGCGCGGCAGGGCCGCCTGCGTCTGGTGGGTGATGGCAACAACAAGGTGGATACCACTTACATCGACAATGCCGCGCTCGCGCACTTCCTCGCTTTCGAAGCATTGGCGCCGGGCGCGGCTTGTGCGGGCAAGGCCTACTTCATTTCCAACGGCGAACCGCTGCCCATGCGCGAGCTGGTCAACAAGCTGCTGTCCGCGGTGGGTGCACCAACGGTGGACAAGGCGATCAGCTTCAAGACCGCTTATCGCATCGGTGCGGTCTGCGAGCGGCTGTGGCCGCTGCTGCGCCTGCGTGGCGAGCCGCCGCTGACCCGCTTCCTGGCCGAGCAGCTGTGCACGCCGCACTGGTACAGCATGGAGCCGGCGCGCCGTGACTTCGGCTACGTGCCGCAGGTCAGCATCGAGGAAGGGCTGCGCAGGCTGAAGGCTTCATCTGCTGCATAGGTCGCCATCACTGGTTGCACACCGCCAGATCGGGAGGATGGACCCACGCCATCCAACGGCCCGGACATCTGCGAGGAGCACCATGCTGCATTACGCCGTTATTTTCTTCGTCATCGCCATCATCGCTGCCGTGCTCGGCTTCTCCGGCATCGCCGGTGCAGCCAGCAACATCGCCTGGATCCTGTTCGTTGTGTTCCTGGTACTGGCAGTGATTTCGATGTTCCGCAAGCGCGGCTAGAAGACCGCAGGGTAGTGCCGGCCGCTGGCCGGCACTGTTCTTTCCGGTGGGTGCCGACCGTTGGTCGGCACGCATCTTTGTAGAGTCGAGCCATGCTCGACTCATGAAAAGCAGTCGAGCATGGCTCGACTCTACAGAGAGCGCTGCTACACAGCGCTGTGCAATCCGCGATCGGCTTCATGGCGCTCCAGCGCCAGTTCGATCAGGCGCGTGATCAGCGTGGTGTAGTCCACACCGCTGGCGCCCCACAGCTTCGGGTACATGCTGATGCGGGTGAAGCCCGGCAGCGTGTTGACCTCGTTGATGACGATCTCGCCGTCTGCGGTGAGGAACACATCCACGCGCGCCATGCCCGCACACTCCAGCGCCTGGTAGGCCCGCAGCGCGATCTGCTGGATACGCGCCTGGGTTGCAGCATCGATATCCGCCGGCACGACCACCTCGGCGCCATCCTCGTTGATGTACTTGGTGTCGTAGGCGTAGAACTCGTCGTGCACCACCACCTCGCCGCACAGGCTGGCCTGCGGCTGTTCGTTGCCCAGCACCGCGCACTCGATCTCACGGCCGACCACCGCCGATTCGACCAGCACCTTGTGGTCATAGCGCAGCGCCAATGCAAGTGCCTCGGCGAAGCCCGCCGCATCCTTGACCTTGCTCACACCCACGGACGAACCCTGGTTGGCCGGCTTCACGAACAACGGCAGGCCGAGCTGCGCGATCACCGCATCGACATCGACGTCAGCGGCCTGGTGACGCCGGATGCACAGCCACGGCGCCACCTGCAGGCCAGCGTCGCGCAACAGGCGCTTGGTCACGTCCTTGTCCATCGCCACCGCCGAGCCCAGCACCGGCGAACCGACGAAAGGCAGGTTGGCCATGCGCAGCAGCCCCTGCAGCGCACCGTCCTCGCCCAGCGGCCCGTGCACGATCGGCAGTACCACATCGATCTGGCCCAGCGCGCTGGCCGCATCGGAGGGCTGCAGCTGTGCCTGTTCCACACCCGGGCGCACCGCCAGCGACGTACCGGACCGATGCAGCGCGATGCGCGACGGATCATCGGCATTGATCAGGAAGGTATCCGGCTGGCTCAGATGCCACTGGCCCTGCTTGTCGATACCGACCAGCACCGGCTCGAAGCGCTCGCGATCAAGCGCATCGAGGATGTTCTTCGCCGACTGCAGCGAAACTTCGTGCTCGGAGGACTTGCCCCCGAAGATGATGCCGACCCGGGTCCGTGCCATGGTGTTGCGATGTCCTGTGCGTTGCGTGGCCTCATAGCATGAACCTTCATCGGCCCTCCGCGTGAGGCACAGATGAACCAGAAATCCATCCACGCATGGCGTGGATCTAGCGTCCTCCATGGCCCATCAATAGGGGGTCAGAGCCCGTTGCGCAGCAACGGGATCCGACCCCAGTCGTTCCGGCAGATCGCAGGAACCTGTCGAAGGCGGGGTGGGGCCTGTTGCGGGGGCGTGAGCCGCATGGGCCCGAGGCATGCCTCGGGCGGGTTGGGCAGGACGCCCAACCCCGGTCTTGCCGTGTGCGCAGGACAGCGCACACGAGCATGCGGCGACCGAGCTTACAGGGACGTACTTGCAGCGGCCCCCGCAACCGGCCCCATCCCGCCTACCCACGGAATGCCCGCTGTTGCTTCGGCTGTTGCCGTTGCCGTTGCCGTTGCCGTTGCATCTGCGGGTGCCGGGCGGCAGCCCGGCCCAAGCCCCCCACCCACGCAGGTAGAATGCGCACATGGCTCTCTCCCTGCTCAAGTCCCTCAAGCCGGTCGCTGGCCGCGCCCTGCAGATCGCCCTGAACCGCGCGCTGGCGCTGGATCCGGATACCCGCCATGCACTGGCCAGCCTCGACGGCCGGCACATCGACCTGACCCTGGAAGCGCCGTCGCTGGCCATGCGCATCAGCGTCGACGGTGATGCACTGCGGGTCGGCCCGGTGGACGCGCAGGAAGCCGACCTGGCCGTGCGCAGCAGCCTGGCCGGCGTGCTGGCGCAGCTGCCGCTGCTGGCCAACGCACGGCGCGGCGACAACAACGGCAAGGGTCGCGTGCGCGTGGCCGGTGATGCCGAACTGGCGCGTCGCCTGCAGCAGCTGGCCAAGGGCTTCGATCCTGACTGGCAGCAGCCGTTCGTCAGCGTGTTCGGCGACGTGCTGGGCGTGCAGGTGGCCAACACCCTGCGCAGCGCCCTGCAGCATGCGCGCCAGGGCGCGATCGACCTGGCCCACAGCGCCGCCGAGTTCATCACCGAGGAATCGCGCGACGTGGTGCCGCGTGCCGAGCTGGATGCCTTCCACGACGATGTGGACGTGCTGCGCGACGACGTCGAACGCCTCGGTGCACGCGTGCAGCGTCTGCGGGGTGCCGCATGAAGGCCGTGCTGCGTGCCAGCCGCATCGGCCGGGTGATCCTGCGTTACCGCCTCGACGACCTGTTGCAGGGCACTCCTGCCGAGCGCTGGCTGCGCCTGGCCAAGCCGTTCGTGCCGCGCGCCTCGGCCGACATCGCCGCTCAGTCGCGCGGTGCACGCCTGCGTCTGGCGCTGCAGGATCTGGGCCCGATCTTCGTCAAGTTCGGCCAGATCCTGTCCACCCGCCGCGACCTGGTGCCGCCGGATGTGGCCAATGAACTGACCCTGCTGCAGGACCGGGTCAAGCCGTTCGATGGTGAGACCGCGCGTCGCATCGTCGAGGAAGCGCTGGGCCTGCCGGTCAGCGAGGCCTTCGCCAGCTTCGGTACCGAACCGCTGGCCTCGGCCTCGATCGCGCAGGTGCACGCAGCCACGCTGGCCGATGGCCGCCAGGTGGTGGTCAAGGTGCTGCGCCCGGGCATCGAGAAGCAGATCGACGCCGATATCGCGTTGCTCAACTCGCTCGCTGCCCTGGTCGAGCGCACCCACCCGCGCGCCGACAAGATCCGCCCGCGCGAAGTGGTGGCCGAAGTCGAGAACACTCTGGCTGCCGAGCTGGACCTGCAGCGCGAAGGCGCCAATGCCAGCGTGCTGCGCCGCTTCTGGGAAAACAGCGACGATCTGTACGTGCCGGAAGTGATCTGGAGCCACACCGCCGAGCGCGCACTGACCCTGGAACGCGTGTGGGGCATCCCGTCCGATGACATCGCCGCACTGGACAAGGCCGGCATCGACCGCAAGGCGCTGGCCGCCAAGGGCGTGCGGGTGTTCTACACCCAGGTGTTCCGCGACAACTTCTTCCACGCCGATGCGCACGCCGGCAACATCTGGGTCGACACCGATCCGGCGCGCCGCGCCAACCCGCGTTTCATCGCGCTGGACTTCGGCATCATGGGCCAGCTCTCGCAGGAAGATCAGTACTACCTGGCCGAGAACTTCATGGCCATCTTCAACCGCGATTACCGTCGCATCGCCGAACTGCACGTGCAGGCGCGCTGGATGCCCGACAACGTGCGCATCGATGACCTCGAGGCCGCCGTGCGTTCGGTGTGCGAGCCGTACTTCACCCGGCCGCTGTCGCAGATCTCGCTGGCCGAAGTGCTGATGAAGCTGTTCCGCGTGGCCCAGCGTTACCAGCTGACCCTGCAGCCGCAGCTGATCCTGCTGCAGAAGACCCTGCTGAACATCGAAGGCGTCGGCCGCCAGCTCGACCCGCAGATCGACATCTGGGCGGTGGCCAAGCCAGTGCTGGCAAGGATCCTGCGCGAACGTTACAGCCCGCGCCGGGTGGTACGCGAGATCGGCAAGCGCCTGCCGGAAATCATGACCCATGCGCCGGACATGCCGCGCCTGGTGCACGCCTGGCTGACCCAGCAGGTGGAAGGCCGCCACGAACTGTCGATGCGTTCGCGCGACCTGGCCGCACTGGATGCCAGCGTGCAGCGCCTGCAGAAGCATGCGGTCGGCGCGATCACCGGTGTCGGCCTGCTGGCCATCGCTGCACTGATGTATGTGCTGCAGCCGCCGGGCTGGTACTGGGGCGACGTGCCGGCGTGGAGCTGGCTGTCCGGGGCGGTCGGCGCAGTGGCGCTGCTGCGCGCGTGGTGGAAGTAGGCCCCATGCTGCAGGCACTCAAGGGCGAACTGGTCCGCTTCGGTGCCGACAACGACGCACGCGAAAGCGAGCGCGGCCGACGCATGCTCAACATCACGCCCGACACCGGTGAATTCCTGTCGGTGCTGGTGCGCTTCGGCCAGGCACGGCGGGTGCTGGAAATCGGTACGTCCAACGGCTATTCCACGCTGTGGCTGGCCGAGGCAACCGCCGCCATCGACGGCCACGTGACCACGCTGGAGTACGCCGAGGACAAGGTGGCGATGGCACGTGACACCTTCGCGCGCAGTGGTCTGGCCGATCGCATCACGCTGGTCCACGACGATGCCGGGCTCTGGCTGGCGCAGGCCGCCGATGCCTGCATCGACCTGCTGTTCCTCGATTCGGACCGCGGGCAGTACGCCGGCTGGTGGCCGCAGTTGCGTCGCGTGCTGCGCCCGGGTGGCCTGCTGGTGGTGGACAACGCCACCTCGCATGCGGAAGAGATGCAACCGCTGCGCGTGCTGCTGGACGCTGATCCGGACTTCAGCACCAGCCTGGTGCCGGTGGGCAACGGCGAGCTGTTGGCCGTGCGCAGCGCCTGACCGCTCTACAGGTAGGTGCCAACCTTGGTTGGCACGCGGTTGCCGGCCGCTGGCCGGCAACCGCAGCCATCCGATTGCCCGGAGGCAGCCGGCCAGCGGTCGGCTCTACCCCATTCAGTGCCCAGCCCCGATAATCCTGCCGTGAGCACCGAACCCGATACCCTCGCCGCGGTCGAGACCGACACCGCGCCCCTGCAGCTGCTGCACCTGGATGAGCGCCTGGCCGTGGTCAACAAGCCTGCCGGGCTGATGGTCCACGACAGCAAGCTGGCCCGTGGCGAAGACGACTTCCTGGCCGACCGCCTGCGCGAGCAGCTGGGCCGCCCGATCTTCCTCGTGCATCGCCTGGACCGGGCGACCAGCGGCTGCCTGCTGCTGGCCTTCGACCGCGACACCGCCAGCGCGCTGGGCAAGGCACTGATGGGCGGCGAAGTGCTGAAGGACTATCTGACGGTCTGCCGGGGCTGGCCGGCCGAGCTCGCCTGGCAGGTCGATCATGATCTGGATGGCGGCCCGGGCAAGCCGGTGAAAAAGCCGGCGATCACCGACTTCCAGCGCCTGGCCACCGGCGAGCTGTCGGTGCCGGTCGGTGAATTCACCAGCTCGCGCTACGCACTGCTGCGCTGCCAGCCGCAGACCGGACGCTTCCGGCAGATCCGCCGGCACCTCAAGCACCTCTCGCATCACATGATCGGCGACACCAGCCACGGCGATGGCCGCCACAACCGCATCTTCCGCATGCAGGGCGTGCACCGCATGCTGCTGCACGCCGAGCGCCTGCGCTTCCCGCATCCGGACGGTGGCACGGTGGACGTGCGTGCGCCGTTGGACGGCGGGTTCCAGAAGGCGCTGGACCTGTTCGGCTGGCAGGTGGATACCGATTGACGGTAGTGCCGGCCACTGGCCGGCATCTGCGTGATTCCAGATGTAATGGGGAGCCGGCCAGCGGCCGGCACTACCTCATTTCTTTTCCGGCTCGTTGACGATCGCTTCCAGATCCTTCTGCAGGTCCGCAAACAGCGGCTGCATGCGCGCCTGGATCGCGACCATCACGTTCTGCATCAGCGCCGGGGTCTTGTCCAGCAGGCTCTGGCCGGCCGCGCTCTCGTAGAACTCGGCCATCGCCAGCACGTCTTCCTTGCTGAAGGTCTTTTTGTACAGGTCCACGTACATCGGCCGCAGCTGCTGCCACGACAGGGCCTGGCGCAGGGTCTGGCTGGTCCGCGCCTGGATCCGCTTCAGCTGTTCCTGCTGCTGGGCATTGAGCTGGCGCTGCGCGGCCACCTGCTGGAACTGCTGCTGCTGCATCGCCTCGATCTGCGGCAGCATGGTGTCGATCATGTTCTGCGCGCGCGAGGCCGACAGCAGGCGGTTGATGTCGCCATCGGTCGGCGGCGCGGCCAGGGCCGGAACGCTCGCCACGGCCAGCGCCAGCAGCAGGGCGGCGCGGCGCAGCAGGGACGGCAGGGCGGGTGCGGTGCGGGTCATGCGGGCTTCCTGCGGTACATGGGACGGCCAGCATACCCGCAGCCAAGGCGAAGGCGGCGTGTTCGGTACCTGATCGGCGGCATACGGGGCGCGATGCCGCACTCCGGTGCGTGGCTGCCGCTACAATGCGCGGATGGGCAGTGGACCGGTCACCATCAGCGCGCAGCTTGAAATCCCCGACGGTGAGATCGTCGAGCGGTTTGTGCGTGCCAGTGGCGCCGGTGGCCAGAACGTCAACAAGGTCTCCACCGCGGTGGAACTACGTTTCGATGTGGCCAACTCGCCCTCGTTGCCCGAACCGTTGCGCGCGCGCCTGCTGGCGCGGCGTGACCGGCGCATGACCGGCGAAGGCGTGCTGGTCATCGACGCGCAACGTTTCCGGACCCAGGATCGCAATCGCGAGGATGCGCGCGATCGGCTGGCGGCCTTCATCCAGGCCGGGCTGAGCGTGCCCAAGCCGCGCAAGGCCACCAAGCCGACCCTCGGGTCGAAACTGCGTCGTCTGGACGCCAAACGCGGGCGCGCGCAGATCAAGCGCGGGCGCTCATCACGTGACTGGGAGTGATTGCTTGAACAACCCGACTTCGTTGCTGCCGGCCGTGCCGCCGCAGATGCCGCAGGTCAAACCCAACGCCTTCCTGCGCTGGCTGGCGCGCTGCACCCTGCGCATGGGCGGCTGGAAGGTGACCGGTACCCTGCCTGACATCCCCAGGCTGGTCTTCATCATCGCCCCGCATTCGTCCAACTGGGATGGCCTGTGGGGCATGGCCGCGAAGATCGCGCTGGGCATGAAGGTGAAGGTGCTGGGCAAGGCATCGCTGTTCTGGTGGCCGCTCGGCCCGCTGCTGCACAAGCTGGGTGTGATCCCGCTGGACCGCAGCTCGCCGCAGGGCACCGTCGGCCAGGCCGTGGACCTGCTGCGCAACAACGAGAAGATGTGGTTCGCCATCACGCCCGAGGGCACCCGCAAGGCCGTGAAGGACTGGAAGGCCGGCTTCCTGAAGATCGCGCGGATGGCCGACGTGCCGATCCTGGCCGCGTATTTCCACTACCCGGAGAAGACCATCGGCATCGGCCCGCTGTTCACGCCGACCGGCGATGACGCCGCCGACATGGCCGCCATCCGCGAGTTCTACCGGCCCTGGATCGGCAAGACCCGCGGTACGGTCTGAGCCGGCCGCAGGCTGCCGCATAGACGCCACGTCCGGCACATGCCGGGCGAGCGCGACAGGAGTAGGGTGGAGGGCTGGTATCCCGTACCGTCTGCCCAAGGAGTGTTTTACATGTCGCGTACCGTAGTCCTGGCCGCCGCCATCAGCCTGGCGCTGGCGGCCTGTTCCGGCAAGGAGTCCACCCCCGTGTCCGATGCCCAGAAAGCCCCGGCCCAGCAGCCGGCCGAAGCCTCCACCAATCCGCTGCTGAGCGCCAGCACGCTGCCGTTCCAGGCGCCGCAGTTCGACAAGATCAAGGACAGCGACTACCTGCCGGCGTTCGAAGAAGGCATGCGCCAGCACCTGGCCGACGTGCGCAAGATCGCTGACAGCAGCGAGCCGGCCACCTTCGACAACACCATCGTGGCGATGGAGCGCAGCGGCGAGACGCTGAACCGTGTGTCGCGCATCTTCTTCGGCCTGGTCCAGGCCGATACCAACGATGCGCGCCAGAAGATCCAGGAAGACGTGGCGCCGAAGCTGGCCGCGCACCAGGACGAGATCAACCTCGATCCGAAGCTGTTCGCGCGCGTGAAGTCGCTGTACGACCAGCGTGACACGCTGGAGCTGGACCCGGTGCAGAAGCGCCTGGTCGAGCACTACTACGACGGCCTGCTGCGCGCCGGTGCGCAGCTGTCCGATGCCGACAAGGCGAGCCTGCGCAAGCTCAACGTGGAAGAGACCACCCTTTCCACCCAGTTCCATACCCGCTTGGTGGCCGCCACCGCCGCTGCGGCCGTCGTTGTCGACGACAAGGCCAAGCTGGCCGGCCTGGACGAGGACGCGATCAACAACGCCGCCAACGCCGCCAAGGACCGCAAGCTGGATGGCAAGTTCCTGCTGCCGCTGCAGAACACCACCCAGCAGCCGGTGCTCGGCTCGCTGAGCGACCGCGACCAGCGTGCCGCCGTGCTGAAGGCTTCGGAAACCCGCGCCGAGCGTGGCGATGCCAACGACACCCGGCAGACCGTGCAGCGCCTGGCCCAGCTGCGTGCGCAGAAGGCCAAGCTGCTCGGCTTTGACACCTTCGCCGACTACCAGCTGGGCGACCAGATGGCCAAGACCCCGGCCGCCGCGCTCAAGCTGCTGACCGACACCGTGCCGGCCGCCACCGCCAAGGCGCGCGCCGAGGCCGGCGAGATCCAGAAGGTGATCGACGCGCAGAAGGGTGGTTTCCAGGTCGCTGCCTCGGACTGGGACTTCTACGCCGAGCAGGTGCGCAAGGCCAAGTACGATCTGGACGAGTCGCAGATCAAGCCGTACTTCGAACTGGACAACGTGCTGCAGAACGGCGTCTTCTACGCCGCCACCCAGCTGTACGGCATCACCTTCAAGCCGCGTACCGACATTCCGACCTACAACCCGGACATGAAGGTGTACGAAGTGTTCGACAAGGACGGCACCTCGCTGGCCCTGTTCTACACCGACTACTTCAAGCGTGACAGCAAGTCCGGCGGTGCCTGGATGGACGTGTTCGTCGAGCAGGACGGCCTGACCGGTGCCAAGCCGGTGGTCTACAACGTCTGCAACTTCACCAAGCCGGCCGCCGGCCAGCCTGCGCTGATCAGCTTCGACGACGTCACCACCATGTTCCATGAGTTCGGCCATGCGCTGCACGGCATGTTCTCGAACGTGAAGTACCCGTCGATCGCGGGCACCGCCACCTCGCGCGACTTCGTCGAGTTCCCGTCGCAGTTCAACGAGCACTGGGCACTGGATCCGAAGGTGTTCGCCAACTACGCCAAGCACTACAAGACCGGCGAGGCGATGCCGCAGGAACTGGTCGACAAGATCCTCAAGGCACGCAGCTTCAACCAGGGTTATGCGACCACCGAGTACCTGTCGGCCGCGCTGCTGGACCTGGCCTGGCATACGCAGAAGGCCGATGCGCCGCTGCAGGATGTCGGCGCCTTTGAGGCCAGCGCGCTGAAGAAGTTCAAGGTCGACCTGCCGCAGGTGCCGCCGCGCTACCGCACCACCTACTTCGATCACATCTGGGGTGGCGGTTACTCGGCCGGTTACTACGCCTACTTCTGGGCCGAAGTGCTGGACCATGACGCCTACCAGTGGTTCACCGAACACGGTGGCCTGACCGCGGCCAACGGCCAGGAGTTCCGCGACAAGATCCTCTCGCGCGGCAACAGCGTGGAGCTGTCGACCCTGTACCGCGATTTCCGCGGCAAGGACCCGTCGGTGGAGCCGCTGCTGAAGTTCCGCGGGCTGAAATAAGAAAGCGAAAACGGCGGGGGCAACCCCGCCGTTTTTCTTTGTGTAGCGTCGAGCCATGCTCGACTCTACAAACAACGTTACGTCCCCACGTGCACCCGGTTCGCCTGCTCGGCCAGGCCCAGGTGATCCAGCGCGATATCCAGCGCCAGCACATAACTCTGCGCGCCATACCCAGCAGCGATGCCCAGCCGCTGACCGACACCCGCCGGCAGGCACGGCTCGGCCACCGCGTCGTCGTCATGCACTTCCACGTAGGCGTTGTGCAGGTAGGGCAGCAGCCGCTGCAGGCGCAGGCTGTTGGCACACGCACCCGGATCCAGCAGGGTCACCTCGCCGCGGCTGTGGTCGGCCACGCGCAGCGCGTCCAGCAGTTCCTGTTCCGAACCACAGGCACGGATCGCCACACTGGTACCGGCGTCGATCGCGCGATGCACCAGCGACTTCAGTACCGGCGCCGGCAGCGGCATTGCTGTGCGGATCAACGCACCGGACGCTTCCGGGCCACGGATGATGAAGATCGACATGGCTCAGCCCTCCTGTGCCAGGCGGCGGCCGACGATGGCCAGCGACAGCGGATACCCGGCCTGCTGGCTGCGCTGGTCGACCACTACCGCGGCAGGACCATGCTGCAGGCGCAGGCGCGCATCCAGGCCGGGTTCGCTGGGTGACTGCAGTTCGATGTACTGCGCCGGCAACCGTTCCAGCGCCGCCTGCAGCGCGCCGCCCTCGGCCTGCCATTGCGCCTCGTCGGCCACGCCGACATCCAGCAGCACCCAGTCGGCCGAGCGCGCCTGCGGCTGGCACAGGCACTGGCGCACTTCAGACAGGCTGGCGCAGTCGCTGCACAGCACGCGATGGCCGGCCAACTGTGCCGGCAGCTGCGGACGCGGCGCCGACGAAGATGCGTGGCGGATCACCAGGAGGGTCATACAACACCTTGCGGAATGCGCCCTGCGGCGCGGTGGGCACACGATGCGCGTGGTGGCCGTAAAGGTGCGATGCCCGCTGCCGGGGCGCAGCGTAAAACCTGCGTAACCCGTGCATCGGTAGCGCCGGGCCATGCCCGGCGGATTGCCGGAACCACCGCGCTGCGCGCTCGCCGGCATGGCCCGGCGCTACCGGGAACCTCCTGCGCCCGAATGTGGTCTGATAGCGCTACCACTTGCTCGGAGCCTGTCATGGATGCTGTTGCCCGCCCCCCGTTTTCCGAACGCGCGCTGGTCTGGCTGAAGAAGGAGGCGCTGCCGCTGCTGGTGATGCTGGGCCTGCTCGCCGCCGCCCGCGATACCCTCGCCAACCACTACGTGGTGCCCAGCGGCTCGATGCAGCCGACCCTGCAGCCCGGCGACCGGGTGGTGGTGGACATGCGCGCCTATGGCCTGCGCCTGCCGTTTACCGGCAAGGAACTGATGGCGACCGGCACCCCGCAGCGCGGCGAAGTGGCGGTATTCGACTCGCCGGCCGACGGCACCCGCCTGATCAAGCGCGTGGCGGCGGTGGCCGGTGACCATGTGCAGATGCGCGAGGGCCATCTGAGCATCAACGGCCAGCCGCTGCAGATCGCCGACCTGCAGGACGTGGAAGCCTTCGGCGAGCGCCGTGCCCGCCTCGACCTGGACATGGGCGGCGGTCCGGACATCGCTGACCTGGTGGTACCGGCCGGCAAGGTGCTGGTGCTGGGTGACCACCGCGGCAACAGCTTCGACGGTCGCTTCTTCGGCTTCGTTGACGCCGACAAGCTCTACGGCCGCGCCGTGGCGGTGTACTACCGTCGTGGCGACGGTTTCGAGTGGCAGCGTCTGTAAGCTGAATTGATACTTCTTATGTATCAATCCTGACCTACCAGGTTATGGATCGACTGGATCGACGGGCCTAGTCTGAGGCCCGTTCCCTCCCACGCCCGGCCGCCCCACCGGCCCATCGATCCCATGACTGGCGAAACCGCGGCGGCCGTCGAACGCCGCCCCCCCACTGTCGATCCCATCGCCGAGACCCGCATCCAGCAGGGCACGCCAGCCTTCCGCCGCACCGCGCTGGCGCTGTTCCTGGCCGGCTTTTCCACCTTCGGCCTGCTGTACACCGTGCAGCCGCTGCTGCCGGAGTTCAGCCGTCACTTCGGCGTGTCCGCCGCCGGCAGCGCGATGTCGCTGTCGTTGACCACCGGCACGCTGGCGGTGGCGATGCTGCTGGCCGGCCTGCTCTCCGACGCGGTTGGCCGCCGCCCGATGATGATCGCCGCGCTGCTGGCCTCGGCCACGCTGTCGCTGTGCACGGCGCTGGTGGATGACTGGACCACGCTGCTGGTGCTGCGCACGCTGCTCGGCCTGGCGTTGAGCGGCGTGCCGGCAGTGGCGATGACCTACCTTGTCGAGGAAATGGACAGCCGCGCGCTGGGCCTGGCGATGGGCCTGTACATCGGCGGCAACGCCATCGGTGGCATGAGCGGGCGCCTGCTGGCCGGCATCATCGCCGACCACTGGGGCTGGCGCTGGGGCATCGGCGTGGTTTCGATCATCGCCATCGCCAGTACCGTCCTGCTCTGGCTGCAGCTGCCGCCGTCGCGCCACTTCTACCCGCGCCGCGATGGCCTGCGCCAATTGCCGTCGCGCTGGCGCACGCTGTTCGCCGACCCGGGCCTGCCGTGGCTGTTCGCCACCTCGTTCGTGCTGATGGGTGTGTTCGTCACCCTCTACAACTACCTCGGGTATCACCTGCTGGCGCCGCCGTACCACCTCAGCCAGACCGTGGTCGGACTGATCTTCAGCGTGTACCTGGTGGGTACCTTCAGTTCGGCGTGGATGGGCCAGCAGGCCACGCGCTACGGTCGCGGCCGCATCCTGTCGATCTCGTTCGCACTGATTGGTGCCGGCATCGTGCTGTTGGCGATGCCGTGGCTGAGCACGATGGCACTCGGTATCGCGCTGGTGACGTTCGGCTTCTTCGGCGGTCACTCGGTGGCCAGCAGCTGGGTCGGCAGCCGCGCTGGCGCGATGCGCGCCGAAGCCTCGGCGCTGTACCTGTTCGCCTACTACCTGGGTTCGAGCGTGCTCGGTGGTGTAGGCGGCCTGGCCTATGCGGCGTGGGACTGGCTGGGTGTGTGCCTGTTCGCCGCCGTGCTGACCCTGATCGGCGGTGGCATCGTCTGGGCGCTGCAGCAGCGCGCCCCGCAGCCGGTGACGGCGTGAACCAACGCATACGGTAGTGCCGGCCGCTGGCCGGCAACCCCACTTGGGTCCGCATGCCGGCCAGCGGCCGGCACTACCGGGCTACCCTTCCGCGAACGCCTCGCGCAGCAGACCAGCAAAATTGCGGATCAGCGGCGTCACACCCTCGCGATGCCACGCCAGCTGCACTTCCGAATGCGCCCCGGCATCGGCCAGCGCCACGAAGCGCGCGCCTTCCACCCGGATGTGGTCGCACGACGACGGCAGGATCGCCGCACCCAGGCCAGCAGCGGCCAGACTGATCAGCGTCGATGCCTCACCGGCTTCCTGCACGATGCGCGGAGTGAACCCGGCAGCCGCACACAGCGCGATCATGTGGTCGTGGATGCCGGCACCGGCACTGCGGCGGAACGCCACGAACGGCTCCTGCGCGAAGTCGCGCAGCGACAGCGTGCCCTGCTTCGACAGTCTGCGCAGGGCAGGGTGATCGGCATGCACGATCAACGCCAGCGGATCGACGAACAGGCTGTACGCCACCAGTTCCGGCGGCAACGCACGCTTGCGGATGATGCCCACGTCCAGGCTGCCATCGAGCAGCGCATCGATCTGCTGCAGGGTGTTCATCTCGCTCAGCTGCAGCCGCACCTGCGGGAACTGCTGGCGGTAGCGCAGGATCGAACGCGGAATCTGCGGTGACAGCGGCGTGGCGCGGGTCAGCCCGATACGCAGCTCACCCTGCTCGCCGCGCTGGGCACGCTGCACCTCGTCCACCGCAGCCTCGACCTGCTGCACGATGGCGCGTGCACGTTCCTGCAGTAGTTCACCGGCAGGCGTCAGCTGCACACGACGATGGCTGCGCACGAACAGGCGCGCACCGATCAGATCTTCCAGCTGGCGGATCTGCTGGCTGAGCGGCGGCTGCGACATGCCCAACCGCTCCGCCGCCTGGCCGAAGTGCAGCGTGTCGGCGACGGCAAGGAAGTAACGCAGATGGCGGAGTTCGATGGACATGGGTCCAGTCTAGCCAGACCGGCACCGGGCTTGTCGCCTTCTTCGATCGCTTTTCCGCCAGTCGAGCATGGCTCGACTCTACAAAATCCGGTTTCGATCATTTGCAGCGGGGGTCAGAGCCCATTGCGCAGCAACGGGATCCGACCCCGACAGATCGCGGGAATCTGTCAGAGGCGGGACGGCGTGGGTGGGCAGGACCGTTGGCGCCATGGATGGCGCCATCGAGCCCCCATGGGTGAGGGCGCTTTGCTTGCGAAGCACTGCTTCGCAAGCGCCCGAACGCACAGCCGCCAGCGGCTGGGCCGGACCGCGGAGCGGGGTTTACGGCGTGTCCTGCCCACCCACGCCGCCCCGCCATCCCACGGATAGCCCGCTGTTGCCGTTGCTTCGGCTTCGGCAGGTGCAGGGCGCAGCCCTGCCGAACACCCCTCACCGCTCGGAATGCCCGCTCTGGTCGTAGTCGCGCGGACTGAACAACTCCGGCTGGATCAGCTCCACAAACGCCCGCGCCTGCGCCGACAGCGCCTTGCCTCGCCGCACGATCACCCCGTAGCTGCGCTCCGGGAACCAGCGCTTCATCGACCGCGCCGCCAGCCGCTCGCGGTCAGCCTCGTTCAGGCACAGCGCCGGCACGATGGAAATGCCCATGCCCATCGCCACGTACTGCTTGATCACCTCCCAGCCACCCACCTCCAGCGCCACGGTGTAGGCGATGCGGTGGCGCTGGAATACCTGGTCGACCAGCCGGTAGGTGATCTGCCGCTTCGGCGGTAGCACCAGCGGAAAACGCGCGATGTCGGCCAGTTCCAGCTCGCCACCGCTGGCCAGCGGATGGTCGTGCGGCGCGATCAGCACCTGCTCGAAACGGTAGGCCGGTGCGTAGCTGAGATCGGCCGGCACATCAGTCATCGAGCCGATCGCCAGGTCGGCGGCATCCTCGCGCAGCAGGTCGGTGCCATCGGCACTGATCGCGTTGTGCAGGGTCAGGCGCACGTCCGGATGGTGCAGGCGGAAGCGTTCGACGATCTTCGGCAGCAGGTACAGGATGGTTGAACTGTTGGCGGCGATGTTCAGCTCGCCCGCGTCCAGGCCGCGCACCTTGTCGCGGAAGCGCGCCTCCAGCCCGTCCAGGCTCTCCACCAGCGGCTGTGCCATTTCGTAGAGCAGCTGGCCCTCGCGGCTGGGCACCAGGCGGCGCCCGCTGCGCTCGAACATCGGCACCCCCAGCTCTCGCTCCAAGGCCTGCAACTGCAGGCTGATGGCCGGCTGGCTGACGAAAAGCGCCTCAGCCGCCCGTGAGACCGAGCCCAGGCGCACGGTCTGGCAGAACGCGCGCAGCGGCTTCAACCGGTCGGATTTGTAAGAAAAACGCGGACTTGGCGGGGGGCGTGTGCTCATCGTGTCACAAGTATTAGCACAACTTATGTAGAGCATTGCAAAAACTGTTTTGCCAAATACTCGGCGCCGACGGCACCGTGGAGGCGTTCCCCCACCGCTGGAGTCGCCCCATGTCTGCCGTCGCTTCCGCTGTTCCCACCCCCGCCAGCAAGGCCACCCCCGGCATCGCCCTGGCGACCCGCGTGGCCGGCCAGGACACCCTGCTGCCGGCGCCGCTGCTGGCCCTGCTGGTGTCGCTGCACCGCGCGGTGGAACCGGGCCGGCAGGCACGGCTGCAGGCCCGTCGGGAGCGTCAGGCGTTCCTCGACCAGGGCGGCCTTCCGGACTTCCGCGAAGACACCACCGCGATCCGCAGCGGCGACTGGCGTGTTGCCCCGCTGCCGGCCGCGCTGCAGGACCGCCGCGTCGAGATCACCGGCCCGACCGACCCGAAGATGGTCATCAACGCGCTGAACTCCGGCGCCAAGGTGTTCATGGCCGACTTCGAGGATTCGACCTCGCCGACCTGGCGCAACCTGCTGGCCGGGCAGCAGTCGCTGGCCGCCGCGGTGCGTGGCGATCTCGAGTACACCGCACCGGCATCCAACGGGAAGGCCGGCAAGCACTACACCTTGCGCCCGTTCGACGAACAGGCAGTGCTGATCGTACGTCCGCGCGGCTGGCACCTGGACGAGAAGCACGTGTGCATCGATGGCCAGTTCATCGCTGGTGGCCTGTTCGACGCGGCGGTGTTCGCCTTCCACAACGCCCGCACCCTGCAGGCCAAGGATCGCGGCCCGTACTTCTACCTGCCCAAGCTGCAGAGCATGGAAGAGGCGGCGCTGTGGGAGACCGCGCTGTCGCACATCGAAGGCATGCTCGGCCTGCCGCACGGCCAGATCAAGGTGACCGTGCTGATCGAAACGCTGCCGGCGGTGTTCGAGATGGACGAGATCCTGCACGCGCTGCGTGACCGCATCGTCGGCCTGAACTGCGGGCGCTGGGACTACATCTTCTCGTACCTGAAGACCTTCCGCCGCCATGCCGACCGCGTGCTGCCCGAACGCGGCCAGGTGACCATGACCCAGCCGTTCCTGAAGGCGTACTCGGAGCTGCTGATCCAGACCTGCCACCGCCGCGGTGCGCATGCGATGGGCGGCATGGCTGCGCAGATTCCGATCAACAACGATGCCGCCGCCAACGAACAGGCGATGGCTCGGGTGCGCGCCGACAAGCTGCGCGAAGTCAGTGCCGGCCACGACGGTACCTGGGTCGCGCACCCGGCGCTGATTCCGGTGGCGATGGCGATCTTCGACGAGCACATGCCCGGCCCGAACCAGCACAGCGTGCTGCGCCAGGATGTGCGTGTTGGCCGCGATGAACTGATCGCGCGGCCGCCGGGCACCATCACCCGTGCCGGCTTTGAGGGCAACGTGGAAGTCTGCGTGCGCTATCTGGCGGCGTGGCTGGATGGCAACGGCTGCGTGCCGATCCACCACCTGATGGAGGACGCGGCCACCGCCGAGATCAGCCGCAGCCAGCTGTGGCAGTGGCTGCATACGCCGGGCCAGCAGCTGGACGATGGCACTGCGATCGACCTGGCGCTGCTGGATTCCACCCTGTCGCAGCTGCCGGCACGGCTGGGCGATACCGCCGCGCTGCCCGGTGGCACACGCATCGGCGAGGCCATCGCCCTGCTCGGCGAACTGAGCCGCAGCGACGAACTGACCGATTTCCTGACCCTGCCGGCCTACGCGCGCATCGACTGACCGACTGCCCGCAATTCCGCCGTTTCCCTCCCCGCTGCACGCACGAACCGAACTGGAGAAAGACATGAGCAAGCTGCCCACTGCCGAACAGATCCAGCACGACTGGGATACCAACCCGCGTTGGGAAGGCATCCAGCGCAACTACAGCGCCGCCGACGTGGTGCGCCTGCGCGGCACCGTCCACATCGAGCATTCGCTGGCCCGCCTGGGCGCAGAGAAGCTGTGGGCGTCGCTGCATGAGCGCGAGTTCGTCAACGCGCTGGGTGCGCTGACCGGCAACCAGGCCATGCAGCAGGTCAAGGCCGGCCTGAAGGCGATCTACCTGTCCGGCTGGCAGGTGGCGGCCGACGCCAACCTGGCCGGGCAGATGTACCCGGACCAGTCGCTGTACCCGGCCGATTCGGTGCCGGCGGTGGTCAAGCGCATCAACAACACGCTGCTGCGCGCCGACCAGCTGCACCACGCCGAAGGCAAGGACGACATCGACTTCCTGCAGCCGATCGTGGCCGATGCGGAAGCCGGTTTCGGCGGCGTGCTCAACGCCTTCGAACTGATGAAGGCGATGATCGAAGCCGGCGCCGCTGGCGTGCATTTCGAAGACCAGCTGGCCTCGGTGAAGAAGTGCGGTCACATGGGCGGCAAGGTGCTGGTGCCGACCCGCGAGGCCATCGAGAAGCTCAACGCTGCGCGCCTGGCCGCCGACGTGCTGGGCGTGCCGACCCTGCTGGTGGCGCGTACCGATGCCGAGGCCGCGGATCTGCTGACCAGCGACATCGATGGCAATGACAAGCCGTTCGCTACCGGCGAGCGTACCGTTGAGGGCTTCTACAAGACCCGCAACGGCCTGGACCAGGCGATCAGCCGTGGCCTGGCCTATGCGCCCTACGCCGACCTGGTGTGGTGCGAGACCGGCAAGCCGGACCTGGAGTTCGCGCGCAAGTTCGCCGAGGCGATCCATGCGAAGTTCCCGGGCAAGCTGCTGGCCTACAACTGCTCGCCCAGCTTCAACTGGAAGAAGAACCTGGACGACGCCACCATTGCCAAGTTCCAGCGCGAGCTGGGCAGCTACGGCTACAAGTTCCAGTTCATCACCCTGGCCGGCTTCCATGCATTGAACTACGGCATGTTCAATCTGGCCCACGGCTATGCACGTCGACAGATGAGCGCGTTCGTGGAACTGCAGGAAGCCGAGTTTGAAGCGGCCGAGCGCGGCTTCACTGCGGTCAAGCATCAGCGTGAGGTTGGCACCGGCTACTTCGATGCGGTGACCCAGGCGATCCAGCAGGGCCAGTCGTCGACCACCGCATTGACCGGTTCGACCGAGGAAGAGCAGTTCCACGGCGGGCGCAGCGAACGCGCGGCGTGATGCGGTAGTGCCGGCCGCTGGCCGGCAACCACGTGATCCTTCGGGCACCACAGGGAAGCCGGCCAGCGGCCGGCGCTACCGAAGCCTCGAAATCCGATCAGGGTGGCCAGGGAAGGGCCAGACAACGCCGGCCGGTCGGGGGACCTGCCGGCGTTGTTGTATCGATGCAAGGGAGCAGCGCGCAGCCAGCGTCAATCAGGCGCACCCCCGCGTGCCGGCAACTTGGCCGAAAGCCTGTGAAACCCAGCATCGGATTGATCCAGCAGGGGTTTTGCCCGGACACCCGTGACCAGAACGGGCCACCACCGATCTTCACATCAATCAAGATCGGCAGACGGGTCAAAATGAGATAGGGCGCACACTTTAAAGCGGTGCTATGCTCCGCGGCTCACCAGGGGACGCTGGCGGCGGGTGCAGGGAATGACCGGCAGGGGTGCGGCCGAGAACAGTGATGTGACGTCAGGTATCGCCCGGGTGGCGATGGCCGAGATCGTGCACGCGCTGCTTTCCGCTGCCGAGGTTGCATTGTTCGCCAGATATGCCCGTCCATGCAAGCTTCATGCCGGACAGTGGTTGTTCCAGCGTGGTCATCGCGGCGAACGGATGTATGTGATCCTCCAAGGCCAGATAGAACTGGACTTCGGCGAGGACCTGGTGATCAAGACGCTCGGCCAGCATGAGTTCTTCGGTGAGCTTGGCCTGCTGGTCGGCGATCACCTGCGCAGCGCCAGTGCACGCGCGCTGGCCGACTGTGAAGTACTGGAGCTGGGCCCGGCCGACTTCCATCGCCTGGTGGAATCCGATCCCGGCCTGGTCGCCTACTTCCTGCGCCGTACGATCATGCGCGTGCTGACCAACGAGCAGGCGCTGATCAGCCAGCTGCGCCGGCGCAACCACGATCTGGAAACCGCGCTGGACAACCTGTACATCACCACCCACCAGTTGACCCACACCCGTGAACTGGTACGTACCGATGAACTGACCGGGCTGCACAACCGTCGTGGCCTCACCCTGTACCTGCAGGAATGCCGCGCCGATGGCGAAGGGTTGCCGCAGGCACTGCTGCTGATCGACTGCGACCGCTTCAAGCAGATCAATGATCGCCACGGCCACCAGGCCGGCGACCGTGTACTGCAGAGCATGGGCAACATCCTGCGCTCGATGGCCGGCGAACAGGACCTGGCCTGCCGCCTCGGCGGCGATGAGTTCTGCCTGATCCTGCGCCGTGGCAACCATGAGATCGTGCAGCACGCGGCCGAGTTCATCCTCAGCGCGGTGCATGGCCTGCTCGAACGCAGTCATGGCACGCCGCACGTCAGCCTGGTCAGCATCGGTGCCAGCCTGCTGGCGCCGGAGGCGGGCTGGAGCGAGTGGTACGCCAACGCGGACCGCGCGCTGTACAAGGCCAAGCGCGATGGTGGCAACTGCCTGCGCTGGGCGGATGCAGCGGACATACCTTGATCGGGAGAGACCGGCGATGAATGGCGACAACGGAACGTCGACGCCGCACAACCAGCAACTACGTGCGCTGCTGTTCACCGATTTGTGTGATTCGCTGCTGCTAGTCGAACGCATCGGCGATGTTGCTGCCGCCGAGCTGTTCCAGGAACACGACCGCTTGGTGCTGGCGCTGCAGCAGCGCTGGCACGGCCAGCTGATCGACCGCTCCGACGGATTGTTCATGCTGTTCGAGCGCCCGATTGATGCGCTCGGATTCGCCCTGGATTACCAGCGTGGCCTGCAGCCGCTGGGGCAGGCGCGTGATCTCCGACTGCAGGCGCGGGCCGGGTTGCACGTGGGTGAGGTCATCCTGTGGAACAACAGCTCGGAATCGATCGCGCTTGGAGCCAAGGCTGTGGAGGTGGAGGGCCTGGCCAAGCCGATGGCCGCGCGCCTGATGCAGTTGGCTCCCCCCGGACAACTGCTGATGTCGGTGGCTGCTGAATCGGTGGTGCGCCGTGCAGCGACGGAGCTGGGTGAACTGGGCGGTCGCCTGCAGTGGAGGTCATTCGGTCGCTGGCGCTTTCGCGGTGTGGCGCAACCGATGGAAGTGCTGGGCGTGGCGGTGGCGGGGAAGGGCATGCTTTCCCGGCCGCGTGCCAGCGACAAGGCGCGCCCTGATGTTCCGGTCTGGCGGCGTCCGCTGGCGATGGCCGCGCAGGCGGCCCTGATTGTCTCTGTCGGGCTGGGCCTGTGGCTGCTGGCCCGACCACAGCCGGCGATTGCCTTCGCCGAACGCGACTGGGTGGTGATGGCCGATGCGCGCAACCTGACCGATAACCCGGTCCTGGACGACGCCCTGAACCAGGCGTTGCGCATCGGGCTTGAGCAGTCGCGTTACGTAAACGTGATCAGCGACATGAAGGCGCGCGACACCATGGCGCGCATGTTGATGCCAGAAAACACCGAGATCGATCGTGCGGCCGCTGTCCAGATCGCAATGCGCGATGGCGCGCGCGCGGTACTCGATCCCTCGATCCGTGAGGTACACGGCCAGCTGCGTGTGGCCGTCGATGTCGTCAATCCTGCCACTGGCGAGACCGTCTACTCGGTTTATTCCGATGGCAAAGGCCTGCCTTCCGCGCTGACCTCCAGTGACCAAGTGGTGGTGCAATTGCGATCGCGGTTGGGCGAAGCGATGGCGCAGATCGGCAAGACATCGGCACCGTTGCCGCAGGTGGCAACAGCCAACCTCGACGCACTGCATGCCTACGCACGCGGACAGCTTGCCTATGGCCGCGGACAGACCGAGTCGTCGTTGAAATTTTTCCAGATCGCAACGCGCATTGATCCTGACTTCGCCATGGCCTATGTCGGGCAGATGCGATCGATGTTCAGCCAGGGCCAACTGGAGGACGCGCGCGGTTTGCTGACCAAGGTCAGGACGCTGCGTCATCGGCTGAGCACGCGTGAGGGCCTGTATCTGGATGCATGGCAGGTGGAGCTGGAGTCCGGTTCTGAATCCGCCGCTGGCGAGGCCTGGAAGGTACTGGCCGATCTGTATCCGGATCATCACGGGGCCAGCGTCAACCATGGTCTGGCCGAGTTCGTGCTGGGCCACTACGAAAAGGCGGAGCAGGCCGTTGCCCATGCCAACGTGGAGCAGAACCCGTTGCGCAGCGTGACGCTGGAGCTGCTCGGGCGCATCCAGTTGGCACGGGGAAAGGTCGATGAGGCGGTAGCAACGCTGCATCGTGCCATGCAGCTCGCCGAAGGTCGCCCGAACCGGCAGCTGGTTGCGGCGCTGGCCGTGTCCGGGCGAAATGCAGAGGCCAGTGCAGTGCTGGCGCGGTTGCCGGAGAACGGGCCGGGACGGTGGCTGGAAGGGACTTCACTGGCCATTGATGAGGGGCGATTCGAGGAGGCGTTGGCAGCCTCGGTCGCGTCCGCAGGCCGGTGCAATGGCGGTCCCTTCGTATGTGATCTGCTGGGCACGGTCAATTTGGCTGTTCACGCCGCGGCGGCTCGATGCGTAGCGCCACGCGACTTCGCAACGCAGGCCAGCGCGCTGCTGCGGAATGCGGCACGCCCCGAAAACGGTGAACGCGGACAGTATCTGTATTTCGCTGCGGCCAGCTTGTATGCGGCACAGCGCTTGGGCCTGCAATCCTCGATCGGCCGGCAGGTGGCCGAGCTTGACGTATTGGCGGCCGACGCCGTCGACCCACGTGCGCGCCAGTTGGCGGCGGTGGTCAAGGCCAATGCGTTGCATCTGTCCGGTGACAGCGCGCAGGCAATCAAGATGCTGCAGGCGATGGTTGATGGCAGCGAGCTGTTCCAGGTCCACAGCGTGCTGGCAGCGGCCTACGCCGCACAGGGCGCGATACAGGAGCAGCAGTCGCAGCTGGACTGGATGCGTCGGCACCGCGGGCGCGCCTATACCGAATTCGCAGGCTCGTCCGTGTTGCAGGCATTGAATGTAGGCGACAGCCAGCGTGGGCCATCACGCCCGGGATGCGCCCTCTCACCGGACGCATCCTGAGCGATCAGCACCAAGGTCAGGGCGTCGGCGCCTGCGAACCGTCGATGAAGCAATGCGGATGGCTGAACACCGCGCGCTCGGTCAGCTGCTGCACCAGATTGTCGCGTGCAGCGGCCAGATCTTCATTGGAGGCCAGGTCGGCGGACAGCATGCAGCCCTGCGCGGCGGCACCCGCCTCGGCACTGATCTGCTGCAGGGCTGTTGCCGGGTCCTGCTTGAATGCTGTGCGGAAGTCTGCGTCGGTGGTGAGCAGATCAAGCAGCGTGGTGGCGTCAGCGAGGGACAGTGGGGATTTGCGGTTGGTCATGAGCGTGGGATCCAAGGAGACAGGGAAGGTCGAACAAGTGGCGCGTGCCTTTGACCGTAGTCATAGCGGCGCGGATCGATGGGTCTTGAACGCGGTACTGGGCCATACTTACCCAGCTCCACCGGCAGCACATTGCCGGAATCCCATTTGCCACAGGAACGTCGATGACCTCTTCGCGGTACCGCCGATGCCACGCGCTGGCTGTTGTTCCCGATGAACAACCATCGTTCTCCCTGAACAGCCTGCTGGCTGGTGGAACCGGTGTGGAGTTCGTGCAGCAGTTGCAGGTGCGTGCTGCCCATCTCGATCAGCCTGTGACGCTCGATGCCGACACTTGTGCGTTGCTGTTGCAGACCAGCGCGGAGCGCTGGCAGGTCTTGCCGGATGACCTGCAGAACCGCGCCCGAGTCGCATCGCTGCTGGAGGCAGGGTTGCTCATCGCCGAGGAGGGCGCGCCCGAGGCGGCGCGACAGGCCGACCAGCGTGTTCGCGACGGTCACTGGTGGGCGTTGTCGGCCATCCATCATCGCCATTCCCGCTGGGCGGGCGTAGACAGTGCCGGCGATATGGAGAAGCACCGGATGGTGACCGCGCAGGACCTGGTGCAGCAGCTCGGCAAGCCACCGGCCGAAGCGCCGGAACGGCAGCCGGGGGCCATCGCTCTGCCGGTCGCGGCACCCGATGCCGTGGCGCAGCTGCTGGCTTCACGTACCACCTGCCGCAACTACGCCGGGGACAAGCCGCTATCGCTGGAGATGCTGGCTGGCATGATGCAGCACGTGCTGATGGCGCAGGCACAGGTGGAAACCGAACCCGGCGTGCGCTTCCTGAAGAAGAACGTGCCGTCCGCAGGTAGCCTGCATCCGCTGGAAGCGTACGTGATTGCACGCAATGTCGATGGCCTGCAGCCGGGGTTGTACCACTACCACGCCGTGGCTCACGAGCTGGCATGGCAGCAGGCACAGCCTGCCCTGCTGGACGATTTCTGCCTGCGCCTGTTATCGGGCCAGCACTGGTTCGCTTCGGCCCACGCCATGGTGGTGCTGGTCTGCCGTTTCGGTCGCAACTTCTGGAAGTACCGCAATCACGCCAAGGCCTATCGCGCCGTGAGCCTGGATGTCGGCCATGTATCGCAGGCACTGTATACAGCGGCCACGGCCAATGGACTGGGCGGCTTCGTCACCGCGGCGATCAATGAGATGGAGATCGAGTCACTGCTGGGGTTCGACCCGATGGTCGACGGCGCAATGGCGGTGTGCGGATTCGGTTGGCGTGCGCAGAGCATGACCACGGCGGAGCTGGACCCTGCGGGGCATGTCTGGAAGCGCGAAGCCCGCGATTGAACAAGCCCGGCAGGGCGCTGGAGTACCCAGCGCCCCTTGTCGGGTGCATTACTGGATGATGCGGTGGACGTGACCGGCTTCGAAGGTGAAGACCACGGTCATGGATGCGCGGTGGCTGGAGAGATAGTTCACCAGGGCATCGCGCGCCTGACTCAGCTCTTCCTTGCTGGCCAGCTTGCCGGTGCTCAGGCAGGGCGGCACCTGCGCCATCGAGTCGAATGCCAGGCCGATCTGCCGGCAGGCCTGCAGCGGGTTCCTGCTGAACTGCGCACGGAACACATCATCGCTGCACAGGCGGTCGAGCAGGGCAATGGCGGTTTGCGGCTCAAAGCGCGGCGACTCGGTGGTGGTGTGTTCGCTGGAGAACCGGGTACGAGTGGATGGCAACATCGAATCTACCTCTGAAGTGGATTGAGGGGCGTTCAAGCGGCCTGCGGTACGGCGGAGTGGTGCACGCTTCCCTGCAGATGCCCGGATTCGAACATGAAGGGGACATTGAATGCGGCGCGCTGGGCCAGGAGCGCGGCGATCTGCTGGCGCACCTGTTGGAACTCTTCCTTGCTGGCCAGGACGTTGTGGATGGCGCAGGGGCTTGTGCCGGACTGTGCCTGCAGCCCATGCCGCGCCATCGCAGCGCCGGCATCGGCTGTGAACTCTGCGCGGAAGGCGTCGTCAGAACACAGCAGGTCGAGCAGCCGACCGGCATTAACAGTGGTCATCGGGGACTTTGCGGACATCGGAAACACTCCTTGTGGGTCAATGTCCGCCGATTAGACCACGTGTGACTACAGCGAGCGTGCCGCAGCGCAGCGTCAAGCAAGGCGCGCCGAGCCGGTACAGGCCAGTGGTCCTGCTGGGCATGGCACCGTGGTTCCAGAAACGTTGGAAGAGCGCACCGGAGATGCCAGCTTGACGTTCCTGCGACACAGTTTCAGGGCGGTGCCCAGGTCGGAGGCGTCGTCGGCGACCTGGCCCATCGAGCACGAATTTGGCCTAGATCCTCGTTCCGAGGGCGTCCTCGCCGTATGCGGTTTTGGCTGGCGCGCCCCGACCATAACCACGACCTAACTGGACCCGGCAGGTGTGATCTGGAATCCCGAGGACCGCGCGGTCTGAACCCGCGCGGCCCCCGCCACATCACGCCGCTTCGAAGTCCACCAGCACCGCACCATCACCCACCTGGTCGCCGGCCTTGGCGCGGTAACCCTTCACCGTGCCGTCTGCCGGTGCCTGCAGGGTGTGCTCCATCTTCATCGCTTCCAGCACCACCAGCGGCGTGCCGCGCTTGACCTCGGTACCGGCCGCGACCAGTGTCGCGACGATCCTGCCCGGCATCGGCGCCAGCAGGCTGCCGGCATCGGCCACGGCATGGTCCGATTCGCCCACCGGATCGTGCAGGGTGAAGCGGTGCTGGCCATCGGCGCCGAACAGATACAGCTGGTCGCCTTCGCGCAGCAGCTGCGGTGACCAGCGGCGCTCGCCCAGCTGCACGGTCAGATGCTGCGCATCGGCCGTGCCAAGCACCTGCACCGGCGCGGCGTCATCGCGCTGCACGCGCCAACCATCGGCCTGCGCCCACACCTTCAGTGTTTGCTTGCGTTCGCCCTGCTGCAGCGGCAGCACGCGCGGTGCCGATGCGCCGAGGCGCCAGCCGTCCTGGGCCTGCCACGGCGAATGCGGATCGCGCGCGTCGGTGCTGGCGCCGCCCGTGCTTGCAACCGCAGCCACCGCAGCCAGCTGCCACAGGGCATCATCCGTGTCGCCCACTGCACTCAATGCCGCCTGTTCGCGTTCGATCAGCGCGGTATCCAGCCTGGCATGTGCGAACGAATCGGTGTTCACCAGGCGGCGCAGGAAGCCGGCATTGGTGGTCACGCCCACCACCTGGCAGTCCGCCAGCGCCTGGCTCATGCGGCGCAGGGCGGCATCGCGGTCCACGTCCCAGACGATCAGCTTGGCGATCATCGGGTCGTAGTACGGGGTGATGCTGTCGCCTTCCTCCACGCCGGTATCCACGCGCACATGGGCCGACGGGGTCGGCAGGCGCAGGCGGCGCAGGGTGCCGGTGGAGGGCAGGAAGCCCCGGTCGGCATCTTCGGCATACAGGCGCGCTTCGATGGCGTGGCCGTGGATCGCCAGCTGTTCCTGGCGCAGCGGCAGCGGCTGGCCCGAGGCCACGCGCAGCTGCCACTCCACCAGGTCGGTGCCGGTGATGTACTCGGTCACCGGGTGCTCGACCTGCAGGCGGGTGTTCATTTCCATGAAGTAGAAATCGCCGTCCGGGCCGGCGATGAACTCCACCGTGCCGGCACCGACGTAGCCCACCGCGCGCGCGGCATCGACTGCCGCCTTGCCCATTGCAGCACGACGTTCTGCGCTCATGCCCGGCGCCGGCGCCTCTTCCAGCACCTTCTGGTGGCGGCGCTGCACCGAGCAGTCGCGCTCGAACAGATAGACCGCCTCACCGTGGCTGTCGCCGAACACCTGGATCTCGATATGGCGTGGGCGCTCGACGTACTTCTCGACCAGCACATGGTCGTTGCCGAACGCCGAGGCCGCCTCGCGCTGGCAGCTGGCTAGTGCATCGACGAAGTCCTCGCTGCGCTCGACCTTGCGCATGCCCTTGCCACCGCCACCGGCGCTGGCCTTGATCAGCACCGGGTAGCCGATGCCATCGGCCTGCGCGCGCAGGAAGTCCGGCGCCTGCTGGTCACCGTGGTAGCCCGGCGTCAGCGGTACACCTGCCTTGGCCATCAGCGCCTTGGCCGCGCTCTTGTCGCCCATCGCGCGGATGGCGCTGGCCGGCGGCCCGATGAAGGTGATGCCGGCGGCGGCGCAGGCATCGGCGAAGTCGGCGTTCTCGGACAGGAAGCCGTAGCCGGGGTGGATCGCCTGTGCGCCGGTCAGGCGTGCGGCGTCGAGCAGGGCATCGCTGCGCAGGTAGCTCTCACGCGCGGCCGCCGGGCCGATGTGGAAGGCTTCGTCGGCCAGCCGCACGTGGCGTGCGTTGCGGTCGGCATCGGAATACACCGCCACGGTGGCGATGCCGAGGCGGCGGCAGGTGGCGATGACGCGGCAGGCGATCTCGCCGCGGTTGGCGATCAGGACTTTGGTGAACATGGCAACAGGCTCGGTCATGGCACGGGTTACATGCGGAACACGCCGAAGCGCGTCTGCTGCGGGGCGGCGTTGAGGCTGGCCGACAGCGCCAGGGCCAGCATGCGGCGGGTGTCGGCCGGATCGATCACGCCGTCATCCCACAGGCGCGCGCTGGCGTAGTACGGATGGCCCTGCTGCTCGAACTGGTCGCGGATAGGTGCCTTGAATGCATCTTCCTCCACTGCCGGCCACTGGCCGCCCTTGGCTTCGATGCCATCGCGCTTGACCGTGGCCAGCACGCTGGCGGCCTGTTCGCCGCCCATCACGCCGATGCGCGCGTTCGGCCACATCCACAGGAAGTTCGGCGAGTACGCGCGGCCGCACATGCCGTAGTTGCCGGCACCGAACGAACCACCGATGACCACGGTGAACTTGGGCACCTTGGCGCAGGCCACGGCCATCACCAGCTTGGCGCCGTCCTTGGCGATGCCGCCCTGTTCGTACTTGCGGCCGACCATGAAGCCGGTAATGTTCTGCAGGAACACCAGCGGGATGTTGCGCTGGGTGCACAGCTCGATGAAGTGTGCGCCCTTCAGTGCCGACTCGGAGAACAGGATGCCGTTGTTGGCGATGATGCCGATCGGGTAGCCGTTCAGATGGGCGAAGCCGGTGACCAGGGTTGCACCGTAGCGCGGCTTGAACTCATCGAAGCGCGAGCCATCAACCAGGCGCGCAATGACCTCGCGCACGTCGTAGGGCTTGCGCGTGTCGGCCGGGATCACCCCGTACAGATCGTGTGCCGGCAACAGTGGTTCCTCGTTGGCCTGCACCGCCATCGCCGGCTCCGGCTTGCGCCAGTTCAACTGCGCGATGATCGCGCGCACCCGTGCCAGCGCCTGCAGGTCGTTGTCGGCCATGTGGTCGGCCACGCCGGAAATGCGCGTGTGCACGTCGGCACCGCCCAGTTCCTCGGCCGTCACCACTTCACCGGTGGCCGCCTTCACCAGCGGCGGGCCGCCGAGGAAGATGGTGCCCTGCTCGCGCACGATCACCGTCTCGTCGCTCATCGCCGGTACGTAGGCACCGCCGGCGGTGCAGCTGCCCATCACGCAGGCGATCTGCGGGATGCCCTGCGCGGACAGATTGGCCTGGTTGTAGAAGATGCGGCCGAAATGATCGCGGTCCGGGAACACCTCATCCTGCAGCGGCAGGAAGGCGCCACCGGAATCGACCAGGTAGATGCACGGCAGATGGTTCTGCTCGGCGATCTCCTGCGCGCGCAGGTGCTTCTTCACCGTCATCGGGTAGTAGGTGCCGCCCTTGACCGTGGCGTCGTTGGCCACGATCACGCATTCCACGCCACTGACCCGGCCGATGCCGGCCACCACCCCGGCGGCGGGCACGGCGTCTTCATACATGCCATGCGCGGCCAGCGGCGCGATTTCCAGGAAGGCGCTGCCCGGATCGAGCAGGGCGTCGATGCGATCACGCACCAGCAGCTTGCCGCGTGCGGTGTGCTTGGCGCGTGCGGCTTCGCTGCCACCCAGCGCGGTGCGGGCGAGGGTGGCGTGCAGGTCATCGACCACGGCCTGCATGGCCGCGCGGTTGCTTTCAAACGTTTCGCTGCCCGGTTGCAGCTGGCTGTTCAGGACGGTCATCGCGGTGGCCTTACAGGGTGCGCTGGAACAATTCGCGGCCGATCAGCATGCGGCGGATCTCCGAAGTGCCGGCGCCGATTTCATACAGCTTGGCGTCGCGCCACAAGCGGCCGGTCGGATATTCGTTGATGTAGCCGTTGCCGCCCAGGATCTGGATCGCCTGGCCGGTCAGCCAGGTGGCCTTCTCGGCGGCGTACAGAATGGCACCGGCGGCATCCTGGCGGGTGGTGCGGCCCTGGTCGCAGGCGCGCGCCACGGCATAGACGTAGGCGCGGCACGCACCCAGGCCCACGTACATGTCGGCGATCTTGGCCTGGATCAGCTGGAAGCTGCCGATCGCTTCACCGAACTGGTGGCGCTCGTGCACGTAGGGCATGACCACGTCCATGGCCGCGGCCATCAGGCCCAGCGGGCCACCGGACAGCACCACGCGCTCGTAGTCCAGGCCGGACATCAGCACGCGCACGCCGCCACCGACCTGGCCCAGCACATTCTCTTCCGGTACTTCGCAATCCTGGAACACCAGCTCGCAGGTGGGCGAGGAACGCATGCCCAGCTTGTCCAGCTTCTGCGCGGTGGAGAAGCCCTTCATGCCCTTCTCGACCAGGAACGCGGTGATGCCCTTGGCGCCGGCGGCCATGTCGGTCTTGGCGTAGACCACCAGCACGTCGGCGTCCGGGCCGTTGGTGATCCACATCTTGTTGCCGTTGAGCACGTAGCGGTCGCCGCGCTTGTCGGCGCGCAGCTTCATCGACACCACGTCCGAACCGGCACCCGGCTCGCTCATCGCCAGCGCGCCGACCATGCTGCCGTTGCACAGGCCGGGCAGGAAGCGCTGCTTCTGCTCTTCGTTGCCGTTCTTGCGCAGCTGGTTCACGCACAGGTTGGAGTGCGCACCGTAGGACAGGCCGATGCCGCCGGAGGCGCGCGAGATCTCTTCCATCGCCACCACGTGGGCCAGGTAACCCATGCCGGTGCCGCCGTATTCTTCTTCCACGGTGAGCCCGAGCAGGCCCTGTTCGCCCAGCTTCGGCCACAGTGCCAGCGGGAACTGATTGGTGGCGTCGGCTTCGGCGGCCAGCGGTGCGACCTCGGCGGCGGCAAAATGGGCCACGCTCTGGCGCAGCAGGTCGATGTCTTCGCCAAGGTCGAAGTTCAGGGATGGCACGTGCATTGTGGTGGCTCCACGACGGGATTGCAGGGAATGGACGCACCCGGCGGGGAGCGGGCGGCGGTTTCAGGGACCGCCACCCGCACGGGCGATTGGGCCCCAGCGTAGCGGGGTTCGGGAAAGAAGTGAATACAAATTCAACAATTGAATCTAGAATCAAAACATGGCCTACAAACGCTCCGCACTGATGGAAGAACGCCTGGCCGGGGTCCGCGAACGGATCCTGCTGGCGACCCGTGAACGGGTCGCCGCCGGCGGATGGCGCAACGCCCCGGTGACCGCTGTGGCAACCCAGGCGGGGGTGTCCACCGGCCTGATCTACCGGCACTTCCCGTCCAAGGCCGAGCTGTTCGTGGAGGTGCTCAACGCCGCCGTGGCCCACGAGGTGGCGATCATGGAGCGCATCGCCAGCGGCCCGGAGGTGGCCAGCGAGCGCCTGCGGCTGGCGATCACCGCCTTCGTCCGCCGTGCCTTGGCTGGGCCGGGGCTGGCGCACGCCTTCATCGTTGAACCGGTCGATCCGGAGGTGGAAGCCGAGCGCATGCGCGGTCGCCGCGCCTTCGGCGACGTGTTCCTGCGGCTGGTGGAGGAGGGCGTGGCGGCCGGTGAGCTGCCGGCGCAGGACGCGCATGTGGCCGCCGCCTGCCTGGTCGGCGCCTTCACCGAAGCGATGGTCGGCCCCACCGCGCCCAGCCGGGAAGCACACCGCGACGAAGACGCGCTGGTGGACGCGATCTGCAGCTTCTGCCTGCGCGCGATCGGCGCCCGGTAATCCGGTAGAGCCGGCCGCTGGCCGGCTTCTGCACGATCCATCCGGCGGGCTGGCGATGCCGGGCAGCGGCCGGCACTACCGGGTCCGCATGCTGCGCCGCACCAGCAGTGACGCCTGTTGTCGCACGCAAAGCGCGTTCTATACTCGGTCCATCACGCAGTCGCTCAGCCGTGGTCCAACGACTATCAGCCAGGGGTAACGAAGAGTGCGGAATTACGATCTGGAGTTCCTGAAACGCTTCTCCATGGTGATCGCGCTGCTGGCGACCATCACCCTCGGCCTCATCCTCCTTGCCGCTTACATCCACACCCGGATTCCGCCCGAGGTGTCGCCGACCGCGGCCAAGCGCACCGAACAGCGCATCTCGCCCACCGGCGCGGTCTATGCCGGCAGCACCGGCGCCGCCGCGCAGGCTGCGGCCAAGGCCGCCGCGCTGGCCAAGGCCGCCTCGCAGGTGGCCTACGGCGGCACCAAGGACGGCAAGGTCATCTTCGACAACCTGTGCACCGCCTGCCACACCACCGGCGTGGGCATGGCGCCGACGCTGGACCATTCGCACTGGGACAAGCGCATCGCACAGGGCAAGGACACTCTCTACAAGCACGCCATCGAGGGCTATACCGGTCCGGATGGCGGCATCATGCCGCCCAAGGGCGGCAACCCGGCGCTGACCGAGGAACAGATCCACGCCACCGTGGACTGGATGCTGGGCAACCTGAAGTAACCGGTAGTGCCGGCCCTGTCTCTTATACACATCT
>NZ_JCAFWP010000026.1:0-67473 GCF_059295135.1 Stenotrophomonas sp. INTA L402-1
GTTTGGTTTGACCCGCTTAATTTTCCCCCCCCCATACACACCCCCGGGGGGTGTTGGGGTTGGGTTTTTTTTTTTTATTTTTTTTTGGTTGCCCGGGGGGGGGGGGGGGGGGGGTGTGGGGGGGGGGGGGGGGGGGGGGGGGGGGGGGGTGTCCGCGGCATGGATGCCGCGGCCAAGCCTCCAGGGACGGATTCACGGCGTCCCCCACCCGCCCGGCCCAATCACATGATCCCGCTTCCACGAACCATCACCGCAGAGGGGGCTGCGCCCGGTGGCCGGGAAACCTCAGTACCCCGCCGCCTGCCCATCCTTGCGGCTCTCCGAAGCACCGTAGTAAACCCCGGTCTCGGGATCACGCATGATCGCCTGATACCCGCCATACGGACCATCGGCGAACACGATGCGATGCCCCTTGCGCATCAACGCACGCACCGTCTCGTACGGGAACCCGGTTTCCAGATTCACTTCACCACCGTCGGTCATCGCCGTGGCCTGACCTGTCGGTTCAGTCGAGCCTTCGTGCTGGATGCGCGGCGCATCACCGGCCTCCTGCAGGTTCATGCCGAAGTCCACCAGGTTCATCACGATCTGCGCGTGGCCCTGCGGCTGCATCGCGCCGCCCATCACGCCGAAGCTGGCATACGGCTTGCCGCCCTTGGTGATGAACGCCGGGATGATCGTCTGGAACGGCCGCTTGCCCGGTGCATAGCCGTTGGGATGATTCTTCTGCAGCACGAACATCTCGCCACGATCCTGCAGGATGAAGCCCAGCCCCGGCGGCGCCATGCCGCTGCCCATGCCGCGGTAATTGGACTGGATCAACGACACCATCATGCCGTCGGCGTCGGCCACGGTCATGTAGATCGTGTCGCCCTCCTCCAGCTGCTTCGGCGTGCCCGGCTGCACTTCCTTCAGCGCCTTGTCCATCGAGATCAGTGCGCGGCGCTGTGCGGCGTACTCCTTGGAGATCAGCTTCTGCACCGGCGCCGGCTGGAACGCCATGTCGGCATAGAAGCGCGCGCGATCGGCGAAGGCCAGCTTCTTCGCTTCAACGAACAGGTGCACATGCTCCGGTGAACCGAAGGGAATCTTCGAGAAGTCGTAGCCTTCCAGCACGTTGAGGATCTGCAGCGCGGCGATGCCCTGGCTGTTCGGCGGCAGCTCCCACACGTCGTAGCCACGGTAGTTGCTGCTGACCGGTTCGACCCACTCACCGTGGTGGTCAGCCATGTCCTGGTAGCTCAGGTAGCCACCGTTGGCCTTGAAATAGTCGCCGATGGTGCGGGCGATATCGCCCTTGTAGAAGGCATCGCGGCCGCCGTCGGCAATCTGCTGCAGGGTGTTGGCCAGGTTCGGGTTCTTCCACATCTCACCCTTGCGCGGGGCGTGGCCGTTGATCGTGAACTGTTCCTTGAAGCCCGGGTACTGCGACAGCTTGGGCACCGAGCGGTCCCAGTAGTAGGCGATCACTTCGGCCACCGGGTGACCCTCGCGGGCGTAACGGATGGCCGGTGCCAGGTTGTCCGCCATCGGCTTGCGGCCGAAGCGGTCGTGCAGTGCGAACCAGCCGTCGACAGCGCCCGGTACCGACACCGGCAGTGGACCGGTGGCCGGGATGTCCTTCAGGCCACGGCGCTGGAACTCGGCCAGGGTGAGCGACTTCGGCGATCGGCCCGAACCGTTGTAGCCGTAGAGTTTCTGCGTCTTCGGGTCCCAGACGATGGCGAACAGGTCACCGCCGATGCCGTTGCCGGTGGGCTCCATCAGGCCGAGCGCGGCGTTGGCGGCAATCGCCGCGTCCACCGCCGAGCCACCGCCCTTCATCACGTCCAGCGCGATCTGGGTGGCCAGCGGCTGCGAGGTGGCGGCCATCGCATGCGGGGCGATCACCTCCGAACGGGTGGCAAAGGTGTGGCCGGTGATGCGGTCGGCGGCGGAAGACAGTGCGGGCACAGCGGCCAGCAGAGCAGCGGCCAGCAGGGAACGGGCAAGGCGTCGGGACACGGTCGGGTTCCGATGGAAGGGTGGTCCCTCGATCTTCGCCGCTGCGGCCTGCATGCGGTATCGGGCAGAGGTCATGGACGTTGATCCTGGGGTGGGTGCGGAAGGTCCGCCCCCACCAAGGCGAAAATCCGCCGGATTCCGCGCAAAAACTGCCCTGAAAGGAGTGAATTCGGGTTCACCGAAACAATTTCAGCGGCAACCATCCTTGTGCCGCAAGCGATTGCGCTGGATGCACCGGAAACCGATAAAAAATCCGTCACGAGGGTTGACATCGCCGAAACGGTTGTGTTCCTCTCGATCACATGTTGCATCACAACACGCCACCGCGAACCCACATCGAAGCCGCCGACACCGGCGCCGCCTCGCTGCGTTCGATTCTTGTGCTCGTACTTATTACCCAACCAACAGGTGCGGGACGAGCCAGCGTGTAAGCAACAAACACACCGGAACTCTTCAAAAACCCGCACCCGCCCCGGTGCGGGTTTTTTCATTTCAGGACCTGGTTTCAGACGCAACCACCATGCACAACGCCCAACGCAAAACCCGGACCCACACCACCACGACGCCTCGTGGTGGCTGTGCCTGTGCGATGCGCGGCGCCTCCTCCACCGCTTTCCCCTGACCGGCCGGCACGTCACCTCGACGACCGGCCGTTCTTTTTTCTTCCCACCGCAAGGAACCTCCCCCATGAGCACCAACGACCTGCCCCAGACCAAGATCGCCGTCATCGGCTACGGCAGCCAGGGCCGCGCCCACGCACTGAACCTGCGCGAATCCGGCTTCGATGTGGTGGTAGGCCTGCGTCCGGGTGGCCCGACCGAAGCCAAGGCGCAGGCCGATGGCTTCACCGTGATCGCGCCCGCTGAAGCGGTGAAAGACGCCGACCTGGTCGCCGTGCTGACCCCGGACATGGTGCAGAAGAAGCTCTACAACGACGTGCTGGCGCCGAACATGAAGCAGGGCGCCTGCCTGCTGTTCGCGCACGGCCTGAACGTGCACTACGGCATGATCGAGCCGCGCGCCGACCTGGACGTGGTGCTGGTTGCGCCGAAGGGCCCGGGTGCGCTGGTGCGTCGTGAGTACGAGATCGGGCGCGGCGTACCGTGCATCTGGGCGGTCTACCAGGATGTCAGCGGCAAGGCTGCGCAGCACGCGCAGGCCTATGCGGCCGGCCTCGGCGGCGCTCGCGCCAACCTGATCCAGACCACCTTCAAGGAAGAGACCGAGACCGATCTGTTCGGCGAGCAGGCGGTGCTGTGCGGCGGTGCCTCGGCGCTGGTGCAGGCCGGTTTCGAAACCCTGGTCGAAGCCGGTTACCAGCCGGAGATCGCCTATTACGAAGTGCTGCACGAACTGAAGCTGATCGTGGACCTGTTCTACGAAGGCGGCATCTCGCGCATGCTGGAGTTCATCTCCGAGACCGCGCAGTACGGCGACTACGTCAGCGGCCCGCGCGTGATCGACGCTGGCACCAAGGCACGCATGAAGGAGGTCCTGAAGGACATCCAGGACGGCACCTTCACCAAGAACTGGGTGGCCGAGTACGAAGCGGGCCTGCCGAACTACAACAGGTTCAAGCAGGCCGACCTGGAGCACCCGATCGAAAAGGTGGGCAAGGAACTGCGCGCCAAGATGGTCTGGTTGAAAGGACAGGCCGCGTAACCGCGCGGCCCTCCCCCACCCGCTTTGCAAGGTTCCCCCATGAACTCTTCGACACATCGCAGCGCGCCGCCCAACGGCGCGCGCTGGCTGACCCAGGCGCTGGAGGCCGAAGGCGTCCGCACGCTGTTCGGCTATCCCGGTGGCACCATCATGCCGTTCTACGACGCACTGGTGGATTCGTCGCTGAAGCACATCCTGGTACGCCATGAGCAGGGCGCGGCGCTGGCCGCCAACGGTTTTGCCCGCGCCAGCAACCAGGTGGGTGTCTGCGTGGCCACCTCCGGCCCGGGCGCCTCCAACCTGGTCACCGGCATTGCCGATGCGATGCTGGATTCGGTACCGATGGTCTGCATCACCGGTCAGGTCGGCACGCCGCTGCTGGGCACCGACGCCTTCCAGGAACTGGATGTGTTCGGCCTGACGATGCCGATCGTCAAGCACAGCTGGCTGGTGCGCAGCGTCGATGACCTGCCGCGCGTGGTCGCCGATGCGTTCCGCATCGCCCGCGAAGGCCGGCCCGGCCCGGTGCTGATCGACCTGCCCAAGGACGTGCAGCTGGCCGATGCCAGTCATCTGCCAGCGCACGTGCCGAGCAGCATCGAGCCGCCGCCTGCGCCGGCCGAAGCGGCCATCGCCGAGGCCATCGCCGCACTGGCAGCCGCCGAAAAGCCGGTGGTCTACGCCGGTGGTGGCATCGCACTGGGCGACGCGGTGCAGGACCTGCGCGACTTCGTCGAGGCCAGTGCCATCCCCACGGTGATGACCCTGCGTGGGCTGGGCGCGCTGCCGGCCAACCACCCGCAGTCGCTGGGCATGCTGGGCATGCACGGTACCCGCGCGGCCAACATGGCGGTGCAGGAAAGCGACCTGCTGCTGGTGCTGGGTGCGCGCTTCGATGACCGTGCCACCGGCAAGCTGGCCGAGTTCGCACCGTTCGCCCGCGTCGTCCACATCGACGCCGACGCCTACGAGATCTCCAAGCTGCGCAGCGCCGACGTCGCCGTGCCCGGCAACGTCGGCCATGCCATCCGCGCCCTGCGTGCGGCCTTCCCCTCCCCCAAGGCCCACCAGGACGCATGGCGCAAGCGCTGTGCACAGCATCGCGATCGCTTCGCCGCACGCTACGACGCGCCGGGCCAGCACATCTACGCACCGGCCCTGCTGAAGCGCCTGAGCGAGCTGGCACCGGCCGATGCGGTGATCGCCTGCGATGTCGGCCAGCACCAGATGTGGGTCGCCCAGCACTGCCGTTTCAACCACCCGCGCAATCATCTGACCAGTGGCGCGCTGGGCACCATGGGCTTCGGCCTGCCGGCAGCGATGGGTGCGCAGTTCGCCTGCCCCGATCGCACCGTGGTGCTGGTCTCCGGCGACGGCAGCTTCATGATGAACGTGCAGGAGCTGGCGACCATCGCGCGTTGCCGCCTGCCGGTGAAGATCGTGCTGCTGGACAACAGTTCGCTGGGCATGGTACGGCAGTGGCAGGAGCTGTTCTTCGCCGAGCGTTACAGCGAGATCGACCTGTCCGACAACCCGGACTTCGTGGCACTGGCGCAGGTGTTCGGCATCGCCGCCACCCGCATCGACAACCGCGACGACGTGGAAGGCGGCCTGGCCGCACTGCTGGCCGAACCAGGCCCGGCGCTGCTGCACGTGGCCATCGATGCACGCGCCAACGTGTGGCCACTGGTGCCGCCGAACACTGCCAACAGCACGATGCTGGAAAGCAATCCCGCCCACGCCCGCCAGGAGACCCCCAATGCAATACCGGCTTGACCTGGTGCTGCACCCGGCCGAAGGCGCGCTGCTGCGCGTGATCGGCATGGCCGAACGCCGTGGCTTCGCGCCGCGTGCGATCAGTGGTGCGCCGGTGGCCGCCGACGATGGCCGCTGGCACCTGCAGCTGGTGGTGGATGGCCAGCGTCCGGCGGAAACGCTGTGCCGGCAGATCGAGAAGATCTACGACTGCGTGTCCGTGCAGGTCACCGCCGTGGAAGGAGCATCCGTATGAACACCCGTACCGTAGCGACCACGGTGCCGGTACGGAGGCGTCTTCTTCGCCGCCCGTGCCCGCATGCGGCGGTCTTCTGCACTGCGCTGGTGGCCCATGCCGGCCGCTGACACCAGCCAGGAAAGCGATGTCGGCGACGTAAGCGTCGCCGACGTACTGGCGGCGCAGGCCCGACTGCGCCGCTTCCTGCCGCCCACCCCGCTGCACCATGCCGAGCGCTTCGGCACCTGGCTGAAGCTGGAAAACCTGCAGCGCACCGGCTCCTACAAGGTACGCGGTGCATTGAACGCGCTGCTGGCCGGCCGCGAGCGCGGCGACACCCGGCCGGTGATCTGCGCCTCGGCCGGCAACCATGCCCAGGGCGTGGCGTGGGCGGCCTATCGCCTGGACGTGCCGGCCATCACCGTGATGCCGCACGGCGCACCGGCCACCAAGATCGCCGGCGTCGCCCACTGGGGCGCGACCGTGCGCCAGCACGGCACCAGCTATGACGAGGCCTACGCCTTCGCGGTCGAACTGGCACAACGCCACGGCTACCGCTTCCTGTCCGCGTTCGACGATGCCGACGTGATCGCCGGCCAGGGCACGGTCGGCATCGAGCTGGCCGCGCACGCGCCGGACGTGGTGATCGTGCCGATCGGCGGCGGCGGCCTGGCCTCCGGCGTTGCGTTGGCGCTGAAGTCACAGGGCGTCCGCGTCGTCGGTGCGCAGGTCGAGGGCGTCGATTCGATGGCCCGCGCGATCCGCGGCGATGTGCGCGAGATTGCCCCCGTTGCCTCGCTGGCCGACGGCGTGCGGGTGAAGATTCCCGGCTTCCTGACCCGCCGCCTGTGCACCTCGCTGCTGGACGACGTGGTGATCGTGCGCGAAGCCGAACTGCGCGAAACCCTGGTCCGCCTGGCACTGGAAGAACACATCATCGCCGAGGGCGCCGGTGCGCTGGCGCTGGCCGCCGGCCGCCGCGTCGCCGGCCGCCGCAAGTGTGCGGTGGTCTCCGGCGGCAACATCGATGCCGGCGTCCTGGCCGGCCTGCTCACCGACATCCGCCCGCGCCCGCCACGCAAACCACGGCGACGGCGCAGCGAAACACCGCGCTCGCCCGCCAAGGCCAGCGCCATCGCTTCCCCCACGTCTTCCCCTTCCCCCCTGCAAGCCGTCGCACCCGCTGTCGAGGAGATTTCCCTGTGACCACCATCGAACGAATTACCACCCCGCGCATCCGCATCTTCGACACCACCCTGCGTGACGGCGAGCAGTCCCCCGGCTGCAGCATGAGCCCGCCGCAGAAGCTGGTGATGGCGCGTGCGCTGGACGAACTGGGCGTGGACATCATCGAGACCGGCTTCCCGGCCAGCTCGCAGTCCGACCGTGAGGCGATGGCACTGATCGGCCGCGAACTGCGCCGCCCGAGCCTGACCCTGGCGGTGCTGTCGCGCTGCCTGCAGGCCGACATCGAAACCTCCGCACGTGCGCTGGAGGCCGCTGCCAACCCGCGCCTGCACGTGTTCCTGTCGACCAGCCCGCTGCACCGCGAGCACAAGCTGCGGATGACCCGCGAGCAGGTACTGGAGTCGGTACGCAAGCACGTATCGCTGGCCCGGTCCTATATCGACGATGTCGAATTCTCGGCCGAGGATGCCACCCGCACCGAGCTGGACTACCTGATCGAAGTCGCGCGCGTGGCCATCGCTGCCGGCGCCACCACCATCAACCTGCCCGACACCGTCGGCTTCACCACGCCGGAAGAGATCCGCGCGATGTTCCATCAGGTCATCGCCGGCGTCGCCGACGTGCCGAATGCCACCAATGTGATCTTCAGCGCGCACTGCCACAACGACCTGGGCCTGGCCGTGGCCAACTCGCTGGCCGCCATCGAAGGCGGCGCGCGCCAGGTCGAGTGCACCATCAACGGCATCGGCGAGCGCGCCGGCAACTGCTCGCTGGAAGAGATCGCGATGGTGCTGAAGGTGCGCCAGGCTTTCTACGAACAGGACAGTTCGATCAACACCCCGCGCATCGTCGGCACCTCGCAGCTGCTGCAGCGTCTGGTCGGCATGCCGGTACAGCGCAACAAGGCCATCGTCGGTGCCAATGCCTTCGCCCACGAATCGGGCATCCACCAGCACGGCATGCTGCGCCACCGCGGCACCTACGAAATCATGCGTCCGGAAGACGTGGGCTGGGAGGATTCGCAGATGGTGCTGGGCCGCCACAGTGGCCGCGCCGCCGTCGAAGCGCGCCTGCGTGCGCTGGGCTTCTGGCTGGACGAAGACGAACTGAAGCTGGTATTCGAGCAGTTCAAGGGCCTGTGCGAACAGCAGCGCGTGGTCACCGATGCCGACCTGCAGACGCTGATGCAGGGTGGCTCCAACGCGCAGGGCTATCGCCTGGCGTCGATGACCATCAGCGACGTCGGCAGCCGCGCCAATGCGCTGGTGGAACTGTCCGACCCGGACGGCAACCGCGTGGCCGAGACCGCGCAGGGCGATGGCCCGGTCGATGCGCTGTTCGGCGCGCTGTCGGCCGCTACCGGCGTGCAGCTGATGCTGGACAGCTACCACGTGCACAGCGTCGGCATCGGCGCCGATGCGCGCGGCGAAGCCAATCTGAGCGTGCGCCACGAGGGCGTGGAGTACGACGGCACCGGCACCAGCAAGGACATCATCGAAGCCTCTGCGCTGGCCTGGCTGGATGTGGCCAACCGCCTGCTGCGCCAGCGCCAGGCTGCCGCCCACAGCAACACCGACGTTGCCACCCCCGCCACCGCCTGAGGACCCCGCCATGAGCGCCTTCGACACCCCCACCCCGACCAGCGCCGCTGGCCAGCAGTGGAACGCCCAGGATTATGCGATCGACGCCGGCTTCGTGCCACTGCTCGGCGGCGCGGTATCGCGCCTGCTCGACCCGCGCGCCGGTGAACGCATCCTCGACCTGGGCTGTGGCGATGGCGTGCTCAGCACTGAGCTGGCGCTCAGCGGCGCGCACATCCACGGCGTGGATGCCTCGCCGGAGCTGGTGATCGCCGCGCGTGCGCGCGGCGTCGATGCGCAGGTGATGGATGGCCACGCGCTGTCGTTCGACAGTGAGTTCGATGCGGTATTCAGCAACGCAGCGCTGCATTGGATGAGCAACCCCGACCGGGTGATGGAAGGTGTGCGCCGCGCACTGCGCCCGGGCGGCCGCTTCGTTGCCGAGTTCGGCGGCCATGGCAACGTGGCCACGATCATCGCGGCGGTGCAGGCTGCACGCGCGGCCCATGGCCACGGCGCCAGCGCATTCCAGTGGTACTTCCCCACTGCCGATGCCTACGCCGACCGCCTGCGCCAGCATGGCTTCCAGGTGCAGCTGATCGAGTGCACGCCGCGACCGACCGCACTGCCGACCGGCGTGGCCGGCTGGCTGCGGGTATTCGCCGCACCGCTGCTGGACGACCTGCCAGCCGAGGCGCGCGCCACCGTGCGCGAGGCCGCCACCGTTCTGCTGGCCGAGCTGCCGCGCAACGCCGGCGGTCAGCCGCTGGCCGACTACGTGCGGCTGCGGGTGCTTGCCCGTCGCCGCTGACTTGACCTTTTCGCTATCTTTCCTGATGTCCGCACCTTCGTACTTCTGCCAGGCACACGCATGACTTCCGCACCCCGCACCCTGTACGACAAACTGTGGGACGCCCACGTGGTGGTTCCCGAATCCGACAGCGCGCCCGCCGTGCTGTACATCGACCTGCACCTGATCCACGAGGTGACCTCGCCGCAGGCGTTCACCGAACTGCGCGAGCGCGGCCTGTCGCCGCGCCGCCCGGATCGCACCAAGGCGACGATGGACCACTCCACGCCGACCCTGCCGGCTGCCGCCGATGGCACGCTGCCCTATGCCAGCGCGGCGTCCGAGGCACAGGTCGCCACGCTGGCACGCAACTGCGCAGAGCACGGCATCGAACTGTTCGACATGGCTTCGGACAACCGCGGCATCGTCCACGTGATCGCGCCCGAGCAGGGCTTCACCCAGCCCGGCATGACCATCGTCTGCGGCGACAGCCACACCTCCACCCATGGTGCGTTCGGTTCGCTGGCGTTCGGCATCGGTACCAGCGAGGTCGGCCACGTGCTGGCCACGCAGTGCCTGCTGCAGCGCAAGGCGAAGACCTTCGCGATCACCGTTGATGGGCCACTGGCACCCGGCGTTGGCGCCAAGGACGTGGTCCTGCACATCATCGGCGTGATCGGCGTCAATGGTGGCACCGGCCACGTGATCGAGTTCCGTGGCAGCACCATCGAAGCGATGGACATGGAACAGCGCATGACCCTGTGCAACATGTCGATCGAGGCCGGTGCACGTGCCGGCATGGTGGCGCCGGACCAGGTCACCTTCGACTTCGTCGCCGCGACCCCGCGCGGACCCAAGGGCGCCGACTTCGACGCCGCCGTGGCACGCTGGCAGCAGCTGCGCAGCGATGAGGGCGCGCGTTTCGACAGTGAAGTGCACATCGACGCTGCCGATATCCGCCCGACCCTGACCTGGGGCACCCATCCGGGCACCGCCATCGCGGTGGATGCGCCGATTCCGGCGGCCAACGATGCTGCCGCACAGAAAGGCCTGGACTACATGCATTTCCAGGCCGGCAAGGCGCTGGCCGGTACACCCGTGGACGTGGTGTTCGTCGGCTCGTGCACCAACGGCCGCCTGAGCGACATGCGCGAAGTCGCGCAGGTGCTGCGCGGTCGTCGCGTCGCCGAGCGGGTACGCATGCTGGTGGTGCCAGGCTCGGAGATCGTCAAGCGCGAGGCCGAGGCCGAGGGCATCGACGAGATCGTGCGCGCGGCCGGTGCCGAGTGGCGCGAGCCGGGCTGCTCGATGTGCATCGCCATGAACGGCGATCTGGTCGCGCCCGGCCAGCTGGCCGTGAGCACCAGCAACCGCAATTTCGAGGGGCGCCAGGGCCCCGGTTCGCGCACGCTGCTGGCCTCGCCGATGAGCGCGGCGTGGGCCGCGGTGAACGGGCACGTCGCCGATACCCGCGAACTGTTCGCGCAGGAGGTGGCGTGATGGCCGGTTTCCATACCCTGACCTCGTCCAGCGTGGTGCTGGCGCAGACCAACATCGACACCGACCAGATCATTCCGGCGCGGTTCCTGTCCACCACCGAACGTGCCGGCCTCGGCCGCAACGCGTTCAATGACTGGCGCTGGCAGGCCGACGGTTCCCCGGTGGCCGACTTCGCCTTCAACCAGCCACACAACGCCGGCCGCAGCATCCTGCTGGCGGGCCGCAACTTCGGCTGCGGTTCCTCGCGCGAGCATGCACCATGGGCGCTGACCGACCTCGGCCTGCGTGCCATCGTCAGCAGCGAGATCGCCGACATCTTCCGCGGCAACTCGCTGAAGAACGGCCTGCTGCCGATCGTGCTGGACGAGGCCGATGTGCAGGCGCTGATGCAGCGCCCGGACGACGAGCTGACCATCGACGTGGCCGCGCGCGAACTGCGCACGCCAGATGGTCGCGTCTATTCCTTCCCGCTGGATGGCTTCTCGCAGACCTGCCTGCTGGAAGGTGTCAACCAGTTGGGGTATCTGTTGGGCCGTGTCCCTGAAATCGAACGCTACGAGAGTGAGCATGCACGCTGAAATTGTTGTCCTGCCCGGTGATGGCATTGGCCCGGAAGTGGCCGCCGCGGCAGTCGCCGTCCTGAAGGCCGTCGCCGAACGCTTCAACCACACCTTCACCTTCAGCGAGCACGACATCGGTGGCGTCGCCATCGATCGCCATGGCGAGCCATTGCCCGCCTCCACGTTGACCGCCTGCCAGGCCGCCAACGCCGTACTGCTGGGTGCAGTCGGCGGCCCGAAGTGGTCCGACCCGAATGCCAAGGTGCGCCCGGAGCAGGGCCTGCTGGCGATCCGCAAGGCGCTGGGCCTGTATGCCAACCTGCGCCCGGTGCGTACCCATGAAGCCGCCCTGCACGCCTCGCCGATCAAGGCCGAGCTGCTGCAGGGGGTGGACTTCGTGGTGGTGCGTGAACTGACCGGTGGCATCTATTTCGGCGACAAGACCCGCGACGCCGACAGCGCCAGCGATCTGTGCCGCTACACCGTGGCCGAGATCGAGCGCGTGCTGCGCAGTGCGTTCCGTCTGGCGCAACAGCGTCGCGGCAAGGTCACCTCGGTGGACAAGGCCAATGTGCTGGAAACCTCGCGCCTGTGGCGTGACGTGGCCGCGCGCATCGGCCGCGAGGAGTTCCCGGACGTTGCGCTGGAGCACCAGCTGGTCGATTCGATGGCGATGCACCTGCTGGCCAAGCCGCGCGAGTACGACGTGATCGTCACCGAGAACATGTTCGGCGACATCCTCACCGATGAGGCGTCGATGCTGGCCGGCTCGCTGGGCCTGCTGCCCTCGGCCTCGCTCGGCGAACCCGGTGCGGTCGGCATCTACGAGCCGATCCATGGTTCGGCCCCGGACATCGCCGGCAAGGGCATCGCCAATCCGTACGCGACGATCTTCAGCGCCGCGATGCTGCTGCGCCATTCGTTGGGGCTGGAAGCGGAAGCCGCCGCGGTGGAAGCCGCCGTGCACGCCGTGCTGGACGATGGCGTGTTCACCGCCGATCTGGCGGCGAAGGGCCAGGCCGTCAGCACCGCTGCCGCCACCGACGCGGTGCTGGCCAAACTCAACTGATCCGATAGCGCCACGCCATGCGTGGCGCCCCTCCCTTTGGACATTGTGCGCAGCCACCCATGGGGTGGCTCTACTGTAGATCCACGCCATGCGTGGATGCGCCATCCGTGCCAACCAAGGTTGGCACCCACCACCGCAGTAGAGCCACGCCCTGCGTGGCTGCGTTACTTGGTGGTGTACCCACCATTGACCAGAATCGTCTGCCCAGTCATCCACCAGCCATCGGTGACCAGGAAGCGGATCCACGGCACGATGTCGGCGATGTCGGTCAGGCCAGTGCGGGTGAATGCCGACAGTGCGGCCGCGGTCTTGTGGTACGCCTGCGCATCGGCACTCTCGGCCGGGTAGAAGAACGGCGTGTCCATCGGACCGGGGCCGATCGCCGTCACCGAGATACCGCGCTCACCGAATTCCTTCGACGCCGCACGTGTGAAATGCTCGACCGGCGCCTTGGTGCCGGCATAGCTGGAATAGAACGGTGTGAACGCGCCCAGCAACGAGGTGACCAGGGTGCAGATGCGACCGCCGTCATTGACGTTTCGACCGGCTTCCTTGAGGAAAAAGAACGCGGTCTTCGCATTGACCGCGCTCATCTCGTCGTACTCGGCTTCGCTGATCTCCAGCATCGGCTTCTTCAGCACCTTGCCGACCGTATTGATGGCGATGTCGGGACGGCCGACCGCGGCCACGGCATCGGCGAACAAGCGCTCCATCGCTGCCGCCGACGTCAGGTCGCCCTGCAGGGCCACCGCCTTGCTGCCGGCCGCCTGCACGGCGGCAACGGTTGCTTCTGCATCGGCCTGGGTGGCGGCGCTGTTGTAGTGGATGACGATGGCTTTGGCGCCCTGGCTGGCGAAGTCGCGGGCCAGCAGGCCGCCCAGGTTCTTGGCGCCACCGGCGATCAGCACGGTCTTGCCCTTGAGGGAATGGTCGGTCATGGCGTTTGTCTCAGGAGGGGGCTGCCCGGGGTGGCAACCCTGCCCTGACGACGATATCGTGCAGAAAATGCAGATAAAGCCCGCCACATTGACTTAACTTTCCAGAATAGGCGAACAATGGACCGGATCGATCGCTTCCGCATCTTCACCCGGGTGGTGGAGTGCGCCAGCTTCACCCGCGCCGCCGACCAGCTCGGCCTGCCCCGCTCCACCGTTTCCGCGGCGGTGGCCGAGCTGGAGCAGCGGCTCGGCACCCGCCTGCTGCAGCGATCGACCCGTCGGGTGTCCACCACCCACGATGGCGACGTGTTCCATGCCCGCTGCCTGCGCCTGATCGCCGAGGTTGAAGACGCCGAATCGCTGTTCCGCCAGGATGACGCGCAACCGATTGGCCTGCTGAAGATCGACGTGCCCAGCCGCATCGGCCGCCGCATCCTCGCCCCGGCCCTGCCCGACTTCTTCGCGCGCCATCCGCAGGTTGAAGTGGACCTGGGCATGACCGACCGCGCGGTGAACCTGATCGAAGACGGCTGTGATGCGGTGCTGCGGGTCGGCCAGCTGGGTGACTCCAGCCTGGTGGCTCGCATGCTGGGACAGCTCGACTTCGTCAACGTCGCCGCGCCGGCCTACCTGCGCGAACACGGCGTACCGCAGCATCCTGCCGACCTGCAGCAGCACCGCGCGGTGAACTACGCATCGCCGACCACGGCGCGGGTGGAACCGTGGGAATGGCAGGACGGTGGCCAGCTGCGCACGCTGCCGATGCCTGGCTGGGTACGGGTAAACAGCGCCGAGGCCTCGATCGCGTGCTGCGTGGCGGGGCTCGGCCTGCTGCAGATTCCGCGCTACGACGTGCAGGTCGAACTGCAATCCGGTGCGCTGGTGGAAGTGATGCCACAGCACGTGGCGCAACCGCTGCCGGTGACCCTGTTGCAACCGCATCGGCAGCACCGCGCGCAACGCGTGCAGGTGTTCATCGAATGGCTGCTGCCGGTGCTGCGGAGCGGCCTGCAGCTGCAGTAGATCCAGGCCATGCGTAGATGCACGCCACGCAGATCAGTAGATCCACGCCATGCGTGGATGACTGAGCCTGGTCCTCCGCAGCCACCCATGGGGTGGCTCTACTGCAGAAACTACCAACCTTGGTGGAAGTGATGCCACAGCACGTGGCGCAACCGCTGCCGGTGACCCTGTTGCAGCCGCATCGGCAGCACCGCGCGCAACGCGTGCAGGTGTTCATCGAATGGCTGCTGCCGGTGCTGCGGAACGGCCTGCAGCTGCAGTAGATCCAGGCCATGCGTGGATGCGCGCATCAGTGCCAACCAAGGTTGGCACCTACCAGGGCCAAGACCCGCTGCGGTAAATCCCCGCCATGCGTAGATGCGTGCAACAGTGCCAACCAGGGCAGTGGCCGCCGAACCCGGGGCGTTACGCCCCGGATTCGTCCGGCTTGACCCGGAACCACGCGGCGTACAGCGCCGGCAGGAACACCAGGGTCAGCACGGTGCCCACGATCAGGCCGCCCATGATCGAGATCGCCATCGAGCCATAGAACGCACTGCGCGAGAGCGGAATCATCGCCAGCACCGCCGCCAGCGCGGTCAGCACGATCGGGCGGAAGCGGCGCACCGTGGCATCGATGATCGAATGCCAGCGGTCATGCCCGGCATCGATGTCCTGCTGGATCTGGTCGATCAGGATCACCGAGTTGCGCATGATCATGCCGGCCAGCGCGATCGTGCCCAGCAGCGCCACGAAGCCGAACGGGGCGCGGAACAGCAGCAGGAACAGGGTCGCACCGATGATGCCCAGCGGCGCGGTCACCAGCACCATCGCCGCACGCGAGAAGCTGCGCAGCTGCAGCATCAGCAGCGTGGCCACCACCACCAGGAACAGCGGCATGCCGGCCTTGATCGAGTTCTGGCCACGTGCCGAATCCTCCACGGTACCGCCGGTTTCCAGCAGGTAGCCATTCGGCAGTTCGGCACGGATGCCATCCAGCGTCGGCAGGATCTGATGCACCACGTCCAGTGGCTGCATGCCATCACTGATGTCGGCGCGCACGGTCACCGTCGGCAGACGGTTACGGTGCCAGATGATGCCATCCTCGAAGCCGTACTCCATCGTCGCCACCTGCGACAGCGTGATGCTGCCGCCGTTGGCGGTCGGCATCGACAGGCTGGACAGCAGCTCCAGCTGGTTGCGTTCATCGGCCGGCCCGCGCAGCAGCATCTCGATCTGGCGGTTGCCTTCGCGATACACGCTCACCGACTGCCCGGCCAGCGAGCTGGACAGGAACTGGCTGACCTGGGCACTGCTCACACCCAGCGCGCGCGCACGCTCCTGGTCGATCACCAACCGCACCACCTTGCTCGGCTCGCTCCAGTCCAGGTTGACGTTCATCACGTGCGGGTTTTCACGCACCTTGGCCTCGACCTGCCGTGCGATCGCCTGCACCTTCTCGATGTGCTCGCCGGAGATGCGCATCTGCACCGGGTAACCGACCGGCGGACCATTCTCCAGGCGGGTGACGCGCATCTGCACGTCCGGGAACTTCGGGATCACCTCATGCAGCAGCCAGTCACGGGTGCTTTCGCGCGACTTGATGTCCTTGGCCAGCACCACGAACTGGGCGAAGTTGGTGGCCGGCAGCTGCTGGTCCAGCGGCAGGTAGAAGCGCGGCGAACCGGTGCCCACGTAGGACACGTAGTTGGCGATGCCATCGCGGTTGGACAGCAGCTTCTCCAGCTTCTCGGCCTGGGCCTGGGTCGAGCGCAACGACGCACCCTCGGCCAGCTCGATGTCCACCATCAGTTCCGGCCGGGTCGAATCGGGGAAGAACTGCTGCGGCACGAAGCGGAACATCATCAGCGAGAACACGAACAGGGCGATGGTCGCGGCGATCACCCACCAGCGGTGGCGCAGGCAGCCATCGAGGAAGCGACGGAAGCTGCGATAGAACGGGCGCTGGTACGGATCATGGTCGTGCCCGTGCTGCGGCGGCGCGATCAGGTTGGCCAGCGCCGGATAGCGGTCGGCCCACTGCTGGCGCTTGGCCAGCCAGCGCGCGGACAGGCTGCCCGGCTTCGGCGGCTGCGGATTGAACAGGTCCGGCAGCATCTTGTCGCCCAGGTACGGGATGAACAGCACCGCCGCGATCCACGACACCACCAGCGCAATGGTCACCACCTGGAACAGCGAGCGGGTGTACTCACCCGTGCTCGATGCCGCCGTGGCGATCGGCAGGAAGCCGGCCGCCGTGATCAGCGTACCGGTCAGCATCGGGAACGCGGTCGACTCCCAGGCGAAACTGGCCGCACGCAGGCGGTCGTAGCCCTGCTCCATCTTGGTGGCCATCATCTCCACCGCGATGATCGCATCGTCCACCAGCAGGCCCAGCGCCAGCACCAGCGCGCCCAGCGAGATCTTGTGCAGGCCGATGTCGAAGTAGTGCATGACGAAGAAGGTCATCGCCAGCACCAGCGGGATGGTCACACCTACCACCAGGCCGGTGCGCAGGCCCAGCGAGAAGAAGCTGACCAGCAAGACGATCACTACGGCTTCGGTCAGCACCTGCACGAACTCGCCGACCGACTCCTCCACCGACTGTGGCTGATCGGACACCTTGCGAAGCTGCATGCCGGCCGGCAGGGTCTTCTGCAGGCGTTCGAACTCGGCATCAAGGTTGGCGCCAAGCTTGAGAATGTCACCGCCGTCCTTCATTGCCACGGCCAGGCCGATCGCCTCCTCGCCCATGAAGCGCATCTTCGGCGACGCCGGGTCGGCGAAGCCGCGCTTGACCTCGGCGATGTCGCCCAGGTGCACGGTGCGGTCGCCAGCACGGATCGGGAACTGGCGGATGGCGTCGATGTCGTTGAACTGGCCGGTCACGCGCAGCTGCACGCGGTCGGTGGCGGTCTCGAAGAAGCTGGTGCCGGTGACCGCGTTCTGGTCGGCCAGTGCCTGCTGCACCTGCTGCATCGACACGCCCAGCGTGGCCAGGCGGGTGTTGGACAGCTCGATCCACACCTTCTCGTCCTGCAGGCCGACCAGGTCGATCTTGCCGACGTCGGGCACGCGCTGCAGCTCCAGCTGGATGCGGTCGGCGTAATCACGCATCACCGCGTAGTCGAAGCCCTTGCCGGTCAACGCATAGATGTTGCCGTAGGTATCGCCGAACTCGTCGTTGAAGAACGGACCGACGATTTCACGCGGCAGTGTCGGACGGATGTCCCCCACACGCTTGCGCACCTGGTACCAGAGGTCGGGGATCTGCTTGGACCGCAGGCTGTCGCGCGCCATGAAGATGATCTGCGACTCGCCCGGCCGCGAATACGAGCGGATGAACTCGTACTCGCCGGTATTCATCAGCGCCTTCTCGAGCGGCTCGGTCACCTGCCGCGAGACCTGTTCGGCGGTAGCGCCCGGCCACAGCGTGCGCACCACCATCGCCTTGAAGGTGAACGGCGGATCTTCGGACTGGCCCAGATGCTTGTACGACCACGCACCGATCAGCGCGAACGCCAGCATCGCGAACAGCACCAGGGGTCGGTTGGCCAGCGCCCACTCGGAGAGATTGAAGCGGCGCACCGGCTTACTCCTTGGCCTTGGCGGCAGCGGCCGGCGCGGCTGGCTTCAGCACCGGACGGTTCTGCCGGTCCACGGCGATCACCGGCTGACCGGCACGCAGCAGATGGCCACCAGCAGCAACCACCCAGTCACCTGCGCTCACGCCGGACAGCACCGGCACGGTCTCACTGCCAAACGCACCGGTGGTGACCGCTGCAGCCTTCAGCGTGCTGTTGGCCGGGTCGACCAGCCACACGCTGGCGGTACCGTTGGCACCGCGCTGCAGCGCGCCCAGCGGCAGCTGCAGGGTGCCGTGGCGGCCGGCGCTGCTGTAGACACGTGCGCTCTGGCCCAGTTCGACATCGGCCAGCGCATCGGCGGCCAGGCTGACCCGGGTCGCGTAGGTACGTGCCTGCGGATCGGCGGCGGCGGTGATCTCGCGGATCGTGCCCGGCAGGCGCTGGCCAGGACGGTTCCACAGCTCCACCTCGACCGGCTGGCCCACCGCATAGTCGCGGATGGTGGCCTCGGGCAGGTCGATCAGCACTTCGCGCCCGCCATCGGCGGCCAGGTTGAAGATGGTCTGGCCGGCCGACACCACCTGCCCGGCCTCGGCCTCGCGGCTGGCGATCACGCCGTCGGCCGGTGCGCGCAGCTGGGCGTAATCGGCCTGGTTGCGCAGCACATCAAGGTTGGCGCGGGCGGCGTTGGCCTGGCCCTGCGCGGCCTTGAAGGCGGCGGACTGCTGGTCCAGCTGCGAGCGGCTGACCAGTTGCTGGTCGGCCAGCACCTGGTAGCGCTTGAGGTCATCGCGGGCACGTACCAGATCGGCTTCGGCCGCAGCCAGCTGCGCCTGCGAGGCGCGGGCCTGCAACGCGAAGTCGGCCACGTCCAGCTCGGCCAGCACATCGCCCTTCTTGACCCGCTGCCCGGCATCGACATGGCGCTTGACCAGGTTGCCACCGACGCGGAACGACAGCGGGCTTTCCTGCCGGGCACGCACCGTGCCCGGGAACGCCGCCGGGGCCTGCCCGGCCTGTTCGCCGGGGTGAACCACCAGCACCGGTACGGCCGCCTGTGGCGCCTGTTCCTGTCCCGAACAGGCTGCCAGCGCAGCCACCCACACCATACCGCCCATCCAGCGCACGATCTTCATCGGTCAACGTCCTGAAAACGCAGGGTTGCAACTAAGGGGGGAGCCGCGACTGCCGGCCCAATTTAATAAACCGGCCGGTATAGTATAAATATCGAACCGCTTGGTCTAGTATTGTCGCGATGAGTTCTCCCACTTCCCGCAAGCCGTCGGCCAAGCCCGCTGCCAAGGCCGCCGGACCCGGGCGCCCCAAGGACCTCGGCAAGCGCGCGGCGATCCTTGAAGCAGCCAAGGCACTGTTCATCGAACAGGGCTATACCGGCGTGAGCATGGACACCATCGCCGCTCAGGCTGGCGTCTCGAAGCTGACTGTGTACAGCCACTTCGGCGACAAGGAGACCCTGTTCTCCGAGGCCGTGCAGTCAAAGTGCATTGAAATGCTGCCCGACGCGCTGTTCGTGGCCGACGCGGATGGTCCGCTGCGCGACCAGCTGATCGGCATCGGCCTGGCCTTCTTCGAGCTGATCACCTCCGACGCGGCGATCTCGATCCAGCGCATGATGATGGCGCCGGAGACCGACGAACGCCTGCGCGAGCTGTTCTGGCAGGCCGGCCCGGAACGCACCTGCGAGGCCCTGGCCGACTTCCTGCGCGCGCGCGGCGAACGCGGCGAACTGGACATCCCCGACTATTACCTGGCCGGCCAGCAGTTCCTGACCCTGGTCAAGGGCGAAGTGCACATGCATATGATGTGCGGCATGCCACTGTCACCGGTGGAGTGCGACCCTCTTGCCCATGTGACCGCCAGCATCGACTTCTTCCTGCGCGCCTACGCGCCGCGAGGGGCCGGGACGGCCGGATAACCAAAACTGAACGAACCGGAGGTCGCGATGACTTCCGGCACTGCGACCCCGGCCACCCGGCAGCTGATGCTCTGGGCGCGCCGCCGGCCTCCGGCACCGGTAAAATGGCCGGCCCACTGCGCTGGATTTGAACCTCATGACGATTGATTACGCCCACGCCCGCGAACTGATGGTGGAACAGCAGATCCGTCCCTGGGACGTGCTGGACATCAAGGTGCTCGACGTCCTGGCCCGCCTGCCGCGCGAGGCCTTCGTCGCCGACGCGCACCGGGCGCTGGCCTACGCCGATGTTGAACTCCCGATCGGCCATGGCCAGAAGATGATGAAGCCGGTCATCGAGGGCCGTACCTTGCAGGCACTGGATCTGCAGCCGGGTGACGAAGTGCTGGAAATCGGCACCGGCAGCGGCTTCCTGGCAGCCTGCATCGGCGCGCTGGCGCGCGACGTGCTGAGCCTGGAGATCGACCCGGAACTGGCCGCCGCCGCGCGTGCCCGCCTGGACGCTTCCGGCCTGGGCACCAACGTCCGCGTGGAAGTGGCTGACGCCCTGTCCTGGCAGACCGAACGCCGCTTTGACGTGATCTGTGTCACTGGTGCGGTCGACGTGGTGCCGTCACAGTTCGCCTCGTGGCTGCGTCCGGGTGGTCGCCTGTTCGTGATCCATGGCCGTTCGCCGGCGATGGAGGCCCTGCTGGTCAAGGCCGACGGCAGCACCGAGTCCCTGTTCGAGACCGATATCGATTACCTGCGTGGTGCCGCCCCGGCCCCCCAGTTCCACCTCTGAGTCCAAGGAAGCCGCAATGATCCGCCGATCCCTCGCTGTTGCGCTGGCCACTGCCCTGCTGCCGTTGTCCGCCCATGCCGCCGACCTGCTGCAGGTCTACGAAATGGCGCGCAATGGCGATCCGCAGCTGTCCGCCGCCGAATCCACCCGGCTGTACGACAAGGAAGGCGCCGTGCAGGCCCGCGCTGCCCTGCTGCCGCAGATCAACGGCCAGGCCACGCTGAACCGCTCGCGCAGCGAGGCGGACCATGACGCCAACACCGGTACCGTGACCAGCAAGCGCCGCAACTACACCATCGAAGGGAGCCAGACGCTGTTCAACTGGACCCAGATCAACAACCTGCGTTCGCAGCGCGAGCTGAGCAAGGCGGCGGACTTCACCCTCGATTCGGCCAACGACAGCCTGATCGTGCGCACCTCGGCGGCCTACTTCAACGTGCTGGTGGCGATCGAATCGCTGAACGCCGCACAGACCAATGAAGCGGCCGCGAAGAAGCAGTTCGACTTCGCCGACAAGCGCCTGGAAGTGGGCCTGGCGCCGATCACCGACGTGCACGAAGCACGCGCCCAGTACGACCAGGCGCGTGCCAACACCATCGTTGCGCAGAACACCCTGGCCGATAACTACCAGGCCCTGACCGAACTGACCGGCCAGCCGGTGGTCAACCTGCGCGGCCTGCCGGCGGACTTCCGCCCGGAAGTGCCGGCCAACCGTGGCAACATCGATGAGCTGGTGCACCAGGCCACCAACCAGAATCCGGCGCTGAAGGCCCAGGAACTGAAGGTCAGCGCCGCCGAGGCTGGCGTGCAGGCCGCTCGTGGCGGCCATTACCCGACCCTGTCGCTGGGCGGCAGCTGGGGCAAGAGCGCAACCTGGGGTGACAGCACCGGTGCCGGCTCGTTGTCGCCGGATGCACGCACCAACAGCATCGGGCTGACCCTGAGCGTGCCGATCTTCGCCGGTGGTGCCACCCAGTCCGGCGTGCGCCAGGCACTGGCCCAGCGCGACATCGCCCAGGACGGCTACGAGCAGCAGAAGCGTGCCCTGGACCGCAACACCCGCAATGCCTACCAGACCCTGGTGCAGGGCATCAGCGAAGTGGAAGCCCGGCGCCTGGCGGTGGTCTCGGCGCAGAGCGCGTACGACGCGTCGCAGGTCGGCCTGGAAGTCGGTACCCGTACCGTGCTGGACGTGATCCAGAACCAGCGCATCCTGTTCTCGGCGCAGCTGGATTATGCACAGGCCCGCTACACCTTCCTGCAGAACCGCCTGCTGCTGAGCCAGTCGCTGGGTGCGCTGGACGTGGCCGAGCTGCAGGACGTGAACCGCCTGCTGACTCAGGACGCGGGCAACCCGTCGACGACCACGCACTGAGTCGTCGCCCTGCCGGCAACGAAGAAGCCACCCGGGAGGGTGGCTTTTTTGTGGGCAGCGCGTACGGCCCCACCCAGGCATGGCGCAGATCCGCCGGCCGTCAGCCCGGCCACGCGCCTGCCCGCTCCACTGCGGCCAGCACGCACAGCGCCGCGGCCAGGGGCGCAAGCACCATCGCAGCCCCCGGCATAGGCGCGCGCACACGCAGTGCTGCCAGGCACAAAGCCGCCATCACCAGCAGGGTGGCCGGGCCCGGCAGCACCGGCAATGCATCGACGGGTGTTCCCAACGCCAGCAGCGCCGCCAGCACCACGGTGACCGGTATCAGCCGCGTCCGGAACCCGGGCGCTTCATCCGCGGCCACAGGCCAGAGCTGCGCTGCCAGATGTGTGGCCAACGACAACAGCACCAGCAGCAGTGCTGCCAACCCGGCCATGCCCGCCAGCGGCAGCAACGGCAGCAGCCACTGCAACTGCGGATGGCCCTGCAATGCCACCGACAACGGCCGCGTACTGGCCAATGCCGGGAACTCGACCAGGCCGGCCTGCAACGCCGCCAGCACGATCAGCAGCAGCATTGCCAGCAGCAGCGCGGCCGCCAGCAGCCCTGGTGACCGCGCACGCAGCTGCGGGCCACGCCCAGGAAACCCCAATGCCAGACCCACACTGGCAAACACCGCCAGCAAGGGCACGCTTGCCGCCAGCACCCCGCCGGGTCCGAACCGATAGGGCGCGGTGGCGTCCGGCAGCCACGGAATCCAGTTCGCGTAGTGCACATGGCGGACCGCCAGCGCCAGCAGCAACAGCCCAACACCGATCTTCGCCGTCAACAGCACGCAGACCATCAGCGCGATGCGACGCGGAGGCAGCAACACGAACGCCCCCAGCACCAGCAGGCTGGTGACGGCCATCACCGGATCCGGCAATGCGCTGCCGGTTTCAATACCGCGACTGGCAAACACCGCACGCGCGTGGCCCGCCATGGACTGCGCCACGCCGGCGCTGGTCACCACCAGCTCCAGCAGCAGCACAGTACCCAGCAGGCGCGCGACTGCCGGGCCCCAGGCGGCCCGCAGCGGGCCGTGCAGGCCATCGGCTTCCGGCTGCTGCCGGTTCAGCACGTGCAGGCAATACAGCATCGGCGCTGTGCCCAGTGCGGCCAGCAGCAGACTCAGTACGATGGCCGGGCCGGCCTGGGCGGCGGTGTACTGGCCGACCAGGGCGATCACGCTGCCCCCCAGCAACAGGGTCAACGCCACCAACGCGAAGTGATCCATTCCCAGCAGCGCGTGCCGGCCACGGCGGTTGTCGCTGTCCATCGCAAGCCCTCTTGATTCCGCCCATGCGCGGTCGACAGCAGGCTGGCAGCCTGCGCCAAAGGGCGGTATCAGAATCCGTACCGTGCGCATCGCGATGTGACCACAAACACGTTCGCAGCCACGCATCCGGTCCTGCTGCGACAGGAATCCGGCTGCTAAGCAGAATTGATGCAGTCGATCACGTCAGTCGGTCCACGTAGTGTCCGCCCTGGCGGTGTTGCTGCCCGGCTCAGCTGCGCGGCGGCGGCAGATGTGGCGCGACCAGCGCCAACGTGCGCTGCAGGGCACCGCGGCCATTGCTGACCAGCGTGCATCCAGCACGGGCCATGTCCTCGCGCGCCGCTGCGTCGCCCAGCAGGTGCTGCAGCAGGTCACCTACCGCCTGCACGTCCTCGCCGATCAGCAAGGCACCGGCCTCACGCATGCGCCGTGAGATCTCGGCGAAGTTGTGCAGGTGCGGACCGGTCACAGCGGCAGTGCCCATCGCCGCCGGTTCCAGCAGATTGTGGCCACCAATCGGCTGCAGGCTGCCGCCGACGAAGGCGACCTGCGCGCAGGCATAGAACGGCATCAGCTCACCCAGCGTGTCGATGACGAATACATCCGTGCCGGCCTCCGGCCATTGCTTCGCGCGACGGGTCGTCACGTTCCAGCCCTGCTCGCGCGCCAGCGCCTCCACCTTCGGGAAGCGCTCGGGGTGCCGCGGCGCCCACAGCAACAACAGGTCGGGGTGCTGCTGGCGCAGGCGCCGATGCAGGTCGATCACCGCCTGCTCCTCACCATCGTGGGTACTGGCCGCGATCCACACCGGGCGCCCGGCGGGCACGCAGGCGTGGAACTGCTCGACGAAGCCCTGCACATCCGGCGTGGCGATATCGAACTTGAGGTTGCCCAGCGCCTGCACCTGTTCACGCGCAGCACCCAGCTGCACGAAGCGCTCGGCGTCGTCCTGCGACTGCGCGGCCACGCAGGTGACCGTGCGCAGCGCACGGCGGATCAGCGCCGCCAGCACCCGGTAACCGCGCAGCGAACGCGCGGACAGGCGGGCGTTGAGGATGTAGACCGGGATGCGACGGTCGCGGCAGCCGAACAGCATGTTCGGCCACAGCTCGGTTTCCAGGATCAGTGCCAGGCTGGGCTGGAAATGGCCGAGGAAGCGGTTGACGCTGCCCGGTACGTCGTACGGCAGATAGACGTGATCCAGCGCGTCTCCCCACAGCGCGCGCACGCGCTCCGAACCGGTCGGGGTGATGGTGGTGATGACCCAGCGGATGTCCGGACGCTGCTGGCGCAGGGCATTCACCAGCGGCGCGGCGGCATTGACCTCGCCCACCGAGACCGCGTGCAGCCAGACCCGCGGCTGGCCGGTCGGCTGCGGATACGAGGCATAACGCTCGTCCCAGCGCCGGAAGTATTCACGGACCCGGAAACCGCGCCAGACCAGGTGGTACACGGTGATCGGCAGCAGGATGTAGAGCACGGCCGAGTACAGGCCGCGCAGGATCCATTCGACAGGGTCTTTACGCATGCGGCAAGGATACGGGAGCCCCCCGGGAAAGACACGCAGCCGGGTTGGTAGAATGGCGCCATGTCAGATGCCACCACCGCCGTCCGCCCGTCGCTGCGCGATCCCCGCAACTGGCCGATGTTCGCCGCCATGCTCGGCGCCTTCGCCATCGCCCGCCTGCCGTGGATGCTGCAGCGTGCGCTCGGCCGGGGCGTCGGCTGGATCAGCTGGCGCCTGCTCGGCAGCCGCCGTCGCGCCGCCGAGGTCAACCTGCAGCTGTGCTTCCCGGAGAAGGACGAAGCCTGGCGCCAGCGCCTGGTGCGCGACAGCTTCGACGCGCTGGGCGTGGGCGTGCTCGAGTGCATCCGCGCCTGGTGGGGCAGCATCGACCGCATCCGCCCGCAGGTGAAGATCGAAGGCCTCGAGCATCTGCGGCAGATGCAGGCCGAAGGCCGCGGCGTGCTGCTGGTCTCCGGCCACTTCATGACGCTGGAGATGTGCGGCCGCCTGCTGTGCGACTACGTTGACCTGTCGGGCATGTACCGCAAGCACAAGAACCCGGTGTACGAATGGGCGGTGAAGTTTGGCCGCCTGCGTTATGCCAAGGCGATGTTCGCCAACGAGGACATCCGCGCGACCGTGCGCCACCTGAAGAAGGGCGGCTTCCTCTGGTATGCGCCGGATCAGGACATGCGTGGCAAGGACACCGTGTTCGTGCCGTTCTTCGGCCATACCGCATCCACCATTACCGCCACCCACCAGCTGGCGCGGATGACCGGCTGCGCGGTGATTCCGTACTTCCACCGCCGCGAGGGCGGGAAGTACTTCCTGAAGATCGGCGCACCGCTGGAGAATTTCCCCAGCGAGGATGTGGAAACCGATACCACGCGGGTCAACCAGGCCATCGAAGAAATGGTGCGCGAAGCCCCGGACCAGTACCTGTGGATCCATCGGCGGTTCAAGCGCCAGCCCGGCGGCCGGAGCGATTTCTACAAGTAGCGGTGGGAGGGATGGCTTCATCCACGCATGGCGTGGATTCAATGACGTGGGGCATTCTGAAGTAGATCCACGCCATGCGTGGATGCTCTTCGATTCCGTGCCGGGATTCACAACGGCCAGCGGCACCAGGCGTACGGGTACTCCCCCATCACGCACGCCAAGCCCGCACGGACCGGATTGGCCAGGATGTACATCGCCTTCTCGTGAAGGGATTCATCGCTGCGTACGGCGTGATCGTGGTAACCGTGCTGCCACAGCGACCCTCGCCGCTCCAATCGCCGATTCAGCAGCCGGCTGCTGCGTGATTTGAGCAGGGCCATGCACTCGGCCAGGGTTCCCCCGCGCAATTCCATCAACCAGTGCAGATGGTCGGGCATCACCACCCAGGTGAAGCTGTGGCTCACCCCCTTGCGCTCTACGAAGCGCAGTGCCTCAACCAGAATCGCTACGTTGGAAGCATCGGCAAAGAAGGGTTCACGATCGATGGTTACCGTAGTCAATGAATAGACGTTACCGGTGCAGGAGTAACGACCGTAGCGGAGTCTTGGGCTGGCCATGGCCTCAGCGTGCGATACACACGGAGGCACGGCTAGTGGAGGTTGGCGCGTGTTTGCGTCGGTAAAGCCCCATCCACGCATGGCGTGGATCTACTACGGCGACGTTCGTTCGGTGACCGCCCCATGCACGCCATGGCGTGGATCCACCATGGGGACGTTTGTTCGGTACGTGGAGTAGAGCCACGCCATGCGTGGATGGACGATCACACCGCTTTCGGTGCGTCGTCCGGTTCGCGGGCCAGCAAGGTGCCGACGAACAACGCGGCCAGCAGCACGGTCACCCCACCCCAGAATGCGGAATAGAACGCAAGGTGGGTGTTGAGCGGGAACACGGTAGCGGCCAGCGCCAGCATCGCAGGGCGCGCGCGGTCACGGGCCGCGGGCGGTGCGAAACGCCAGGCGCGCCACGCCTGGGCGACGGCGGCCAGCCACAGCAGCAGGCCCAGCACGCCGGTTTCGGCGAGGATTTCCAGCACGATCTGGTGTGCGTGCAGCGCCGGTTCGGCGCCCCACACCGCGGGCCCATCGTCACCGACGCACTGCGGGTACGCATCGCGGAAGCCGCGTGCGCCCACGCCGTTGATCGGGTGCCCGGCAATCATGCAACCGGCCGCACTCCAGATGCGCCCGCGCCCGGACAGCGCCTGGTCGACGCCCTCGGTGCCGCCGTCCCAGGCCATCGCGGTGCGCGCCACGCGCTCGCGCAGCTGCGGCACGCCGGCGGTCAGTGCCGCCGCGGCCAGCAGGCCAACCACCGCCAGCAGGCCCAGGCGCTTCCAGCCGAGCTGGCGCACGCCGCTGTAGGCCACGATCACCGCGAAGGTGATCCACGACGCGCGCGAACCGGCCAGCAGCAGCACGATGGCCAGCGCCGCGCCGGCGAGCAGCCAGCCCGGCGTACCGAAGCGGCGTGCGGCGGGGAGCAGCAGGAACGGCGAGAGGCTGGCCAGCACCTGGCCGAACTTGAGGTTGCACGGCCCGAGCGCGCCACTGAGGCGGTCGGCCAGCGCGGCTTCCTCGGCCGGGCACAGCGCATGGCCGCTGACGGCGAGCTTCAGCTGCTGCAGCGACCAGAACCACGGGCTGGTACCCGCCACCGACTGCACCAGCGCATCCAACGTCCACAGCGCGGTGATCAGCGCCAGGCCACCGAAGATCAGGTGGCGCCGCTGCGGCGTGGCCACCGCGATCGCCACCAGCCACATGAAGGGCAGGTAGCGCAGGCCGGCGGCCGCCTTGGTCCACGACGCCGCCGGATCGATCGCATCGAAGGCGGAGAACGCCTGCGGCAGCCAGTAACCGAGGAACAGGATCGAGGTCAGCGCCCACGCGGCGGGTGTCAGCAGGTGCGGGCGGCGCTGCAGGCGGCGCATGATCATGCGCACCGCGGCATAGAGCGCACCAAGACCCAGCACGGTTTCAGCGATGCCCGGCAACGGCCACAGCGCCACGTACGCCAGCACCCACCAGGGCGCCCAGCGCCCGGCGCGGTCCTCGCGCACGAGGGTTGCGGGGTCAGCCGGCGAGGTCGGCATAGAGGCGGAGGGTGTCGCGCTGCATGGCCTGCAGGGTAAACGGGATGCGGCTCGGCAAGGACGGCGGCTGCGCCAGCAGGGCCAGCGCACGTTCACCCAGCGCCCGTGCATCGCCCAGCGGCACGGCGCCGGCCGGCTGCAGCTGCTGCAGCAGTTCGCCGACGCCGCCATGGTCCCAGCCCAGTACCGGGCGACCGACCGACAACGCTTCGACCACGGTGCGGCCGAACGCTTCGGGCTTGTCCGACAGCTGCAGCACCAGATCGCTGGCCGCATAGGCCTGGGCGATGCGCGCGGTCGGCGTGCTGATCTGCACGACGTCGGTCACGCCCAAAGCAGCCGCCTGCCGGCGCAGGTCGGCCACGTAGGCTTCACGGCCGGGTTCATCGGTGCCCAGCATCCACAGCTGTGCCGGCACACCGGCCGCGCGTACATCCGCCAGCAACTGCAGCGCATGAGCATGCCCCTTCAGCCGGGTGCCACGCCCCGGCAGCAGCAGCAGCGGGCCCTCAACCTGCGCCAGCCACGGGTAATCGGCTGCCAGCGCCAGTCGTGGCCGACGGTCGGCGCGGGCCACGCGGGGAAACTGTGCGACATCGACGCCGCGCGGAATCACCTGCAGCCTCGCTTCGGGAACCGACGGGTAGTGCCGCTGCACGTAGTCGCGCACGGTGTTGGACACGCAGATCACGCGTTCACCGCTGGTCATCACCGCGCTGTAGCGGCTGGGCGAGTTCAACCCGTGCACGGTGGTCACCCAATGCGGGCGCTGTGCGGCAGGCATCGCGCGGATCGCGTACAGGCCCAGCCAGGCCGGCAGCCGCGAACGGGCATGCACGATGTCGGCGCCAACTTCAGCGAACAGGCGGCGCAGGGTCGGCAGGTGGCGCAGGGTCAGCAGCGATTTGCGGCCGATATCAAGGGTGAGGTGCTCGGCACCGCTATCGAGCAGCGGCTGCACCAGGCGGCCACCGGCGGAGACCACCAGCGCACGATGGCCGGCAGCGACCAGGGCCGCAGCAATTTCCAGCGTCGAGCGCTCGACACCGCCGGAGTGCAGCGCCGGCAGCAACTGCACCACGGTCAATCGGCGCATCGAAGGGGCGGCCGCTTAGTCGGCCAGCACGAACACGGAACCGCAGTACGGGCACTGCGCTTCGCCGTTGGGCTCGTCTTCGATCGGCAGGTACACGCGCGGATGCGAGTTCCACAGCGCCATTTCCGGGGTCGGGCAGCTCAGCGGCAGATCGCTGCGGTGCACGGTGTAGCGCTTCTCGGCGTTGGCGGGCGCAGTGGCGGTATGGCTCATGGCGGATGTCGATGAACGGGTTGCGAGGCCTGTGATTCTAGCATCTGGGCCGCCCCGACATTGCGCCGCAACGGGTCTTTGCGCGTACCGGGCCGATTCCCTGCGGCCTTGCATGCCACCTCGGGACGGGGTGCCGGCGGAAATTCCCGATCGATCCTGCAGGTTCACGCCGAAAATCCGCCGACAACGATATTTCCTGCATTTGGATCGAACTAAATGGCACTTGTCAGGTTGCCACGGCTGTTGCAGGATCGGGCCAGGTCGTAAACCGGCCCACTCCAATCCGACCCGATCGCATGGCCCGCCCCCACCGGACCGGTATCGCTTCTTCCACTGCCATCCCGGCGGGCGGAGCGATGCTGTCCGTGGTGTCCGCCGATGCGGGTTCTGCCCGCCGCCTGCCCTTCCGGGAGACCCCTGCATGACCCTGTCCGATCCACGCCGCGCCCTGCTTCCGCTCGCCCTGGCCCTGGCCTGTGCGACTACCGCGATGCCGGTGCTGGCACAGGGACTGCAGACCTCGTTCGAACCGGGCCAGCCGGCTCCGGCACCGGCCGCAGGCGCACTGCAGGTCACGATCGGCAACGGCCCTGCGGCGCCTTACGCCGCCAAGCGCAATGCGGGCTACAGCGGCCTGCATGCACTGCGCTACGGCAGCGAAGGCGGCAGCGCGCGACGCGAGCTGTTCAAGACCGACCTGCCGATCGAGGCCGATACCACCCTGTCGTGGCTGGTGCTGCCGGAGATCGTCGGCAAGGACACCGTGGCCTCGACCTATGTGTCACTGGACCTGCTGCTGGACGATGGCAGCCGCGTTTCGGCCAGCGCTGCACGCGACCAGCATGGCGTGGCCATCGGTGCGCGCGCGCAGGGCGATTCGAAGACGCTGTATCCGCAGCAGTGGGCGCGCAAGGCGGTGCGGCTGGGCGACGTGCCCGCGCTGAAGGGCCGCCGCGTGCTGGCGATCGAACTGGACGTGGCCAGTGCCGACGGTGCACCGGTCTCGGGCTGGATCGATGACGTGCGCCTGGACACAGTGCCACGTCAGCAGCCAGCGCGCGTCTCCGACTGGGTGCTGACCACCCGTGGCACCCAGGCCAACGGCACCTTCTCGCGCGGCAACAATTTCCCGGCCACCGCGGTACCGCACGGATTCAACTTCTGGACCCCGGTGACCGATGCTGGCGCACTGAACTGGCTGTACCGCTGGAACGAACAGAACGACGCACAGAACCACCCGCAGCTGCAGGCGCTTGCGCTGAGCCATCAGCCCAGCCCGTGGATGGGCGACCGCCAGACCTTCCAGGTGATGCCCTCGGCCAGCCGTGGCGTGCCGGAGGCCGACCGTCGCAAGCGCGCGCTGTCGTTCGAGCGCAGCCATGAAAGCGCGCGCCCGTATCGCTACGACGTGCGCTTCGACAACGGCATCGCGGCCGCCATCGCGCCGACCGATCATGCCGCGCTGTTCCGCTTCGAGTTCCCCGAGGGCGGCGACGCCAACCTGCTGTTCGACAATGTCGATGCACGCGGTGGCCTGACCCTGGACGCTGCCACGCAGACACTGTCCGGCTACACCGATACGCGCAGCGGCCTGTCCAACGGCGCCAGTCGCATGTACGTGGTGGCCAGCTTCGACAGGCCGTGGCGCAGCAGTGGGCGCCTCAACACCGGCCGACCGACCGGTTACATCAAATTCGATGCCGGCAGCGACCGGCGGGTGACCATGCGCATCGCCACCTCGCTGATCTCGGTGGAGCAGGCACGGCACAACCTGGCCCTGGAAATGGCCGCAACCGATACGCTGGAAAGCGTGGCCGGCCGTGCGCAGGATGCATGGGATGCGCGCCTGGCCCGTTTCGACATCGGCGATGCCAGCGACGACCAGAAGACCACGCTGTATTCCAGCCTGTACCGGCTGTTCCTGTACCCCAATTCCGGCCATGAGAACGTGGGCAGCGCCGCCGCACCGGAGTGGCGCTACGCCAACCAGGCCAGCGCCAGCGATGACAACACCGAGGGCAGCGCGACCCGCAGCTATGCCGCCGTGCGCGACGGCAAGGTATTCGTCAACAACGGCTTCTGGGACACCTTCCGCACCACCTGGCCGGCCTATGCGCTGTTCACGCCCGACGATGCCGGGCAGCTGGTGCAGGGCTTCATCGAGCAGTACCGCGCCGGCGGCTGGATCGCACGCTGGTCATCGCCGGGCTACGCTGATCTGATGGTCGGCACCAGCTCCGATGTGGCCTTCGCCGATGCATGGCTGAAGGGCGTCGGCGGTTTCGATCCGGCCGAGGCCTATGCCGCCGCGCTGAAGAACGCGACCGTGGTGCCGCCGGACCGCCATGTCGGCCGCAAGGGCATGAACCGTTCGACCTTCCGCGGCTATGCCAGTGCCGACGTGCACGAAGGCATGTCGTGGACGATGGAAGGCGCACTCAATGACTTTGGCATCGCCAACATGGCCGATGCCCTGGCCAAGCGCGCGACCGCGCCCGCCGCACGCGAGCGCTACAGCACCGAGGCCGACTACTTCCGCCATCGCGCCGCCAGTTACGCGACGATGTTCGATCCGGCGGCAGGCTTCTTCCAGGGCCGCAAGGCCGATGGTCGCTGGCGCGTGGACGCAAAGGCCTACGATCCGCGCGTGTGGGGCCACGACTACACCGAATCCAATGGCTGGACCTTCGCCTTCACCGCCGCCCACGATGGCGAAGGCCTGGCCGCGTTGTATGGCGGCCGCGAAAAGCTGGCGGCGAAGCTGGATACCTTCTTCGCGACACCTGAAACCGCGGACCCGGCACTGGCCGGCTCGTACGGCGGCACCATCCACGAGATGACCGAAGCGCGCGACGTGCGCATGGGCATGTATGCGCACAGCAACCAGCCGGCGCACCACATCCCGTGGATGTACCTGTACGCCGGGCAGCCGTGGAAGACCCAGCAGCACGTGCGCGAGATCCTGTCGCGGTTGTACGTCGGCAGCGAGATCGGCCAGGGCTACCCGGGCGATGAGGACAACGGTGAAACCTCGGCATGGTACGTACTGGCCTCGCTGGGCCTGTACCCGCTGCGCATGGGCGCCCCGGAGTACGTGATCGGCTCGCCGGCATTCGAGCATGCACGGGTGGAGCTGCAGGGTGGCGCGGTGCTGACCGTGAACGCGGCCAACAACTCGCGTGAGAACGTCTACGTGCAGTCGCTGAAGATCAACGGTACGCCGTGGACGAAGACCTGGGTGCCGCACGACCTGATCGCCAAGGGCGCGACCCTCGACTTCGTGATGGGACCCCGCCCCTCGCGCTGGGGCAGCGGCGTGGACGATGTGCCGCGCTCGTTGACCGCGCGCGGCCAGCACCCGCAGCTGCTGCACGACCTGCTCGGCAGCGGCGCGAAGGCGACGCTGGCCGATGGCCGTGCCCTGCCCGCGCTGGTCGATGACGATGCCGGCACCACGGTGGGTCTGGGCGCCAGTGCAACCATCGCGCTGACCGGCCTGGCCGAGGGCACCCCGACGATGTACACGCTGACCAGCGGTGACGGCCGCATCCAGGGCGGTGAGTGGACGCTGGAGGCGCGCAACGGCGGCGGCAGCTGGGCCGTGCTCGACCAGCGCAGCGGCGAAGACTTCGAATCCGCCCGCCAGACCCGTCCGTTCCGCATCGCCAAACCCGGTCGTTACAGCGAGTACCGCCTGCGCCTGGCGGCACCGGCACGGCTGCCGCTGGCGGAGATCGAACTGCTGGCGGCCGGCACCGTACAATGAGCTGCATGCGCTTCCGTCTACTGCCTCTGGCCCTTGTTGCCCTGTCCTTCTCAAGCTTCGGCCAGACCCAGGCGTTCGATACGCAGCTGACCCGCGACGGCGTGACGCTGAACTACCAGGACGCCCGTGGCGCCCTGGCCGCACCGCAGCGCAAGCGGGTGATCGATACGTTCTTCTTCGCGTACCTGCGCGAACGTGCGGACTTCCATCCCGCTGCGCCGTCAATGGTGCGCATCGTGATCGATCCGGCCTACACCGGCATCGCCTTCGTCGGCGACAAGGACCAGGCAGCGACGATCACCATCAATCCGGGTTGGCTGGCGCAACACCCGAACGACGTCGACCTGGTCACCCATGAGGCGATGCACATCGTGCAGGGGTATCCCGGCTATGGCGATGCACGGGTGCCGGGCTGGCTGGTGGAAGGCATCGCCGACTACGCACGCGACCGCTACGGCATGGACAATGCCGCGGCCGGTTGGGCACTGCCCGGCAAGGTCGAGAAGGGGCAGAACGTCGACAGCGGCTACCGTGTCACCGGTGCGTTCCTGAAGTGGGCCGACGCCGAACACCCGGGCCTGGTGCTGGCACTGGACAAGGCCCTGCGCGACGGCCGCTATGCACCGGCGCTGTGGCAGAAGCACACCGGCAAGGCACTGCCGGCGTTGTGGGCGCAGTACGCCAAGCCGCGTTCGGACGCACCGCCGCCGGCGCCGGCACGGCGCGGCAAGCGGCACTGACTGGGTGGTCGACTGGATATCGGGGCGACTGGGTAGAGTCGACTGTTAGTCGACTGCCCTTGATTCAGCCACCGAAAACCCCGCGCTTCGCGCGATAGTCGACCAACGGTCGACTCTACCTCGCTGCCTTCTACGCCTCAGCGCGACCGCACGAAGCCGGCGTAGAGCGCGAACAGCTGCTGGAAGTACCGCCGCGTCACTCGATTGCGCATGACACCCTCGCCCATGAAAAGTTGGTCGGGCCCAGGGTGGGAAGGCCGGTCCGGTCCCTTCCCACGGCCGGGCCGCGTGGGCGTATTGGGCCGCAAAGGCGTTGCAGGGACATGACCGGGCGGCGTAGCGCGTGTGGCACAGGCCGGCGGGCGGTAGAGCCGGCCGCTGGCCGGCTGCAGTGGCGGTGGACATGATTGCGGTTGCCGGCCAGCGGCCGGCACTACCCGTTTCCGCTTTGCGGAAACAGAAACGCGCCCCGGGGGGGCGCGCTTCTGCAGCTGGAAGCGGAAAGAAGGCTTACGCCTTCTTTTCCGCTTCCAGCTGCTTGCGGATCTGCGCATCCACCGCCGCAATGGCGGTCATGTTCAGGATCCTGCGCGAGGTCGCGCTGGTGGTCAGGATATGCACCGGCTTGTTCACGCCCATCAGGATCGGGCCGATCGCCACGCCGTCGGTGAACACACGCACCAGGTTGTAGGCGATGTTGGCCGCTTCCAGGTTCGGCAGCACGAACAGGTTGGCACGGCCCTGCAGGGTCGAGCCCGGCAGCAGCTTCTGGCGCAGCGCTTCGTCCCACGCGGTGTCGCCCTGCATTTCGCCGTCCACGTTCAGACGCGGGTTGCGCTTGAGCAGCAGCTCGCGCACCTGGCGCATTTTCAGCGCGTCCTTGGAATCGTGGCTGCCGAAGTTGGAGTGCGACAGCAGCGCCACCTTCGGCTCGATGCCGAACAGCTTCATGCGGTAGGCGGCCTGCAGGGTCGCTTCGCACAGCTGCTCGGCCGTCGGGTCTTCCTGCACATGGGTGTCGACGAAGAAGAACACGCCCTGCTGGTTGATCACGCCGGTCATCGCCGAAGTCGAGGTGACCTTCGGCTCCAGCGGCAGCACGCTGCGCACGTAACCCAGCTTCTTGTGGAAGCGGCCGACGATGCCGGTCAGCATCGCATCGGCTTCGCCACGGGCCACCATCACCGCCGCGATCAGGGTCGGGCGCGAACGCATCAGGTTCTTCGCCGCGGCCACGGTCACGCCACGACGGCCGGTCAGGCCGTGGTAGTACTGCCAGTACTCGTTGAAGCGCGGGTCGTCGTTGATGTTGGTGACTTCAACGTTCTCGCCGATCTTCAGGCGCAGGCCGAGGCGCTCGATGCGCGACTCGATCACTTCCGGGCGGCCGATCAGGATCGGGTGCGCCAGGCCGTCATCGACCACGTTCTGCACCGCCTGCAGCACCACTTCCTCTTCGCCCTCGGCATACACAACGCGCTGCTTGTCGCTGCGCGCGCGGTCGTAGACCGGCTTCATCATCAGGCTGGTGCGGTAGACGAACTGGGCCAGCTTGTCGCGGTAAGCGCCCATGTCGTCGATCGGGCGCGAGGCCACGCCCGAGTCCATCGCGGCCTGGGCCACGGCGGCCGACAGCTCCACCAGCAGGCGGCGGTCGAACGGGCGCGGGATCAGGTATTCACGACCGAAGCTCGGGGTCTCGCCGCCATAGGCCGAACCCATGTCGGTGGCCGCACGACGCGCCAGCGCCGCAATTGCGCGCACGCAGGCGATCTTCATTTCCTCGTTGATCGCGGTCGCGCCCACGTCCAGCGCACCACGGAACAGGTACGGGAAGCACAGCACATTGTTGACCTGGTTCGGGTAGTCCGAACGGCCAGTGCCGATGATCGCGTCCGGACGGGCGGCGCGCGCCAGTTCCGGCATGATTTCCGGGGTCGGGTTGGCCAGCGCGAAGATCACCGGATCCGGCGCCATGGTCTTGACCATGTCGGCAGTCAGGATGCCCGGCGCCGACAGGCCCAGGAAGATGTCCGCGCCGTCGACGATCTCGGCCAGGGTGCGCTTGTCGGTGTCGCGCGCATAGCGCTGCTTTTCCGGGTCCAGGTCGGTACGACCGGTGTGGATCACGCCCTCGCGGTCGAAGGCCAGGATGTTCTCCGGCTTCAGGCCCAGCTGCACCAGCATGTTCACGCAGGAAATGCCAGCTGCGCCCATGCCCGTGGTCGCCAGCTTCACTTCCTCGATCTTCTTGCCGGTGATCGCCATGGCGTTGAGCACCGCTGCGCCGACGATGATCGCCGTGCCGTGCTGGTCGTCATGGAACACCGGGATCTTCATGCGCTCGCGCAGCTTGCGCTCGACCACGAAGCATTCCGGTGCCTTGATGTCTTCCAGGTTGATGCCGCCGAAGGTCGGCTCCAGCGAGGCGATGATGTCGACCAGCTTGTCCGGATCGGTTTCATCCACCTCGATGTCGAACACATCGATGCCGGCGAACTTCTGGAACAGCACACCCTTGCCTTCCATCACCGGCTTGCCGGCCAGCGCGCCGATGTTGCCCAGGCCCAGCACCGCGGTGCCGTTGGAGATCACCGCCACCAGGTTGCCGCGGGCGGTCAGCTCGCTGGCCTGCTGCGGGTCGGCCTTGATCGCTTCACAGGCGTACGCCACGCCCGGCGAATACGCCAGCGACAGGTCGCGCTGGGTCAGCATGGGCTTGGTAGCGGAAACCTTGATCTTTCCCGGCGGGGACATCCGGTGGTAATCGAGGGCGGCCTGTTTGAAATCTTCGTTGGACATCGATGTGGGTTACATGAATGGGCAGAAGGGACAGGGGATGATACCCCCGTTGGAGCGTCTGGACCTGTCGCTATCCTGTCGCAGGCATGCTGCGACCGCACAATTCCGTGCCGTATGCGACGGTACCGCGACACCAGCTTCGGTGCGTCCCATGACAGCCATGGGACGCCTTGAAACGCCGCGGGGCCGTACCACTGTCGTGATCGGCCCCGCGGTACCACACACCTGGATCAGCCCCTGGCCGGCAGCGCCTCGGGCACGGCATCGATCAGCGGCGGCAGTTCGCTTTCGCGGCCGTCCAGCGCCAGCTTCAGGCGGTTGCGGTCCAGCGCCCCCTCCCAGCGCGAGACCACCACCGTGGCCACGGCATTGCCGATGAAGTTGGTCAGCGAGCGGCATTCGCTCATGAAGCGGTCCACGCCCAGGATCAGCGCCATGCCGGCCACCGGCACCTCCGGCACCACGGCCAGGGTGGCGGCCAGGGTGATGAAGCCGGCGCCGGTGACGCCGGCCGCGCCCTTGGAGCTGAGCATGGCGACCAGCAGCAGGGCAATCTGATGGCCCAGGGTCAGTTCGGTGTTGGTGGCCTGGGCGATGAACAGCGCCGCCAGGGTCATGTAGATGTTGGTGCCGTCCAGGTTGAACGAGTAGCCGGTCGGGACCACCAGGCCCACCACCGACTTGCTGCAGCCGGCGCGTTCCATCTTCTCCATCAGCGACGGCAGCGCCGACTCCGACGAGGAGGTGCCCAGCACCAGCAGCAGTTCGGCCTTCAGGTAGCGCGCCAGCTTGAACACCGAGAAGCCGCACAGGCGGCAGACCAGGCCCAGGATGACCGCCACGAACAGGAAGGCGGTGAGGTAGAACGAACCCACCAGCCAGGCCAGGTTGATCAGCGAGCCGACGCCGTACTTGCCGATGGTGAAGGCGATTGCGCCGAAGGCACCGATCGGCGCGGCCTTCATCAGGATGTGGACCAGCTTGAACACCGGGGCGACCAGCGCCTCCAGGAAGTTCACGATCGACTTGCCCTTCTCGCCCACCGATGCCAGTGCGATGCCGAACAGCACGGCCACGAACAGCACCTGCAGGATGTTGCCATCGACGAACGCGCTGAGCAGCGTCTTCGGGATGATGTCCATCAGGAAGCCGACCAGGGTCAGGTCATGCGACTTCTCGACGTAGCTGTGCACCGCGGTCTGGTCCAGCTCGGCCGGGTTGATGTTCATGCCGGCGCCGGGCTGCACCACGTGCGCCACGATCATGCCGACGATCAGCGCCAGCGTGGAGAAGAACAGGAAGTACGCCATCGCCTTGGCGAATACGCGGCCCACCGTGCGCAGGTGGGTCATGCCGGCGATGCCGGTGACGATGGTCAGGAAGATCACCGGTGCGATGATCATCTTCACCAGGTTGATGAAGGCATCGCCGAGCGGCTTCATCTTCTCGCCGATCAACGGTTCGTAGTGGCCGAGGATGGCGCCCAGGACGATCGCCACGATCACCTGGAAGTACAGCTGGCGATAGATCGGCAACGGCTTTGCAGGCACCGGTGCTGCGGTCGGGATGTGCATGGCGGACTCCGGAAGGGGCATTTTCAGGCACGTACGGCCCCGGGACTGCACGGGAACCGTTACCGTGGAAACTGACCGCAGGCCCTGTGCAGCACGCGCAGGGGGTGCGACCAATGGACGCCTTTGTACGCGCCGGGCACGCTGGCGCAGATAACCTATTGGTACTAGCCCCCCGGTTCAGGTGGCCGCGATGCCTACACTGGCGCCGCACCGCCCGATCACGGGGAGGCCGGTGGCCCGAGCTGAACGGCCGGGCGCGTCATTGCGAAAGTTCCGGCCCTTGCGGCCGTTGTTGTCCTGTCCACACGCAATCTGAGAGAGCCGCACCCAACATGCGCCCGATTCCCACCTTGCTGGCCCTGTCGCTGGCCGCGCTTCCCGCCTTCGCTTCGGCTGCCGATTTCGACAACTGGCCGACCAAGTACGCCTTCGGCGACGGCACCGAGCTGGCCGCTACCGCCAACATCGCCTACGACTACAACGATTTCTCCTCGGGCAGTGGTCTTGAGGACGACGACGCCGTGCGCCGCAAGGAGTTCGGTGCGACGCTGAAGAAGAAGGGCGTCTACGACGCGATGGTCTATTACGACTTCCAGTCCGATACCTGGCTGGACGTGTTCGTGCGCTTCGAAAGCAAGGCCTTCTTCGGCCGCGACATCGGCCGCTTCCGCTTCGGCTACATGAAGACCCCGGTCGGCCTGGACGCGAACACATCCTCGCGCGCCGGCAGCTTCCTGGAAACCGCGCTGCCCGTGCAGGCCTTCTACGCAGGCCGCCGCACCGGCGTGGAATGGGTGCTGGAGCGCCCGCAGTACCTGCTGCAGGCCGGCGCCTATGGCGGCAAGGACCTGCAGGGTGACAACCCGGGCACCACCCAGGCCGTGCGTGCGGTGTGGACCCCGGTGAAGGCGCCGGGTGACGTGATCCACCTGGGCCTGGCCTACTCGCAGGAAAATCCGCGCGGTTACAGCGATGGCCGCGACGTGCACCACGAGGCCAGCGCGCGCCTGCGCGCACGTCCGGAAGCCGGCCTGACCGACATCCGCTATGTCGATTCCGGCGCGCTGGTCACCGCCGACCAGATCCGCCGCACCGGCCTGGAAGGCATCTGGATCCGCGGCCCGTTCTCGGTGCAGGCCGAAGCCCTGCGCGCCACGGTCACCCGCCATGACGGCAAGCCCGACTACACCGGCAGCGGCCAGTACGCGATGGCCAGCTGGGTGCTGACCGGCGAATCGCGCCCGTACAACGCCGGTGCGGTGGCCAACATCAAGCCGGCGCACGACTACGGCGCGGTGGAACTGGTGGCCCGTTACAGCCGCATGGACCTCGACGATGGCAGCATCCTCGGCGGCCGCCAGCACGACCTCACTCTGGGTGCGAACTGGTACCTGACCAGCCACTTCAAGTTCCAGGCCAACTACGTCAAGGTCGACGCCAGCCGTCGCGGCGTGCACAGCACGCCGGAGATCTTCGAACTGCGCGCGCAGATGCACTTCTGACCCCTTCCACGTCAGATCCCGGCGGGCGTGCACGCCACGCCCGCCGGCCCTGCGTAGACTGCCGCCATGTACTGGCTCAGCCGCCACCGGATGCTGTTGCTGACCATCGCGGTGATGGTCGGCGGCACCGTGCTGTGTGCGGTCGCCGCCGGCCACTACGCCTGGCGGCGCGCCCTCGGCGAGGAAAGCAGCCAGGTACAACGCCAGCTGCAGTTGTACGGCCAGGGCCTGCAGCAGCGCATCGACCGCTTCGGCACCTTGCCGCAGGTACTGGCACTGGATCCGGATCTGCTGCACGCGCTGCGCGTACCGCCCTCGCCCACCGAACGGCAGCGGCTGAACCTCAAGCTGCAACGCGCCAATGAAGTCACCCGTGCCTCAACCCTGACCCTGGTCGGCCACGATGGCGTGGCGGTGGCGGCGAGCAACTGGGACCAGCCGACCACCAACGTCGGTGAGAACTACAGCTATCGTCCCTATTACCGCCAGGCGCTGGCCCAGGGCCGCGGCCGCTTCTACGGCATCGGCATGACCACCGGCGTGCCCGGCTACTACCTGTCGCAGGCCATCGAGGAAGACGGCAAGCGGCTCGGCGTGGTGGTGATCAAGGTCGAGCTGTCGGCACTGGAGCAGGAGTGGCTGAGCAGCCCGGACGTGGTGCTGGCCAGTGACGACCACGACGTGGTGTTCCTGGCCAACCGTGACAGCTGGCGCTACCGCCTGCTGCGACCGCTGGGCGCCGATGAGCGCCGCGAGATGCTGGACGCCCGCCAGTACGCCGATCGCACCCTGCAGCCACTGCGCGCACGTACCGAGGATGTACTGGCCGATGGCGGCCGCATGGTGCGCCTGCTGGACCCGGCATTGCCGCAGCCGATGCTGTGGCAGAGCCTTGAGCTGCCGGCCGAAGACTGGAACCTGCACCTGCTGCACGATGCCAGTGCCGCCACCGCCGCCGGCCGTGCGGCCGCGCTTACCGGAGGTGCTGCGTGGCTGGCGCTGGGCTTCCTGGTGCTGTTCATACAACAGCGCCGGCGCCTGGCCAAGCATCGCCTGCGCAGCCGCCGCGAGCTGGAAACCCTGCTCAAGCAGCATGCACAGGAACTGCGCACCGCACAGGATGGCCTGCTGCAGGCCGCCACCGATGCCGACAGCGGCCTCAGCCGCAGCCTTGAACACCTGCCGCAGGGCGTGGTGGTGATCGACCGGGACCTGCGTCTGGTCGCATGGAATTCGCGCTACCTGGAACTGTTCCGTTTCCCGCTGGACCTGGTGCGCGTGGGGCGGCCCATCGAGGAACTGTTCCGCTTCAACGCACGCCGTGGCCTGCTCGGTCCCGGCCCGGTCGACGAGGCCATCGAGCGTCGCCTCAACCACCTGCGCAGCGGCCGTCCGCACATGCGCGAAAGTGAGAAGGACGACGGTACGGTTCTGGAAATCCGCGGCAACCCGCTGCCCGACGGCGGTTTCGTCACCAGCTACGCCGACATCACCAGCTACAAGAATGCTGCACGCGAACTGCGCTCGCTGGCCGATGCACTGGAACACCGCATCGCCGAACGTACCCACGACCTGGACGAAGCACGCCGCGAGGCCGAACAGGCCAACCGCTACAAGACCCGCTTCGTCGCCTCGGCCGTGCACGACCTGCTGCAACCACTCAACGCAGCACGCATGTTCGTCTCGGTGCTGCGCGGCAAGCTGAGCGACCCGGCGCAGCAGCAGACCAGCGATCACATCGACGCTGCATTGGCCGCGCAGGATGCGATCCTCAACAGTCTGCTGGATATCGCGCGGCTGGAATCGGGCAGCCTGCCGACCCGTGTGCAGGCGTTCCGGCTCGGCCCGCTGCTGCAGACACTGGCGCGCGAATTCGGCATCGCCGCGCAGTCACGTGGCCTGGTGGTGGACTGGGTCGATACCGATGCGGTGGTGGTCAGCGATGAAGCGCTGCTGCGCCGCATCCTGCAGAATTTCCTGTCCAACGCGCTGCGCTACAGCGAGCGCGGTCGCGTGCTTCTGGGCTGCCGTCGCCGCGAAGGCCTGCTGTGGATCGAAGTTCACGACCAGGGCCCCGGCATTCCCGATGCGCTGCAGGGCGAGATCTTCGAGGAATTCCGCCGCCTGCACGACGGCCAGCAGCGCGGCGCCGGCCTCGGCCTGGCCATTGTCGACCGCATCGGCCGCCTGCTCGGTCATCCGATCCGGCTGCGCTCGCAGCTGGGCCAGGGCAGTGTATTCGCCGTAGGCGTGCCGTTCGGCGAGGCCAGCGCGATTCCCACCACGGCACCACCACCGGTGCTGGCGCAGGAGCCTGCTGCGGAAAATCCCCTGCGCGGGTGCCGAGTGTGGGTGATCGACGACGACCCGCACGTCTGCGCCGCCAGCCGCGCGCTGCTGGAGCGCTGGGGCTGCGAGGTGGCGCTGGCCGACGGCCCGCAGGCGGCGCTGCAGCTGGCGGCAACAGGCGCGGTGCCGGAACTGGTGCTGCTGGATGTGCGCATGGGCGATCACCACGGGCCGGTGCTGTACGAGACGCTGGCCGAGTTGTGGCAGGCCCGCCCACCGGTGGTGCTGGTCACCGCCGAGCGCGATGCGGGATTGCGTGAGATGGCCGCCGAGCGCGGCTGGGGAATGATGGCCAAGCCGGTGAAGCCGCCGGCGCTGCGGGCGTTGATGAGCCAGTTGTTGATCCGGCATCGCGGGTAGTTTCCAGCCAACGGCGCAGCCCCTCGTGGGCGGTGCCTGGTTTGTCGTGGAAAGCAGAAGCCGTGGGTGGGCCGGTCGGGATGGGTTCGCGGGGGACGCCGTGAATCCGTCCCTGGAGGCTTGGCAGCCGCATCCATGCGGCTGACACCCCCGCGAACCCAACCCGACCGACCTCTGACAGATTTCGGTGGCCTGCCACCCACGGAGAAGAAAAAGAAGAACAAAAGCCGGTCGCGCGCTGCGCTTGCTCGTGTAGAGCCGAGCCCATGCTCGGCATCGCGGACTGACCGCAAAGCAGCCGAGCGTGGGCTCGGCTCTACAAAAGGCGGCCTGCCAGGCTGCCTTTGCTTTTGATCTTCTTTTCTCTTCCGTGGGTGGACGCGCACGGAACCTGTCCGTGGCCGGGCAGATGGGCTGCGCAGGGGCGTGAGCCGCATGGGCCCGAGGCATGCCTCGGGCGGGTTGGGCAGGACGCCCAACCCGGGTCTTGCCGTGTGCGCAGGACAGCGCACACGAGCAAGCGGCGACCGAGCTTACATGGACGTACTTGCAGCGGCCCCTGCGCAGTCCACCTGCCCGGCCTCACACATGAACTGCTATACGTGTCCACCCACGAGGGGCTGCGCCGTTGGCTGGAAACTACAACCCGATGCCGGCGTCGCCCTCGGGCTCCAGCGCCTTCACCAGCACCGCCGCCTGCGTGCGGCTATGGCATTCGAGCTTCTTCAGGATCGCGGTGACATGCACCTTCACCGTGTTCTCGGCCAATCCCAGCGTATAGGCGATCTGCTTGTTGAGCAGGCCATCGGCCAGGCACAGCAACACGCGGAACTGCTGCGGGGTCAGCTGGGCCAGGCGGCTGGCCAGCAGCGCATCGGCCTCCGAGCGCTCGGCGGCCATCGCCGGGAACCACAGTCCACCATCGAGCACCGCCTGCACGGCCTCGCCAATGGTCTCGGCCGGGGCCGACTTCGGAATGAAACCGGCAGCACCGAACTGCTGCGCGCGGCGGATCACACGGGGGTGGTCGTTGGACGAGAGGATCACCACCGGAATGTCCGGATGCGAGCCACGCACGTGCAGCAGCGCGGAAAAACCGTGTGCGCCAGGCATGGTCAGGTCGAGCAGCACCAGGTCCACGTCCGGGTGCGCGTCGAGGGCTTCGGCCAATGCCTCGGCGCTGGCGACCTCGCGCACCTGCGCCAGCGGCAGGCTCTGCCGCAATGACTGCACCACCGCCGAACGCAGCAGCGGGTGGTCATCGGCGATCAGGATGGTGTATTCGCTCATGCCGCCATTGTACGGGCAGGCCGTCGCCTCAGCGCCCTGCCGGCTCCACGCTGCTGCGCCAGGCATCCAGGAACTGGCGGCGCTTGAGTGCATCCAGGTACACCAGCAGGCCCGGGCCCAGCTGGATCGGACGACGGCTGCGGCCGGGTGCATCGTCGCCACGTGCGTTGCCGGTCACGATCGGCATCAGCCGTGCCTCGCGTGACAGCACCTGCTGGCCACGCGGCGACAACAGGTAGTCGAGGAAGCGCCGGGCTTCTTCCGGGTGTGGGCCGGTGCGTGGAATCACCGCGGTACGCAGTACCACCAGCGTGTAGTCCTCGGGCTCCACAATCGCCAGCGGAGCACCCGCGTCGATGCGCGCCTGCGCGTAAGAGCCGAGCACGTTGTAGACCAGCGACAGCTGTCCGCTGGCCACCTTGTCCAGCAGCACGCCGGTGCGCTCCTCGCGCACCACGTCGTTGTCGCCCAGCGCGCCCAGCAGCGCACCGGCGATGCTGCCACGCTGCGCATCCTGCGTTGACAGCAGGTAGCCGACGCTGCTGCGTTCGATGTCATAGGTGCCGACCCTGCCGCGCAGCGGTGCGCCTTCGGCGCGCAACCGGTCCAGCAGTTGCCGGCGCGTGTGCGGCACCTTCGCCGACGGCAGTGCACGGGTGTTGTAGACCATCACCACCGGCTCGTAGCTGATGCCGAATGCCTCGTTGCGCCACTGCGCCCAGGCCGGCAGCGCGGCGGTCTGAGCGGAGCGGTGCGGCAGTGCATGACCATCGTTGACCAGCTTGGTCTGCAGGTCCATGCCACTGGAGATCAGCAGGTCCGGCGATGCCGGTCCGCCGCGGTCGTGCAGGTACCGCGCGTACAGGTCTTGGGTGATGATGTCCTCGTACATCACTTCGGTGCCCGGGTGCAGCCGCTGGTAGTCGGCGATGACCACCGCGAACACTTCGATGTCGGTGGTGCCGTGGATGCGCAGCTGCGCCGTGGTCTTTGCCTGTGCGGGAAAACGGCGCACATCGCCGGGCGCAGCCAGCACCGGCAGGGCCAGCAGCAAGGCAACGGCAGCAGTGAACAGGCGGATCATGGACTGCTCCGGGGCAGGCGGATGGTGGCGATCAGCCCGCCCTGAGGACGATTGCTGAGGTCGATGCGGCCACCGTGGCTGTCGACGACACGCTTGACGATGGCCAGGCCCAGCCCGGCGCCGCCGGACGGCGCGCCCTCGCCACGGGCGAAGCGCTCGAACACGCGTTCGGCATCGGCGGCGGCAATGCCGGCACCGTGGTCGGCGATAGTCAGCACGGCCTGCCCGCCTTCCACGGTCAATGCGATCTGCAACGGCCCATCACCACCGTACTTCAACGCGTTGTCGACCAGGTTCTTGATCGCCTCGCGCAGCAGCAGCGCATCGCCATGCACCTGTACCGGCTCGGCAGTCATCGCCAGCTGCACGCGCGGCGCCGGGCCGGCCTGCGGCAGCGCTTCATGCAGGGCCTGGTGCACGGTCTCGGCCAGATCCACTGCAGCAAAGCGCTGCAGATGCGAACGATGGATCACGCTGGCATCGCTGAGCAACTGATTCAACAACCGGCTCATGTGGGTGGCGTTGCGCTCGATCGCCTGCAGGCTGCGCCGCATGTCTTCGGGATCGTCGTCATCCAGCGCCAGCTGTGCCTGCGCACGCAATGCCGCCAACGGCGTGCGCATCTGGTGCGCGGCCTCGGCCATGAACGCGCGCAGCGTCTCGTTGCTGCTGGACAGCCGTTCCATGAAGCGGTTCAACGCCGCCACCATCTGGTCCATCTCGCGCGGTACACGGGCATCCAGCGGCTTCAGGTCAGAGGGCTCGCGGCGTGACAGCTCGCGTTCCACCCGCACCAATGGCCGGAATGCGCGATGCACGCCAAAGGCCACCAGCGCCAGCAGCAGGCCGGACAGCACACCGATCGCCAGCAGTGCGCGGTTGACCATGTCCTGCGCGACCGCTTCACGCGCACGCCGGGTCTGGCCGACCTGCACCTGTACTTCGCCCTGCGCCGAGGCGGCGGCGAAACTGCGGCCGACCACCACGAAGCGCACGGTCTCGCCACTGTACGCCGCATCAAACAGCTGCGGTTGCGTGCCGGGCCGGCGCGGCGGCGCCGGCAGGTCGCCATAGCCGGTGATCAGGTTGCCACGGCTGTCGGCGACCCGATAGAACACGCGGTCTTCCGGGGCCATCGCCAGCAGGTCCAGCGCCGCATAGGGCAGATCGACCTGCCATTGGCCATCGACCAGGGCCACCGAATCGGCAATGGACAACGCCGAGGACACCAACAGGTGATCGTAGGAACGGTTGGCGGCGCGCTGGCCATAGCCGCGCGCGGCAAACAGCAGAGCCACCGCGAACACCGCAAGCAACGCGCCGAGGTAGAGCAGCAGCGTGCGCCGCAGCGAGCCCGGTGCGGCGTTCGCGGTACGCGCGTCAGCCATCGGCGTCGGCGCTGTCATCACTGGCTTCCAGCAGGTAGCCAACGCCGCGCACCGTGGTGATGCGCAGCGGTGCACCTGCCAGCTTCTTTCTCAGGCGCCCCACATACAGCTCGATGGCATTCGGGCCGGCTTCATCGTCGAAGCCGAACAGGCCATTGCCTATCTCATCCTTGCCGACCACCTGGCCGAGGCGGCCGACCAGAATCTCCAGCAGCCGGTACTCGCGGTTCGGCAGTTCGATCGGTTCGCCGTCGAGGCTGACCCGGTGCGCGGCATTGTCGAACTGGAAGCCACCGATCTGCACCAGTTCGCTGGCCTGGCCACGCGCGCGCCGCAACAGCACGCGGCAGCGCGCTTCGAACTCGCGGAAATCGAACGGCTTGCCCAGGTAATCGTCGGCGCCGACGTCCAGCGCCTGCACACGGTCTTCGATGCCGTCGCGCGCGGTCAGCATCAGCACCGGTGTGCTGTCGCCGCGCTCGCGCATGCCGGCCAGCACGCGCAGGCCATCGAGCTTGGGCAGGCCGATATCCAGAACCACCAGGTCGAAGCTCTGGTAGCGCAGCACGCTGGCGGCCGCCAGGCCATCGGCCTGCCAGTCCACGGCGTGCCCACTGCGGCGCATGCGGCGGATGATGGCATCGGCCAGATCCGGATTGTCTTCGACCAGCAACAGGCGCATGGGCACGGGGGTGGGAGGGGAAACGAATGCTACCGCATGACGCCGGGGCCGCCCGCCGGTCATGGACCGGCGCTACCGGGATACACCGCATGGGTAGCGCCGGGCCGTGCCCGGCGGTCTTTTACGCTGCACCGCACAAACCGTTGACAGGACGATGACAGCTTGCCCGACCCAGACTGCGGCCGCGCACCGTCCGGTGCCCACGATTGCCGCGCGCCTGGCGTGCACCTGGGAGGGTTTGTGGAATTCACGTTTGCCTGGCGGCGTCCTGCCGCCATGATGGCTTTGGCTGCCCTGTCGGCGCCGGCCTTTGCCGCCGAAGACGACCGTCCGGTCACCGCCAGCCTGGGCGGCCGCCTGCACCTGGACTTCGCCACCTTCGACAACGACAACCGCGGTACGCCGAACAAGGATGACACCGAGATCCGCCGTGCCTGGGTCGATGTGTCCGGCAAGTTCTTCGTGGTCGACTACAAGCTGGAAGCCGATTTCTCCGGCGACCGCGTCGAGGCCAAGGACGTGTACCTGGCACGCAGCTTCGGCAAGGCCGGCAAGCTCACCGTGGGCCAGTTCAAGCAGTACTTCTCGCTGGATGACCGCACCAGCTCCAACTACGGCAGCTTCCTGGAGCGCGGCAACGCCGGCACCACGCTGGCGCCGCTGTATCGCCTGGGCGCATCGTGGCAGGCCAACCCCGGCGACTTCACCTGGGCGGCCAGCATCTACAGCCTGGAAAGCATCGACGCCTGGCAGGTGAAGGGCCGTGCCGCCGGTGGCCGCGTCACCTGGGCGCCCTCGCCCAGCGATGGCGACGTGCTGCACCTGGGCCTGTCGCTGGCCCGTGAGGCCTATGACAACCCGGGCGCCAACGGCGTCCCGGGCCTGAAGATCCGCCCGCGCCCGGCCGGCCACCTGTCCGACGAGAGCCGCCTGACCCTGGTCGACTTCTCCGCTGGCCGCGATACCGACGTCAACAAGTGGTCGCTGGAATACGCGCAGGTGCGCGGCCCGCTGTCGTGGCAGGGCGAGTTCAGTGGTGCCACCTTCGATGACGGCGCGCAGCGCGGTGACGTGATGGCCGCCTACGGCATGCTCAGCTGGTTCGTCACCGGCGAAAGCCGCGCCTACGACCGCAAGACCGGCCGCTTCGCGCGGGTGAAGGACATCCGCCACAAGGCCGGTGCCTTCGAAGTGGCACTGCGCTACGACCAGATGTGGGGCGCACAGCACCTCGACGGTGCAGCCGACCTGCGCCGCGGCAGCACCGAAGCGTGGACGCTGGGTGGCAACTGGTACCTGCGCGACAACCTGCGCTTCATGCTCAACGTGATCGAAAGCCGCAACCGCGACCGCCTCGCCGGGATCACGGTGGACCGCACGCGTGCGGTCACCGGCCGCCTGCAGTACGACTTCTAGACCTGATATTCCGGGCATGCCGCCCGGGCCCCTTCCACTCCCCCACGTCCTGTTTTCGCAAGGAGTCCGCAGATGATGCTGAGCATCCTCGGCTTTGGCATGGTCATTACGTTCATGTACTTGATCATGAGCAAACGCCTGTCGCCGCTCGTCGCCCTGATCACCATCCCCATCCTGTTCGCGCTGATCGGCGGCTTCGGCGCCAACATCGACGAGATGATGCTGGAGGGCATCAAGAAGATCGCGCCGACCGGTGTGATGCTGATGTTCGCCATCCTCTACTTCGGGGTGATGATCGACGCCGGCCTGTTCGATCCACTGGTGCGGGTGATCCTGCGCTTCGTGAAGGGCGATCCGATGAAGATCGTGCTCGGCACCGCGGTGCTGGCGATGCTGATCTCGCTGGACGGTGATGGCTCGACCACCTACATGATCACCGTCTCGGCGATGCTGCCGTTGTACCAGCGGCTGGGCATGAACGCGCTGAACATGACCTGCGTGACCATCCTCGCCGGCGGCGTGATGAACCTGACCCCGTGGGGCGGCCCGACCGCCCGCGCGGCCACCGCGCTGCACGTGGACCCGGCCGATGTGTTCGTGCCGCTGATCCCGTCGATGGTGATCGCCTGTGCTGGCGTGCTGCTGCTGGCCTGGTACCTGGGCCTGAAGGAACGCCGTCGCCTCGGCGTGGTGACCCTGCCCAAGGGCGGCAGCTGGATGGACAACAGCGTGTCCGACGACAGCAACCCGCTGCCGACCGTGGAAGACGCCGAGGACATCAAGCGTCCGAAGCTGCTGTGGGTCAACCTGGCCCTGACCGTGGCGCTGATGACCGCGCTGATCATCGGCGTGCTGCCGATGCCGGTGCTGTTCATGGTCGGCTTCGCCATCGCCCTGGTGATCAACTACCCGAACCTGGCCGAGCAGCGCCGCCGCGTGGTCAACCACGCCGGCAACGTGCTGTCGGTGGTGTCGCTGATCTTCGCCGCAGGCATCTTCACCGGCATCCTCAACAACACCGGCATGGTCGAAGCGATGTCGCACAGCTTCCTGGCGGTGATCCCGGAATCGTGGGGCCCGTACCTGGCGGTGATCACCGCAGTAGCGTCGATGCCGTTCACCTTCTTCATGTCCAACGACGCGTTCTACTTCGGCGTGCTGCCGATCCTGTCCGAGGCCGCCGGCAACTACGGCATCACCCCGGTGGAAATGGCGCGTGCCTCGCTGGCCGGGCAGCCGGTGCACCTACTCAGCCCGCTGGTGCCTTCCACCTACCTGCTGGTGGGCCTGGCCAAGGTCGAGTTCGCCGACCACCAGAAGTTCACCCTGAAGTGGGCCATCGCCATCTCGATGCTGCTGATGATCGGCAGCCTGTTGTTCGGCCTGTACCCGCTCGCTGCCTGACCTCTTACCAAGGAGCCTTCTGCAATGACGCTTCGAATCGCTTACGTCACCAGCGGCATGGGCAGTGTCGGTACTGCCATCTGCCAGAGCCTGGCCCGCAGCGGCCACACCGTGGTCGCCGGTTGCGCGCCGAACTCGCCGCGCAAGGCCAACTGGCTGCGCGAGCAGCGCGAACAGGGCTTCGACTTCATCGCCTCCGAAGGCAACGCGACCGACTGGGCCTCGACCAGCGCGGCGTTTGCCAAGGTCCGCGCCGAAGTCGGTGAAGTGGACGTGCTGGTCAACAACTCCGGTGGCAGTCGCGACCTGCTGTTCCGGCAGATGACGGTGGAGGACTGGAACGCGGTGATCGCCTCCAACCTCAATGCGCTGTTCAACCTCACCAAGCAGGTGGTCGACGGTATGGCCACGCGGGGCTGGGGCCGCATCATCAACATCGGTTCGGTCAGCGCCCACAAGGGCCAGATCGGCCAGGTGAACTACGCCACCGCCAAGGCCGCGATGCATGGTTTCAGCCGTGCGCTGGCCGCGGAAGTGGCCTCGCGCGGGGTGACCGTCAACACGTTGTCGCCGGGTTATATCGCCAGCCAGGCGATCAGCAGCTTCCCGCCGGATGTGCTGGACCGGCTGGCCGCCTCGGTGCCCGTGCGCCGCCTCGGTCGCCCGGAGGAAGTAGCCGGCCTGTGCGCGTGGCTGGCCTCGGATGAAGCCTCGTACGTGACCGGCGCCGACTATCCGGTCAACGGTGGCCTGTACATGGGTTGAGCCCGTCTCCACGCAGCGCGTGGACCGCCTCCCCCACGGAGTGCGCGGGGCCGGTGAACCTTCGTTCGCGAGGGGGATCCGGCCCCTTTTTGTTTCTGCATTTCTGAGACGCACTTCCCGATGCATCGGCAGAACCGGTGCTATACCTGCCAGCGCTTGCCGCGCCCAATGGACGAACGGCCGGAATCGCGGATCAAGGAGGTTGGCATGCGTGCAATGCTGATTGCGCTTCTTGCGGTCGCCACCACGCCACTGGCGGCAACCCCACCCGCTGCCACTGCAGAAGAGGCGGACGCAACCTGGCGGCTCGTGGAGCGCTGGTCCTTGCAGCTGGCACGCTCTGACCTTGTCGCGCAGCTGTCACCACTGGCTCCGGCCGGCTCGCGTTCGGAAGCAGGAAGGGGCCGGGGCGACAGCGCCACCATCGATCTGGCGCCATTCGTGGTCGCTGGGAGGATCAGGGCGCCTTCTGGCCAGATCTACAGCGATGCGTCGGGGCGAATCATCAAAGGCATTACGCTGTCGCTGGGCGGCGCCTGCATCTCGCGAAAGCAGATGGGTCGTCGCTACCCCGACTTCAACGTCCTTTCCGTCCCGTCAGGGCATAGTCTGGACGAGTCGACGGTGTTCGGCACGGTACTGAACGGCATCCAGATCGGGTTCTCATTCTCCGAACATGATCGTGACTGCATGGACCAGCTCAAATTCAGGTGGCCCGGTGAGCGCTTCTGATTCTCTCCGGCATACCACCATGACGAACAGGTTGCAGGACGCACACCACTGCCCTGCATCGTTCGTTGGTTTTCCGTAAAGAAGGTTTCATGTTCCGTTCGCATAGTGGCCATGCACCGCGCACGCGTGCCGGTGACCACCCCCAATGCAACGGACCACCATGCAGACCCGACACCTGACGATCGCCGTGGCGATCGCGCTTTCCGCCGCCGCCAGCGCCCATGCTGCCACCGCCGCCGATACCGGCGCCAGCACCGATGCCGCGCTGAGCGCGCAGACGCTGGATACCGTCTCCGTGATCGGCCAGGGCGAGACCCGCCAGGTGCAGCGCATCACCGCCGTCGACAAGCAGGTGCTGCCGCCGGGCACCAGCGGCCAGAAGATCCTCGATCGCCTGCCGGGCGTGTCGGTGCAGTCCAACGACGCCTTCGGTGCCAACGAGGAATCGCAGACCATCAGCCTGCGTGGCTTCGACAAGAGCCGCCTGGGCTACACGCTGGACGGCATCCCGCTGGGCGACAACAGCTACGGCAACTACAACGGCCTGAGCATCGCCCGCGCGATCATCGCCGAGAACCTGGCCGGCGCCGAGCTGTCGCAGGGCATCGGTTCGCTGGGCGTGGCCTCGACCAGCAACCTGGGCGGCACCATCCAGTACTTCTCGATGGACCCGTCCACCGAATTCGGCGGTCGCGCCAGCGTCACCGTTGGCGACAACAGCCAGCGCCGTGGCTACCTGCGCGTGGATACCGGCGACATCAACGGCTTCTCGGCCTATGTGTCCGGCGTGCACCAGGACCAGGACATGTGGGCTGCGCCGTACCAGAACCAGACCACCCGCCAGTTCAACGCCAAGGCGGTGTGGAACGTGGGCGACCATCGTTTCGGTGCGTTCGTGGCCACCTCGCGCGCCAGCCAGGCCAACTACGCCTACCTGTCCAAGGACATGCTGGCCCGTGGCCTGGGCTATGACTGGAACATCTACGCGCCGGACTGGGATCGAGCCGTGGCTGCTGCGTACTGCGCGCCGGGAACTCTGGACCGCAGCAAGTGCAAGTTCAGCGGTGGCGTCACCAGCATCGACGATGCGTACTACCAGAGCCGTGCACTGCGTGACGACAACCTGTACTCGGTGGATGCCGACCTGCGCCTGGGTGAGCAGGGTCGCTTGAAGCTGCTGGCCTACCACCACGACAACCGTGGCCAGGGCCACTGGTGGGCACCGGGCCAGCCGTCCTACCCGGGCACCGACAAGATGCTGCCGATCTCGATCCGCAGCACCAACTACACGATCAACCGCGATGGCCTGACCGCCGCACTGTCGTGGACGGTGGGCATCCACGAGCTGGAAGCCGGCCTGTGGTACGAGCAGAACGACCATAACGTGTCGCGCAACTTCTACTACATCAGCGGCCCGTTCCTGGACGACCTGTACCTGAAGAACCCGGACCGCCTGCTGTTCAACCAGGACTTCGACATCCGCACGCGCCAGTTCTACGTTCAGGACCGCATGCGCTTCCTGGACCAGCGCCTGACCGTGGACGTGGGCATCAAGAGCCCCAACACCCGCATGCGCGCCACCGCCAACCCCGGCGTGGAAACCAGCATCGCCTCGGGCACGCTGACCGCCAAGGAATCGGTGCTGCCGCAGGTGGGCGTAGGCTTCAAGCTCAACGCCAACAACGAGCTGTTCGCCTCCTACGCCGAGAACATCGCCGCCTTCGTCGGTGGTGGCAGCGGCGGCCCGCTGCAGGTGTCACCGGAATCGTTCGCGGCCAGTGCCGGGCTGGAGCCGGAGAAGTCCAAGAGCCTGGAAGCCGGCTTCCGAACCTTCGGTGAGAAGTACCAGGCGTCGATCGCGGGCTACAACGTGAAGTTCGACAACCGCCTGCTGTCGCTGAACCCGTGCTCGAGCATCGAAGTCGGCACGCGTCCGGAGTGCGTGACGCGCTTCATCAACGTCGGTTCGGTGAAGAGCTACGGCGCGGAACTGACCTTCATCCTCAAGCCGATCGACGGCCTGCAGTGGTACAACGCGCTGTCCTGGAACAAGACCACCTACGAGGACGACTACCTGTCCGGCGGCGCGGTGGTGCCGGTGGCCGGCAAGATCACCGTGGATACGCCGCAGCGCATGGCCTCCAGTGAAATCAGCTGGAACCGCGATGGCTTCTTCGCCAGCCTGCGTGCCAAGTACACCGGCAAGCGCTACTACACTTACACCAACGACCAGTCGGTGCCGGGCGTGACTACCTTCGACGCCGGTGCGGGCTACGATTTCGGCCCGGGCCTGGGCCTGCGCAATGTGCGGGTGTCGTTGAACGCGACCAATCTGACCAACAAGCGCTATGCGGGCCAGCTGAGTTCGTTCGCACCGACCGATCCGGAGGGCAAGCGCTATGCGATCCACGCGAGCGCGCCGCGGCAGTTGTTCATGACGGTGGCGGCGGAGTTCTAAGTCGAAAGCGGGCGCTGCGGCGCATCAGTACCGCAGCGGGGCGAGGTGGGACGGGCCGAGGCAGGACACGCCGCAAGTACGTCCCTGTAGGCTCGGTCGGCGCATCCATGCGCCTCACGGTCCTGCCTCGGCCCGTCCCACCGCGCTCGACAATTTCCTGCGCCGGCGCGGAGGCAATGAAAAGCAAAAGCAAAGAGCCGGGCATTGCCCGGCTCTTTGCTTTTCAAACGCAATCCCTCTGGTGGGCCTGCTGCCGCGCCCGCAGGAAACTGTCTGGAGGAGGCGGGGCACCCTGGCCAGGACCGTTGGCGCCATGGATGGCGCCATCGAGCACCATGGATGGGCTTTTGCGTGTCCTGGCCAGGGTGCCCCGCCTCCTCCCCACCGATAGCAGGCAGGCGCTGGAGGGGCCGCCAACGCATTTCATTCCGGCGCCAGCTGGTCCATCCGTATCCGGTTGGCGAACAGCGAGAACGCCAGCATCCCGGCCAGGCCGTTCGCCCGGCTCATCCAGTGCGGCAGCCAGCGCGGCGGCTTCAGCACCCCCGCATCGAACAACGGCGCGAACGCGATCGCATCGGTCAGGCTCATCTTGCCCGCGAACAACCAACGGCAGACCTGCAGGCGGTCTTCGGCCAGCATGTGGCGGAAGAACGTGTGCACCGACACCAGGCCGCGCAGGTACACCGTATCCTTGGTGAAGGCCAGGCCGCCACTGGGCGGCACGCCGCGGAACACGCGCTGCGCCGAAGCGAAACTCTCTTCAGCGTTCTGCCCGGCATCGCAGAAGTAGCGGAACACTTCGATGAAATCAGCACCTTCGCGGGCCATCGCAATCGCTTCGGTACGCAGGCTGATGCGCTTGAGGCGCTCGATGTCGATGCTGCCGGTGATCTGCTCGGCGAAGGTGGCCAGCCCTTCCTGGGTTGCCGTCACCCGCGGCGAGGACAGTGCCAGGCTCGGCAGCACCGGCTGCTCGCGGCCGTTCAGGGCGGTCAGCGAATGCACCAGCGCTTCATGGTGGAACAGCTGCGCGCGGTCGTAGGCGCTGAAGCGTGCACTGGTGCGCAGGCGGATGCGGGTCGGGCCGGCGGCGGCCTTGGACACCAGCTCTGGGTCGAGCTGCACCTGGATGATGCGCGATTCGAAGAACGCGTCCAGATCGTTCTGCAGCTGCAGTTGCAGCGCGATGGCCGAGACCGGCACCTGTTCTTCCGGCGCCAGCAGTTCGTGGTCCAGTTCGGCGGCGATCTGGATGAAGTGGCGTGCAGCCTCACGCGTACTCGGGCCATTGCCCGGCAACGGCTGCTCGGGGGCGCCGAACAGCTGCACCGAACAGGTATCGACTGCAGCAGTGCCCAGCCCTTCCAGCAGCTGTGCGGCCAGGTCCCAGCTCTGCGCCGACTGCCGCACGTAGTGGCCCAGCGGGTGGCTGTCGTCGCAGTCGGCGGCGATCGCGGCCAGCGCGCGACGTTCTTCGCTGAAGTCCAGCTTCGGGTAGTCCACCTTCGGCAGTACCGGCTGGCCACGCGCCACGCTTTCCAGGAACGGTGCCTGCACCGTGGCTGGCCAGCTGGTCAGGCCCAGCAGGCGGATGCCTCCCACGGCCTCGACCAGGCGCGCATCGAGCGCTGCATGGTGGGCCACGTCACGGTCCAGCGTCGCAGTCGGTTCCATGCGCGGACTATAGCGCCCTGCCCGCACGTTGGTAGGTGCAATGGATCGGGTAGCTGCCAACCTTGGTTGGCATCCGCCGAAGGCGGACTTCGGATACATCCGTGCCAACCAAGGTTGGCACCTACCAGGAGCGGGCAGTTGGCATCCACCCGAAGCAGGCAGAGGCGGGTTTCATTGCAGGGGTCAGAGCCCATTGCGGTTCAATGGGATCCGACCCCGCGATACCGATCAACGCCTGCGCGGCTTGCCGGCCGGGCGGAACTGCTGGCCCTTGCCCTTCTTGCCACCGCGTTCCTGCGCGGTCTCAGCCTGGCGTACTGCCAGCTTGGCGGCAGCGGCGGCCACTTCTTCCTTCAGCTTGAAGTAGTTCAGCAGCCGGCTCTCTTCAATCTCGCCAGCCTCGATCGCTGCACGCACGGCACAGCCCGGCTCCTGCTGGTGCTTGCAGTCGTTGAAACGGCACTGTGCGGCCAGCGCTTCGATGTCGGCGAAGCCACCTTCGGACAGCGTTTCTTCGCCGGTCGGCTTCAGCTCGCGCATGCCCGGGGTGTCGATCAGGCAGGCGCCGGTCGGCAGCGGCATCAGCGCGCGGTGCGTGGTGGTGTGGCGTCCGCGCGAATCGTTGGCGCGCACCGCGTTGGTCTTCATCCGCTGCTCGCCCAGCAGGGTGTTGGTCAGCGTGGACTTGCCGGCACCGGAGGAACCGACCAGCACCACCGTGCGGCCCGGGCCCAGCCACGGCTGCAGCACCGCCACGCTGTCGGCATCCAGGCCGTTGATCGCATGCAGCGCGATGCCCTGCATCTCCAGCTCTTCCAGCACCGCCAGCGCATCCTCGCTGTACTCGGTCTGGTCGGCCTTGGTCAGCACCACCACCGGTTCTGCACCGCCACCACCGACCAGCAGCAGGTAGCGTTCGATGCGGCGCGGATTGAAGTCGGCATCCAGGCCACAGACGATGAACACCGTATCGATGTTGGCGGCGATCACCTGCTGGTGGTAATGCTCGCCGGCCGCACCGCGCTTGATCGCGGTACGCCGCGGCAGCAGGGCGACGATGCGGATGCCATCGAGCAGCACCCAGTCACCCACCGCTGGCCGTTCATGGCTGGGGAAGCGCGGGCGCTGCCATTCCGGGAGGGACTCGGCCTTGATCGACGCATCCGGGCCATCGGCCACCACGTAGTGGGTGCGGTGCTGTTCGATCACCCGTGCCGGGCGGGCCTGCGGATGTGCGGCCATCGCGGCCTGCCAGTCGGCCTGCTGCGCCGGGCCCGGCCAGGGCCAGCCAATGGTCTGCAGGGCGATGAAATCGGGGGTCTGGGTCATCGCCGCCATTCTACCTGTGCCGGCGCCCTGCCAGCCCAGCAATGACGGGCCCGGAGCCCTTGCCATGCATTGCAGCAATTCCGGTAGGATGGAAGCCCCATGCCTTTTGACGGCCCAGCTCCCATGTCCACCAACTCGCCCAAGCCCCTGGCCATCCGCGAGCGCCTTTCCGAAGTGCGCTACGAAATCCGCGGAGAACTGGCGCGGCGAGCCCGGGAGCTGGAGGCGCAGGGCCGCAAGCTGATCAAGCTCAACATCGGCAATCCCGGCGCCTTCGGTTTCCGCGCGCCGGAGCACCTTCAGCGTGCGATCGCCGACGACATGGGCCGCACCGACCCCTACACGCACCAGCAGGGCCTGCCGGTCGCGCGTGAAGCCATCGCCAGCTACTACGCCCGCCGTGGCGCGCCCGATGCGCACCCGGACCGCGTCTTCCTCGGCAATGGCGTCAGCGAACTGATCGACCTGTCGCTGCGTGCGCTGCTCAATCCCGGCGACGAAGTGCTGGTGCCCTCGCCCGACTACCCGCTGTGGTCGGCCTCGACCATCCTCAACGATGGCCGCCCGGTGTACTACCGCTGCGCACCGGAGAACGGCTTCCAGCCGGACCCGAGCGAGATCGAGACGCTGGTGTCCTCGCGCACCCGCGCCATCGTGCTGATCAACCCGAACAACCCCAGCGGCGCCAGCTACCCACGCGAACTGCTGGAGCGCGTGGTGGAGATCGCGCGCCGCCACAACCTGCTGTTGCTGGTTGATGAGATCTACGACCAGATCCTGTACGACGACGCGGTGTTCCAGCCGGTCGCACCGCTGGCCGGTGATCATCCGTGCCTGACCTTCAGCGGCCTGAGCAAGGTGCACCGCGCCTGCGGCTGGCGCGTGGGCTGGGCCCACCTCAGCGGCGATGATGCCCGCCTGGGTGACTTCCGCGCGGCGCTGGACCTGCTCGGTGCGCTGCGCCTGTGCGCCAACGTGCCGGGCCAGTACGCCATCGAGGCCGCGGTGAACGGCCCGGACACCATTTCCGAGCTGTGCACGCCGGGCGGCCGCCTGTATGAAACCCGCCGCGCGGTAATCGAGGCCTGCGAAGCCAGCGAGCACCTGTCGCTGGTCGCGCCGGCCGGTGCGCTGTACGCGTTCCCGGCCGTGGTCGGCGCTGCGGCGAAGGGCTTCGACGACCACAACTTCGCGCTGGACCTGATGAACAACGAGGGCGTGCTGGTGGTGCCGGGCTCGAGCTTCAACGTGCCCTACCGCCACCATTTCCGCGTGACCCTGATGCCAGAGGCCTCGGTGATGCGCGATGTGTTCGCGCGCATCGACCGCGTGCTGGCACGGCGTGCCGAGGACGCGACCAAGGTCGTGCCGCTGAAGCCGCGCCGTTCGGTGGCCTGACCTGTGACCCTGTCCTACCTGGCGCTGGGCGATTCGTACACCATCGGTGAAGCGGTTGCAGTCGAAGGCCGCTGGCCGCACCAGCTGGCTGCCGCGCTGCGTGCACAGGGCACTGAGCTGTCCGATCCGCAGACCATTGCGACCACCGGCTGGACCACCGACGAACTCGATGCGGGCATCGATGCGGCCGCGCCGCAGGGGCCGTTCGATTTCGTCAGCCTGCTGATCGGCGTCAACAACCAGTACCGCGGGCGTCCGCTGGACGAATACCGCAGCCAGTTCCAGGCGCTGCTGCAGCGGGCGATCGGCTTCGCTGGCGGTGACGCCGGCCGCGTGCTGGTGCTGTCCTTCCCCGATTGGGGTGCGACCCCGTTCGGCGCCGGCAGTGGCCGCGACCTGGCCGCGATCGAGATCGAGACCGACGAGTTCAACGCGGCTGCCGAGGTGATCAGCACCCAGCAGGGCGTGGCCTTCGTCGACATCACCGATATCAGCCGTGACCACGGTGACGACCCGACGATGATTGCCGAGGACGGCCTGCATCCTTCAGCGCGGATGTATGCGCTGTGGAGCGCGCGCGCTCTGCCGGTGGCCGCGCATCTGCTTGGCGGCACGGACTGAGGCGATGGACGGCACGCCACGGAACGGCCCGCCCCTGCCCTGCACGCCCCTGACGGCCCCGCAGGCCCGCTTGATCGCAGAAGCATTCCGGCCAGCGCAGGCTTGGGGCAGCCGCCGCGACTACTACTACACCCGCGGCAAGCTCGGCAGCGATCCGCTGTACGACGGCGTGCTGCAGCATCTGCCTGACGATGGGCAGCCGGTGCTGGACCTGGGCTGCGGGCTGGGCCTGTTCGCCCATGTGCTGCGCCAGCGCGGCGGTACCCAGCATTACCTGGGCGTGGACGTGGATGCCGGCAAGATCACCCGCGCGCAACGTGCTGCCGCCGACCTGCAGGACGTGCGCTTCGACTGCGTGGATGTGCAGGCGCCGCTGCCGGCGCACGCCGGGCACGTCCTGCTGCTGGACGTGCTTCAGTATCTGGACGCGGGCCCACAGCAGGCCCTGCTGCGCGCGGCCAGCGCGCAGGTGGCCCATGGCGGCTGCCTGTTGCTGCGTACACCGCTGGCCACCGGCGATGGCCGCGACCGCACCACGCGGGTGGCCGACCGGCTGGCCTGGCTGATCGGCTGGATGGGCACACGACCGCGCCACTATCCCGATCCGCAGGTGTTGCAGGCGACATTGATCGAGGCCGGATTGCAGGTGACGTCGCCCCGGCCGCTGCACGGGCGTACCCCGTTCAACAGCTGGCTGCTGGTGGCGCACCGCATCCGGTAGCGCCGGGCCATGCCCGGCGGATTCCATCCATGCCGCTGCGCTCGCCGGGCGTGGCCCGGCGCTACCGGTTATCCGGCCGGCAGCTGCGCCTTCAGCCCGCGCTCGTGCAGCGCCTGCAGCACGCGCTCGATGATCACCAGGTTGTGCCCATGGGCGGCACCTTCGTGCAGCAGCACGATCGCGCCCGGGCGCAGATCCGGCAGCAACCGTGCCAGCACGCCGTCCGGCGTGCAGCCGACGCCGTCGTAGCCGCGCGCGCTCCAGCCTACCCGGACCAGCCCCAACCGCTGCAGCACCGGCGCCACGAACGGATTGGTCATGCCCACCACCGAGCGGTACCAGCGCACCGGCTGGCCGCTTACCGCCTGCAGGGCATGCTGGCAGCCCTCGATCTCGGCGCGCATCGCCGCCGGGCCCAGCCGCCAGAAGCGTGCCTGCGGATGGCTGTGGCTGTGATTGCCCAGGTCGTGGCCACGGCGCAGAATCTCGGCGACCAGTTCCGGCTGTGCCAGCGCACGTTCCCCCACCAGGAAGAAGGTGGCGCGTGCCTGGTGGCGGTCCAGCAGGTCGAGCACGGCGCGGGTTTCCGGACCGGGGCCGTCATCGATGGTCAGCCATACCGTGTTGCCGGCCTCCGGCAGTCGGCTCAGCACCGGCGCATAGAAGCGGCTGTTGGGCAGGAACACCGGCACCATGAACAATGCGTGGCTGGCCACCATCAGCGGCAGACCCCACTGCCAGCCGTCCAGGGCCCAGACCAGGATCACGACCAGCTGCGACGCCACCAGCCAGGGCAGCCAGCGCCAGGGGCGGGCCGGGATGCGATGCAATGTTCCTGCGTTGCTCATCCCCCATGATGCCATGAGGGTTAGAATTGATGATTCGAATTCCCGGAAACCCGACGTCCATGTCCCTCGATCCCGCCCTGCGTTCGCGCATCGAATCCATCCTCAACGCCAACCGCGTCGTGCTGTTCATGAAGGGCCAGCCGTCGATGCCGCAGTGCGGTTTCTCGGCCAAGGCCGTGGGCGCCCTGCAGGACCTCGGCGTCGAGTTCGCCCACGTCAACGTGCTGGCCGACCAGGAAATCCGTGAAGGCATCAAGGCCTACGGCGACTGGCCGACCATCCCGCAGCTGTACATCGACGGCGAACTGGTCGGCGGCAGCGACATCGTGCTGCAGATGGCCGCCAGCGGCGAGCTGAGCAGCGTGCTGGGCCTGGCTGCGCCGGACCGTACCCCGCCGAGCATCACCGTCACCCCGGCCGCCGTGGAAATGCTCAAGGGCGCGCTGGCCGATGCTCCGGGCGCTGCCCTGCAGCTGTCCATCGACGCCGGTTTCCAGCCGAACTTCCAGCTGGCCCCGCACGACGAAGGCGCGATTGCCGCCGAGTCCAACGGCCTGCGCGTGCAGTTCGACCTGGCCAGCGCGCGTCGCGCCAACGGCATCACCATCGACTGGGTGGACGACATCCGCGGCAAGGGCCTGGCGATCGACAACCCGAATGCGCCCAAGCCGGTGCAGGAAATCAGCGTGCGCGACGCCGACGACCTGGTGCGCGCCGGCAACATCACCCTGGTGGACGTGCGCCCGGCCGACGAGCGCGCCATCGCAGCCGTCGGCGTACCGTTCAAGAGCTTCGACGGCAACGGCCGCGCCGCGCTGGAAGCCCTGCCGAAGGACACCGCACTGGCCTTCATGTGCCACCACGGCGGCCGCAGCGCGCAGGCCGCCGAGCAGTTCCGCGCCCTGGGCTTCACCAAGGTGTTCAACGTCACCGGCGGCATCAACGCCTGGTCGGAAGACGTCGACAACGGCGTGCCGAAGTACTGATCGGCACTGAAAAAGGGGACGGAGGGGATTAAGTCGTTTGTGCCATAAACGACTTAATCCCCTCCGTCCCCTTTTTCTTAGCCGGCGAACCCGCCTTCGGCCAGGTAATCCAGTTCTTCCGGCGTGGGGATGCGGCCCAGCACGGCGTTGCGATGCGGGAAGCGCCCGAAACGGCGGATGATGTCGCGGTGCAGTTCGGCGTACTGCAGGTATTCCTTGTCACCCAGCACGTCGAACATCGCCACCGAGCGGTCCTGGTCCAGCGGATCCTCGGAGTGCTCGAACGGCAGGTAGATGAAGGCGCGCAGCTTCGGCACCAGCTGCAGGTCCAGGCCCTCCTCGATGGCACGCATGGCGTAATGCCGGGCCAGGCCATCGGTGGCGTAGGAATGGGCAGTGCCCCTGAAGCAGTTGCGCGGGAACTGGTCCAGCAGCAGCATCAGGGCCAGCGCCCCTTCGGCACTGCCCAGCCAATGCTCGCGCCCGCGCGAAGCGGCGGCGAAATGCTCATCCAGAAACAACTGGCGGAACTGCGCGTCGAACGCGTCGTCGCGGGCGAACCACTTCGCAGGGCCCGCCTCCTTCCAGAATTCCACCACTTGCGCGGCAACGTCCATTACCTACTCCCAGGCCCGGACGCCCCGCGCCCGGCCTTCATCATCATTCGTCGAAGCGCAGGTGGCGGACCGACTTGCCGTTGCGCCGGATAAGCTTAAGCGCCTCGATGCCGATCTGGATATGGTTTTCCACGAACTGGGAGCTGACCTTGGCATCGGAGGCCTCGGTCTTGACCCCGTCCGGAATCATCGGCTGGTCCGAAACCAGCAGCAGCGCGCCGCTGGGGATGTGGTTGGCGAAGCCGGCGGCGAACACCGTGGCCGTTTCCATGTCGATGGCCATGCAGCGCATCGCCCGCAGCCGCTCCTTGAAGGCCTCGTCGTGCTCCCAGACCCGGCGGTTGGTGGTGTAGACGGTGCCGGTCCAGTAATCGTGGCCGAGGTCGCGGATCATGGTCGAAACCGCACGCTGCAGCGCGAAGGCCGGCAGCGCCGGTACTTCCGGCGGCAGGTAGTCGCCCGAGGTACCCTCGCCGCGGATCGCCGCGATCGGCAGCACCAGGTCGCCCAGCTGGTTCTTGCGCTTGAGACCACCGCACTTGCCCAGGAACAGCACCGCCTTGGGCATCACCGCCGACAGCAGGTCCATGATGATCGCGGCATTGGGACTGCCCATGCCGAAGTTGATCATGGTGATGCCATCGATGGTGGCACTGGCCATCGGCCGGTCCAGGCCGATGACCGGCGCGCCGGTCAGCTCGGAGAACGTATGCAGGTAGCCGCCGAAGTTGGTCAGCAGAATGTGCTGGCCGAACTGGTCCAGCGGTACGCCAGTATAGCGCGGCAGCCAGTTGTCGACGATTTCCTGCTTGCTCTTCATGGGCAGTCCGGTACGGCGGGGGACCGGGTATTTTCAGCCACCCGGCCGGTGCCGTCGAGCCACCGTCGACAGGCCTGTGAAGAAGGTCACTTGGCAAGCCCGCCGCCTCCGGGCTAGCGTCGGCGGTTGGACCAGCTGCAAGGGGAACTGCATGGCATCGACGTTGTTGCGCGCCGGGGTAGCCCTGGCACTGCTTTCATTGAGCACGGCTCCGGCGGTGGGCGCCTCGCGCTTCGTCGCCGATCCCTACCCCAGCACCTACCAGGCGCATCCCGATGCGCCGGTGCTGATCCAGAACGCCACCGTGCTGACCGGCACCGGCCAGCGCCTGGACAATGCCGACGTGCTGCTGCGCGAGGGCCGCATCGTCGCCGTTGGCCGCCAGCTGCAGGCCGATGCCGGTGTCACCCGCATCGATGCGCAGGGCAAGTGGGTAACCCCAGGCCTGATCGACGTGCACTCGCACCTGGGCGTGTACCCCAGCCCCGGCGTCGGCGCGCACAGCGACGGCAACGAGATGACCGCACCGGTCACCGCCAACGTCTGGGCCGAGCACTCGGTGTGGCCGCAGGACCCGGGCTTCGCCACCGCACTGGCCGGCGGCGTGACCAGCATGCAGGTGCTGCCGGGCTCGGCCAATCTGGTGGGTGGCCGCGGCGTGACCCTCAAGAACGTACCCGCGGTGACCTACCAGGCGATGAAGTTCCCCGGTGCACCCTGGGGCCTGAAAATGGCCTGCGGCGAGAACCCCAAGCGGGTCTATGGCGAAGGCAAGGGCGTGACCCCAGCCACGCGCATGGGCAACGTGGCCGGCTACCGCGCCGCCTTCATCGATGCCGCCGACTACATCGCCAAGAACAAGCCGAAGCCGGCCAAGCGCAAGGGTTGGTTCGGCAGCGACAAGGGCGACAGCGCCGGTGATGCCGGCGGCAAGCGCGATCTCAAGCTGGACACGCTGGCCGGTGCGATCGAAGGCGACATCCGCGTGCACATCCACTGCTACCGCGCCGACGAGATGGCCACCATGCTCGATCTGGCCAAGGAATTCGGCTTCAAGGTAGCCGCCTTCCACCACGGCGTGGAGGCCTACAAGCTGGCCGACCGGCTGGCCGCCGACGGCGTCTGCGGTGCGCTGTGGGCCGACTGGTGGGGCTTCAAGATGGAAGCCTTCGACGGTATCCCGGAGAACATCGCGCTGGTCGACCGGCCGAAGAACAGCTGCGCCATCGTCCACTCCGACTCACCCGAAGGCATCCAGCGCCTGAACCAGGAAGCGGCCAAGGTGATGGCGTCCGCGCGCCGCGCGCGCATGCCGGAGATCACACCCGAACATGCCATCACCTGGATGACCGCCAACGCCGCCAAGGCACTGGGCATTGAAGGCCAGACCGGCACCCTGGAGGCCGGCAAGATGGCCGATGTGGTGGTCTGGAACGGCAATCCCTTCAGCTCGTACGCGCTGGCCGAGCAGGTCTTCATTGATGGCCGCAGGTTGTACGACCGCAGTGCACCGGCAGCGACGCCGCGTTCCGATTTCCAGCTTGGCCAGGAGGTGCGCTGATGGGCGTGTTGAACAAGCGTCGCCGGGCATGGCCCGGCGCTACCTTGGTTGCGCTGTTGTTGATGACAACCGCAGCCTCGGCGCAGGACCTGCTGGTGCGCAACGCGACCGTGCATACGGCCAGCACGCGTGGCAGCCTGCAGAACGCCGATGTGCTGGTGCAGGGCGGCATCATCCGCGCGGTGGGCAACGGCCTGTCGGCGCCGGCCGGCGCCAGCGTGGTCGAGGCCAATGGCCGTCCTCTGACACCGGCACTGTTCGGTGGCATCACCGAGACCGGTATCGAAGAAGTGTCGGGTGAATCGAGCACGGTGGACAGTTCGCTGAAGCTCGGTGAGCAGCCACTGCGGCCGGAATTCGACGTCACCCTCGCCTACAACCCGGCCTCAGTGCTGATTCCGGTCACGCGCCTGGAAGGCATCGGCTTCACCGCGCTGGGCGCGGCCACCGGCGGTGGTTTCGTGGCCGGCCAGGGCGGCGTGATGCGGCTCGATGGCGGCACCGATCCGATCGGCCCGCGTGCCCTGTTCCTGCGCATCGGCGCGGCCGCCTCCGAACTGACCGGGCATTCGCGCGCCGCGCAATGGATGCTGTTGCAGCAGATGATCGACGAAGCACGCGGACAGGTGGCTGCGGACTCGCCGCACGCGCTGCTGACGCCAGCCGGACGCCGCACGCTCAGTCGCTACCTGGCCGGCCAGGGCCGCATCGTGGTGGAGGTGGATCGCGCCTCCGATATCCGCCAGCTGCTGCGCTGGGCCACCCGCGAAAAGGTGAAGATCGCCATCGCCGGTGCCAGCGAAGCCTGGCAGGTCGCGCCGGAGCTGGCCGCCGCACAGGTGCCGGTGTTCGTTGACGTGCTGGCTAACCTGCCGGCCAGCTTCGACCAGATCGGCGCCACCCTGGAAAACGCCGCGCGCCTGCAGCGTGCCGGCGTGCCGGTGTCGTTCGTGCAGCGCGGCGACGCCACCCACAACGCGCGCAAGATGCGCCAGCTGGCCGGCAACGCGGTGGCCAACGGCCTGCCGTGGGCCGATGGCCTGGCCGGCCTGACCCGGGTGCCTGCACAGGCGTTCGGGGTGGCCGACCAGATCGGCAGCATCGAGCCCGGCAAGCGCGCCGACCTGGTGCTGTGGGAGGGCGATCCGCTGGACGTGGCGCACTATGCCGAGCAGGTCTGGCTGGGCGGCCGTGCGATGCCGATGCGCTCGCGCCAGACCGAACTGCGTGACCGCTACCTGCAGCGCAACGCGCAGCCCTGACCGCACACGAGGACACACCGATGGCGACACTGCGCTGGTACTTCGACCTCATCTCGCCCTACTCCTACCTGCACTGGCAGAAGCTGAAGCAGCTGCCGCAGTTCGCGCAGATCCAGACCGTGCCGATTGCCTTCGGTGCGGTGCTGCATCACCTGGGCAACCTCGGGCCGGCCGAGATTCCGGCCAAGCGCCGCTTCATCTACCGCCAGCTGTTGTGGACCGCGCAGGCCGAGGGCACACCGCTGCGATTCCCGCCCGGCCATCCGTTCAACCCGCTGCCCGCCCTGCGCCTGTGCCTGGCCGCGGGTGCCAGCGTGCAGGCGGTGGACGTCCTGTTCGACTGGATCTGGCGCGACGGCAACGCGGCCGACAGCCCTGACGCCCTGCGCGAACCGGCCGCACAGCTGGGTATTGACGATGTCGCCAGCGCCATCGCCGACCCGGCGGTGAAGGAGCAGCTACGCCGTAACACCGAGGCCGCAATTGGCGCCGGGGTGTTCGGTGTGCCGACCCTGGCTATCGATGAGGAGCTGTTCTGGGGCAACGACGCGCACCCGCTGATGGCGGCGGTGCTGGCCGATCCGGGCCTGCTGCGGCAGCCCGAATGGCTGCGCCTGGCCACCCTGCCGGTGGCGGTGCAGCGCAGTCGCTGAACAGGGCGTGGCGCGTTTCCCTCGCGCGCCTGGCTGGGATTTGAGATAGATTTCACGTTTCCGAACCTACAACCGCCCTGGAGGGGGAGCCGCGGATGCGCATCGGAATCGTCGTCGACTCGGCCTGCGACCTGCCGCCGGACTTCATCGCCACCCACAACATCGTGCTGCTGCCGATCACCGTACGCATCGGCGAAGCGGTGCTGGCCGATCATCGCGATGAACAGGCCACACTGAGCTTCCTGCACGCGCACGTGGCCGAACACGGTGCTGAAGCGGAAACCATCCCCTTCAGCGTCAACCAGATCCGCGACCTGTTCCTGCAGCAGCTGGTGATCGATTACGACCACGTGTTCTGCATGACCATCACCAAGACCCGCAGCCCCATCCATGACAACGCGCTGCAGGCCAGCTTCGCCATCCTCAACGACTACAAGCCGGTGCGGCAGGCGGCGGGTTACAACTCGCCGTTCGCGCTGCGCGTGCTCGACACCCAGAACCTGTTCGCCGCGCAGGCGGTGACCGCGGTGGAAGCGGTGCGCCTGCGCGACAGCAACGCCAGCGTGCAGCAGATCCGCGAGCGGCTGGAGGAGCTGGCCAGCAACGTGCACGGCTACATGGTCACCCGTGACCTGTACTACATGCGCGCGCGTGCGCGGCACAAGGGCGACCGCAGTGTCGGCCTGCTCAGCGCCGCACTGGGCAGTGCGCTGGACATCAAGCCGGTGCTGCACGGTTACCGCGGCGAGACCGGGCCGGTGGCCAAAATCAAGGGCTTCGACAACGCCGTGCAGAAGTTGTTCGCGGTGGTCGGCCAGCGGGTTCGTGCCGGGCTGATGACACCGACGGTGTGCGTCAGCTACGGCGGTGAGCTGGAAGAGCTGCGCACCCTGCCCGGCTATGCACAGCTGAAAGAGGTCTGCGCCACCCATGGCGTGACCGTGTACGAATCGGTGATGAGCCTGACCGGCATGGTCAACGTCGGCAAGGGCGCGGTCACCGTGGGCTTCGCCGATGGGCCGCATCGGTTCGAATGAGCGCTGGCCGCGGCCGGAATCTGCACATCGATTCCACCGCGGTTGTGCCAGCCTTGCCGCACTTCAAGGAGAACTCCATGCCTGCGCAGTACCACATCAGCCTGCCCGACCCGTCCAAGGCCCGCGGCAATGACCCCGACCTGTCCTTCCATTCACAGGGCGCCGCCGGTTTCGCCGAAGAGCTGCAGGACGCCCTGCGCAACGGCACGCTGTTCGAGCGCTGGAAGGCCAAGCAGCCTGACCCGGATGCGGTGGAACCGCAGTGGGGCGTGACCGATCCGGATGCCACCGTGACCGGCGAGCAGAAGGACCTGCGCATCAACCTGGTCGCCACCACCCGCATCGACAGTGACGTGTTCAAGCAGCGCCTGCGCCTGCTGGCCGGCCACCATTGGGAACTGCGCGACGTACGTTGAGGCCTGTCTCTTATACACATCT
>NZ_JCAFWP010000027.1:0-66659 GCF_059295135.1 Stenotrophomonas sp. INTA L402-1
CCCCCCCCCCCCCCCCCCCCCCCCCCCCCCCCCCCCCCCCCCCCCCCCCCCCCCCCCCCCCCCCCCCCCCCCCCCCCCCCCCCACTTTACCAGCCGAAGACGCCATCCGAGATCCTCTCGGGTCTCGTGGGCTCGGTGATGTGTATAAGAGACAGGGCCGGCAACCCCATGAACGATGGCAGGATGTTGCAGTTGCCGGCCAGCGGCCGGCACTACCGGTAGATCCACGCCATGCGTGGATGGAAGCCGGCAGAATCAACCGCCGCCGCCCGCCAGTAGATCCACGCCATGCGTGGATGGAAGCCGGCAGAATCAACCGCCGCCGCCCGCCTTCCAGTAATACCTCACCACATGGAAGAACACCGGCGCGGCGAAGCATACCGAGTCCAGCCGGTCGAGCATGCCGCCATGGCCCTCGATCATGTGGCCCCAGTCCTTGATGCCACGATCACGCTTGATCGCCGACATCACCAGGCCGCCCCAGAACCCCATCAGGTTGATCAGCAGCGACAGGCCGAACGCCTGCAGCGGCGTGAATGGGGTGATCCACCACAGCGCCGCACCCAGCGCACTGGCACTCAGCACACCGCCCACGAAGCCCTCCACCGTCTTCGACGGCGACAGCTTCGGCGCAATCAGATGCCTGCCCAGCAGCTTGCCCCAGATGTACTGCAGCACGTCCGAAGACTGCACCACGATCACCAGGAAGGCGAACAGCAGCACGTTGCGCGACGGGTCATGGCCGGGCACGTGCAGGTTCAGCAGCAGCGGCACGTGCGAGATGCAGAACACGCAGATCATCAACCCCCACTGCACCTTCGCGGTCCGCTCCAGGTAGTGCGTGGTGTCACCGCCAATGGTCGACAGGATCGGCAGGAACAGGAACGCATAGACCGGAATCAACAGCGTGTACATGCCGTACCAGTCGATCCAGACCAGGTAGTACTGCCACGGCAGCACGATGTAGAACGCGGCCAGCAGGGCGTAGTAGTCGCCCGAGCGGGTCGGCGCCAGGGTGATGAACTCGCGCAGTGCGAACAGCGAGATGATCGCGAACAGCACGATCACCCCGGCACGACCGAAGAACAGCGCCAGCCCGACCACGATCGCCATCACCCACCACGCGCGGATGCGCGAGACCAGGTTGGCGATCACCGCGCTGGGCTGCCCACGCTGGCGCCAGCGCAATGTCTCGGCCACCAGCGTGGCCAGCACCAGCACCGCACCCACGCCAGCAAACAGCAGGCCGGTCTGCTGGCCGACACTCTGCGTGGCCAGGTCGCCGGACACATCGATCAGGAAACTCATGCCCTGCCCCCGTTCGGCGCCAGGTCCAGCAGCGCCTGCCGGCTGCGGGCCAGGAAGGCGGCCTTGTCCTCGTCGGCCTGCAGCCGCAGCGGCGTACCGAAGGTGGCCGTGCACAGCAGCGGCAGCGGCAGGAACCGGCCCTTGGGCATCACCCGCTTCAGGTTGTCGATCCACACCGGTACGAATTCCAGCTCCGGGCGTTGCCGTGCCAGGTGATAGATGCCGCTCTTGAACGGCAGCAGCGGCTCATCGCCCACGTTGCGGGTACCTTCCGGAAACAGGATCAGCGAGCAGTCTTCGTCCACCGCGTCACGCAGGGCCTGCAGCGGATCCTGCTGGCGCTGGCCGGCCTCGCGCTCGACCAGCACGCCGTTGAACACCGCATCGATCAGGTAGCGACGCAGGCCATCGCGCTGCCAGTATTCGGCCGCGGCCACCGGGCGCACCTGGCGCCGCAATGCCGGTGGCATCGACGACCAGATCAGCACGAAGTCACCATGGCTGGCGTGGTTGCCGTAATACACGCGCCGTTCGCTGGACGGCGCACAGCCGATCCACAGCGCGCGGGCGCCGGTCACTACATGGATCGCGCCACTGCAGGCGCGCGCAATCAATTCAGCGAACATCGGTCCCTCCCGTTCACGTCTGCGGCCACAACACGGCCAGCACCAGCAGTGCGAACTGCACTGCAGTCAGCAGGTACTGGCGCAGCAGCAGGCGACGCATGCCGGCCCAGCGCGCATCCCAGCCGCGCAGTGGCGCATCGGGCGACGCGCGGCGCAGGCCACTGGCGTGCAGCAGCTGGTCGGTGCGGCGCGCGGCGGCTTCGTCGTCCAGGCTCTCATCGCGCAGCAGCTGCAACAGGCTGGCATCCAGCGCCACCCGCCACGCGTGGTAGATCTGTGCGATGCCCGCGGCAACACTGAGCAGCAACAGGCCGGCGGCAATCACCGCCAGGCCAGGTTCGGTGCCGAGCAGCAGCAGCGCCACCAACAGCAGGCCCAGCGACAGGCCCGCCGGCCAACGGCCCTGCCGCAGCAGCAGCTGCATGGTCGCCAGATCGGGAACCGTACTCACGTGCGTACTCCCGCTGCAGCAGTGATGGCATGCAGATGCGCCGCGCCCAGCACGACGCCCGGACGTGCCGTGCGCACGATCGCCACCGCGGCATCGGTATCGGTGGCACGACCACTGCGCAGCAGCCAGGCCGCCACACTGGCAGCACTGCGCGAATAGCCCAGCGCGCAACACACCAGCAACGGTCCATGCGCACGCAGCCGCTCGATGACCTCGGCCGCCTCGCGCAACTGGTGCGGCGTGGGCACCACCAGGTCCAGCATCGGCACGCTGGCATACGCCGCGCCCGGTGCACGACAGGACAGTTCGGCACAGGCATCGACCACGCCGACCAAGGGTGCCGGCAATGCAGCGCAGGGAACACGCCCCAGCCATACACCGTCCATCACCGGCACCGGCTGCGGCGCACGCCGCGTCCACAGCCGCTAATTGATCCAGGCCGCACCCAGGTACGGCGCCAGCAACCAGCGTGCCGCCATGGTCAGGCGACCATCGGCACGCTTCTGGAACACCGCCGTACCGAGCCCCGCATACGCCAACGCCACCAGCAGCAGCGATACCACGGGCCACAGCAGCCACAACGCCGCGCCACGCAGGAGCACCACCGGCACCAGCAATGCAGCGGCCCCCAGCAGGTACAGCGCTGCCAGGCGCCAACGTCTGGCGTCACGCGCGGTGCGCCAGGCACGCAAGGGTGGCGTGCCCTGCTCCGGCCACAGCCAGACGCACAGCCAACCGGCCAGCAGGCCGGTCGGGATATCGATGAAATGATGCTGGAATGTGGTCAGCACCGAGACGCCGATCAGCAGCGCCCACACATGCAGTACCCAACGCCACACCCCATGCAGGTACTGCGCGAATTTCACCCACAGCACGATCAGCAACACGATGTGCAGTGATGGCGCCTGGTTGAACGGCTTGTCGAAGCCCAGCAGCACATCGAACAACCAACCGAACACACCGCCGATCTCCGGCCGCTCGAAACTGAAGCGCAGTGGCCACAGCAGGAAGCAGGTCACCGCGATCAACTGTGCACTGAACAACCGCAATGCATGCCGGTCCAGCTCCAACCGTTGCCGGCACAGGAAGAAGGAAACCGCATAGAACAGATCGATCGACCAGTACGGCACGATCGTCCACGGTACGAACGGAATCTGCGTTTCCCACCCGAACGCCATCACCGGCAGTTCGGCATGGCGGCCAGCCATCCAGTTGGCGAAGCCATAGCTGGCGAAGAAAAATGGGCCCAGCAGGGCCAGCCACAACAGGGCGCGCCGCCAGGGGCGCCCCTCTGCGGCCAGCGGGGATGCGGCGAGCGTCGCCATCACGCGGTCCGGCGCGCCAGCGACACCGTGAAGATGCCGAAGTCGTCGATACGCTGCGCCACCTTCTCGAACCCGGCCAGGCGCACCAGCTCGTCCATTTCCTGCTGGGTACGGCGGCGCATCACCCACGCGGCGCCGCCACGGTGGCTGGTCAGTGCGCGTGCGATGAACTCCAGCTGCGGGTGCCACGGCTGGCCGGTATAGGCCAGGTAGCCGCCCGCCGGCACCGTCGCAGCAATGCCCTGCAGCGAGCGCAGCACCGCATCGTTGTCGGGGAACAGTTCGTACAGGCCCGATACCACGGCCAGCGTCGGTGCTGGATCGACCTTGGCCAGCTGTGCCGGGTCGAACGCATCACCCTGCTCGAAGCGCGCGATGTCGGCCGCCCCCAGGCGCTCGATCAAGGCCTGACCCTGGGTGACGTTCAGATCACTGAAGTCGCGCAGCACGATGCGCTCGGCGCGCTGTTCGCCCTGGCCCAGCGCTTCCAGCACGTAGCGGCCATGGCCGGCAGCCACGTCCAGCACGCGCACCGGCGTGCCCTGCCCGCGCAGGCGCTGGGCAGCGTCGCGCAGCAGTTCCTGCAGGTGCTGGCCGCGAATGCGGATGCCGCGCCAGCCGATCGCATCCAGATAGTTGCGATCGACCATGCGCCCCAACGGGCCCTTGCCGCGCGCCTCATCGCGATAGATGTAGTCGAGCGTGCTGCCCGAATCGAATCCGGTCTGCAGACCCAGCGCGATGCCTTCGGACAACGTTCCGCCGAAGCGCAGGCCGCCACGTACCACGCGCCAGCGCAGGTCGGCCAGGCTGTTGCGTTCCGGTGGCCAGGCCAGGATCTCCGATTCTTCGAAAGTCGGCCCATGGCGGTGCGCATCGCGCCGCGACAGTTCGCGCAGCGGCTCGGCGAAACGTGCCTGGATGAAACTGCGGATACGCGCCAGCGCCGGCGCCCGATCGCGCTCGCCCAGCGTGTCGTGGAAGAAGCCCGGCAGATGCACGCGCTCCTTGATCGGGCTGGACAGGCGCTCGTAGAAGCGGTCCTGCGGGCCACGGTGCACCACGAAATCCGAGCCGGACACCAGCAGCTGCACCGGCACGCTGATCGCCTGCGCATCGGCGACGATGCGGTCGGCCGCTTCGTACAGGCCCAGCAACACGCGCACCGAGATCGGCCGGGTGATCAGCGGATCGGTGCGGTAGCTTTCCACCCGCGCCGGATCGTGGGTCAGCCACTGCGGCTTGACGTAGCTGTTGACGAAGAAATTGCCGCGCAGCTTCTGCATCAAGGCCAGGCCCGGGCGTGCGAACGGCACGTACAGCTTCACCTTGAACGCCGGCGAAGCCATCACCAGCGCGCGCAGGCGCGGCGCGTAGTCGTGCACCCAGGTGGCGGCGACCACCGCCCCCACGCTCTGTGCGATCACCACGATGTCTTCCACCGCGATGCCATGCTCGGCGCCGATGTGGGCGATGAAGCTGTCCAGATCACGCACCAGCGCCGGGAAGCCCGGGGCATCGCCACGTGCGCCGGGCGAACGGCCATTACCGCGTGCATCCCAGGCGAAGAAGGCGGTGTCGGGCAGGTCCAGCTCATCGACCAGGTGGGTGACCCGGCCAGAATGTTCATGGCCGCGATGCAGCAGCACGACAGCCTTGGTGGCTGCGGTCGCGGTGGTGCTCGCCCAGTACCGGTAGAACAGCGGTACCTGGTCGAAGCTGTGGAATTCCCGTTCCTGCGCCTGACGCATGCAATCTCCTGATTGTCTTTTTGTATCTGCTTGATTAATTCGGCGAAACCGCCGCTTCCCGCAGTCCGCGACGGACGCGATTGATCATCGTCAGCACGCACAGCACCGCCATGGCCGCGGCCACGCCAGTGACAGTCATCGCAGCCCCCCAGCCGAACGCCAGCAGCAGGCCCAGCACGCCGATGACGAACGCGCGGTCGCTCTTGCCCATCGGGCCGTCATAGCGGCGGCTGGCACCGACCATCAGCCCCAGCACGCCGGCGTACTCGCTCAGGGCCGCGGTCCAGGCCAACAACCACAGCGCTTCCGGGCGCACGCCCGGCACGCTGAGCAGGCTCAGGTACAGCGCCGCATCGGCGATCACATCGCACAACTCGTTCAGATAAGCGCCCAGCCGCGACTGCTGGCCGAACTCGCGGGCCAGCATGCCGTCCACCGCGTTGAGTGCCATGCGCAGCAGCATCCACAGCGGCAGCAGCAGGTACAGCAGGGGCTGGGACGGCGCGCAGCACCACACGGCGGCAGCCACCAGAAGCGAGACCACGGCGGCGGCCACGGTCACCGTATTGGCGGTGATCCCCATGCGGTACAGACCGCGTACGGCTGGACGCAACAGGTCCTGGAAACGTCCTTTCAATGCATAGATCGACATGATCCGTACCCGCTGATCCTTGGCAGTGCGGGCACAGCCTACCCCATCGTCGGCAGATTCCGACAACCCGGCTCCGGTCCACAGCCCAGCCCCCGGACCAGTCCGGATCGATGTGCCCGACCCGCCCTTACGTCGATTGCCATGGCAAATTGCCCCTTCCAGCGCCCGCCACCGGCCCCCACCGCCTACAATATCGGCCCCGCTCCGCTGCCGATTCTGTCCCATGACTGCTGATCTGTTGCCCGTCCGCCGGGCCCTCCTCTCCGTTTCCGACAAGACCGGTCTGGTCGAGCTGGCCACTGCGCTGGCGGCACGCGGCGTGGAGCTGCTGTCCACCGGCGGCACCGCCAAGGCGATCCGCGATGCCGGCCTGGCCGTGAAGGACGTGGCCGACGTCACCGGCTTCCCGGAAATGATGGACGGCCGGGTCAAGACCCTGCACCCGATGGTGCACGGCGGCCTGCTGGGCCGTTCGGGCCTGGATGATGCGGTCATGGCCGAGCACGGCATCGGCGCCATCGACCTGCTGGTGCTGAACCTGTACCCGTTCGAGTCGGTCACCGCCAAGGCCGACTGCACCCTGGCCGACGCGGTCGAGAACATCGACATCGGCGGCCCGGCCATGCTGCGTTCTGCGGCCAAGAACTTCGCCCGCGTGGCAGTGGCCACCGACCCGTCGCAGTACGCCGAACTGCTGGCCTCGCTGGAGGCCAACAACGGCCAGCTGACGGCCGCCACCCGCTTCGCGTTCTCGGTGGCCGCGTTCAACCGCGTCGCCCAGTACGACGCCGCGATCAGCAACTACCTGTCGGCGGTCACCGCCACCGACGCTGCGGTGCCGGCGCGTACCGAGTACCCGGCACAGATGAACTCCACCTTCGTGAAGGTGATGGACCTGCGCTACGGCGAGAACCCGCACCAGAGCGGCGCGTTCTACCGCGACCTGTACCCGGTGCCGGGCACGCTGGCCACGTTCCAGCAGCTGCAGGGCAAGGAACTGAGCTACAACAACCTGGCCGACGCCGATGCGGCGTGGGAATGCGTGCGCCAGTTCGACGCGCCGGCCTGCGTGATCGTCAAGCACGCCAATCCGTGCGGCGTGGCGGTGGGTGCCGGCAACGGCGATGCCTACGAGCTGGCCTACGCCACCGACCCGACCAGCGCCTTCGGCGGCATCATCGCCTTCAACAAGCCGCTCGACGCTGCCACTGCCAAGGTGATCCTGGACCGCCAGTTCGTGGAAGTGCTGATCGCCCCGGACTACGAGCCGGCCGCGCTGGAGTACGCGCAGAAGAAGGCCAACGTGCGCGTGCTGCGCATCCCGCATGGTGATGGCCTGAACAACTTCGACAGCAAGCGCGTCGGCTCGGGCCTGCTGCTGCAGTCCTCGGACAACCGCGGCATGACCCGCGACGAGCTGAAGGTGGTCAGCAAGCTGGCGCCGACCGACAAGCAGTTCACCGACCTGCTGTTCGCCTGGAAGGTGGCCAAGTTCGTGAAGTCCAACGCGATTGTGTACGCCAAGGACAACCGTACGATTGGCGTGGGCGCCGGCCAGATGAGCCGCGTGTACTCGGCCCGCATCGCCGGCATCAAGGCCGCCGATGCGAACCTGGTGGTCGAGGGTTCGGTGATGGCTTCCGATGCGTTCTTCCCGTTCCGCGACGGCATCGACGCCGCTGCTGCCGCCGGCATCAAGGCGGTCATCCAGCCGGGCGGTTCGATGCGCGATGCCGAAGTGATCGCCGCCGCCGACGAACATGGCCTGGCGATGGTGTTCACCGGCGTGCGCCACTTCCGCCACTGATCCGCATCACGAAGCCGGGCCCTGCCCGGCTTTTCTCTTCCGTACCCGAGAACCCTGTCCCATGAAGATCCTCGTCATCGGCTCTGGCGGCCGCGAACACGCCCTGGCATGGAAGCTGGCCCAGTCCTCCCGTGTCACCGAAGTGATCGTGGCACCCGGCAACGCCGGCACCGCCAGCGAAGACAAGTGCCGCAACGTGGCGGTGAAAGTCACCGATATCGACGGTCTGCTGGCGCTGGCCCAGGCTGAAGGCGTGGCACTGACCGTGGTCGGCCCTGAAGTACCGCTGGTGGCTGGCGTGGTAGACCGCTTCCGCGCCGCCGGCCTGCGCATCTTCGGGCCGACCACCGCCGCCGCGCAGCTGGAAGGCAGCAAGGCCTACGCCAAGGACTTCCTGGCCCGCCACAACATCCCCACCGCGTTCTACGCCGTGCACACCGACGTGGACGCCGCCCTGGCCTACATCCGCGAGAAGGGCGCGCCGATCGTGGTCAAGGCCGATGGCCTGGCCGCCGGCAAGGGCGTGATCGTGGCGATGACCCTGGCCGAAGCCGAGGACGCGGTGCGTGACATGCTCTCGGGCAACGCGTTCGGCGATGCCGGTGCGCGCGTGGTGATCGAGGAATTCCTTGACGGCGAGGAAGCCAGCTTCATTTCGATGGTGGACGGCGTGCATGCGCTGCCGATGGCCACCTCGCAGGACCACAAGCGCGTCGGCGACGGCGATACCGGCCCGAACACCGGCGGCATGGGCGCCTATTCGCCGGCCCCGGTGGTGACGCCGGAGGTGCATGCACGGGTGATGCGCGAGGTGGTGAACCCCACCGTGCAGGGCATGATCGCCGACGGCATCCCGTTCACCGGCTTCCTCTACGCCGGCCTGATGATCGATGCCAGCGGCGCGCCGAAGGTGATCGAATTCAACGTGCGCTTTGGCGACCCGGAAACGCAGCCAGTGATGCTGCGCCTGCAGTCGGACCTGGTCGAGCTGGTGGAAGCCGCCATCGATGGCCGCCTGGACCAGGTCGAAGCGCAGTGGGACGTGCGCCCGTCGCTGGGCGTGGTGCTGGCGGCCAGGCCGTACCCGGAAGCGCCGATCACCGGTGACGTGATTTCCGGCCTGGGCGATGTGCCGGCCAGTGCCAAGGTGTTCCATGCCGGCACGGCATTGGATGCGCAGGGCCAGGTCGTCAGCGCCGGCGGCCGCGTTCTGTGCGTGGCCGCACTGGGCGACAGCGTGCGCGACGCGCAGGCGAATGCGTATGCAGGCGTGGCCAAGGTGACCTGGGCCAATGAGTTCCACCGCAACGACATCGGCTGGCGCGCGATCGCACGCGAAGAGTGACGGCCGCGCCGCAGCCACGCATGGCGTGGCTCTACTGACACTGGGTAGATCCTCGCCATGCGTGGATTGAACGCCTCGGAAAAACAAAGGCCCGGCAGAACCGGGCCTTTGCTTTACAGGACTGCTTCGAGTCCCTTCCGATCAATCAGGTTAAGCAACTTCAGTGACGGTCCGCTGGGCTTCTTTTCGCCCTGCTCCCAGCTGCGTACGGTGGAAACGCTGGTATTGAGAACTCCCGCAAAGACCGGCTGACTGAGCTGCAATGACGTACGCAGGGCACGTATCTGGGCACTGCTGTACTCAGGCACCGGCTCAAGGCAAAGCGCTTCGTAGCTGCTCAATCGACGTTTATCGATGAAACCATGCGCGTGCAGACTCACAGCGGCATCATGCACCGCTTCAAGAAGCGCACTTTTCGCGCGCCGTCGCTCAGGGGTCTTCGTCATGGTCGATCTCCTGTAGATCCCCGTACTCCACGGCACGATTCAACTGCGCCGCACTCATTTTCAGGAACTCCGATGCGTACAACTGCAGCGCATCGCGTTCCGCATTCGTGATCGCAGCACGCTCATTCTTCTCGTAGCCGAAAAGTAAGAACCAATGCCCGCCTCGCTGTGTGGCGACGATGATTCGAACGCTCCCACGCTTTCCTCGCCCCGGCAAGGCAACGCGCTTCTTGAAGATTCCGCCGCCAAGATCAGCATCCACCAGACCCGCTTCCATTTCACGTACCGACCGGTACAGCGCAGCGTCGGACAGGGTGGTCCTGCGCATGCTGCGATTGAAACTTCGTGTGAGGAAGACGCGTGGCATGATCATACCGTGCCACTGCGTGGTACAGCGTGAACATCAGCATCCAGCACATGATCAGGTCGGCGCAACCACCGTCCTGGCGTCAGAATAGAGCCACGTCATGCGTAGCTAAGCCCCACAAACGAAAAAGGCCCGGCACTGCTGCCGAGCCTTTCACAATTGCGACGCCTTTCCGCTTACGCGGTGAACAGCGCCTTCATCTTCTTCAGCGCGTTCGCTTCAACCTGGCGGATGCGCTCGGCGGACACGCCGTACTCGTCGGCCAGCTCCTGCAGCGTCACCTTGCTGTCGGCATCCAGCCAGCGGCGGCGGATGATGTCGCGCGAGCGGGCGTCCAGCTCGGCGAGGCCTTCGCGCAGCAGCTGCATCTGGTTGTCTTCGCTGTCCGCGCGCTCATAGGCCATCGACGGATCTTCGTCATTGGCAACCAGGAACGCGGCCGGCGACGGCGGTGCGTGTTCGTTGTCCTCATCGGTCGGTGCATCGAAACCGATATCGCGACCCGACAGGCGCGATTCCATTTCCATGACCTCGCGCTCGGACACGTTCAGGTCCTTGGCCACCGCGCTGACTTCGGCCGCGTTCATCCAGCCCAGGCGCGTCTTCGACTTGCGCAGGTTGAAGAACAGCTTGCGCTGCGCCTTGGTGGTGGCGACCTTCACGATGCGCCAGTTCTTCAGGATGAACTCGTGCATCTCGGCACGGATCCAATGCACGGCGAAGGAGACCAGGCGCACGCCCATGTCGGGGTCGAAGCGCTTGACCGCCTTCATCAGGCCGATGTTGCCTTCCTGGATCAGGTCGCCCAGCGCAAGGCCGTAGCCGTTGTAGCCGCGGGCCACGTGCACCACGAAGCGCAGGTGCGAATGCACCAGCTCGCGGGCGGCGTCGAGATCGTTGCCGTCGCGAAAGCGACGGGCCAGGTCCTGTTCGTCATCGACCGACAGCACCGGGATCTGGTGCACGGCACCGATGTAGGCGTCCAGCGAACCGAGCGCACTGGGAATCGGGAGATTGTTTGCCACAAGGGCAGTAGAGGTGTTCTGGCTCATAGGCACCCATCTTAGCAGTCCGGCATTTGGACTGCTAAAGGAGGAAAAAGTTCCAGCATCCTATTGATGCAACACTGGTCCCAAACAGAGCCCTACCGTAGCGCGATTTGATGACAGTGGCGAGCACGCTTTTCGGGATTCACAATCCCTTGGAATTCAATCAATTACCTGCTGGAAACCGGCCGATTCCGGTCAAGCGGAGCTGAACGGGCCGTTCTTGAGGCCCATTCAGGCCAGAAGACGTTGCCGGGTGTTCAGGCCCGAAGGCTGAGGGCCGCACCTTTACTACTAAGAAACCCGTTGACAGCCATCCGGCGACATGCTCCGATGCATCAACTAATTCATACGTAGAAGCGCATGGCCCGCCCTGTCTCGCAGAATCCCACCCCCGCCGAGCAGGCCATCCTCGACATCCTCTGGGACAAGGGCGAAGCGTCCGTCCGCGATGTGGCGGATGTGCTCGGCGAACACAAGCCGGTCGCGTACACCACGGTGCTGACCATGTTCAACGTGCTGGCGAAGAAGGGCTTTGTCAGTCATCGCCAGGAAGGTCGCGCCTACATCTATCACGCCACGCTCAGCCGCGAGCAGGCCCGCCGGCAAGCGCTCGACCATCTGCTGCATCAGTTCTTCGACGGCTCACCGAACGTGTTGGCACAGCACCTGGTGGACGAACGCGAAATCGACCGCAACGAACTGCAGGCACTGCAGCAGCGCATCAGCGATGCCAGGGCCGGGAGGAAGGAATGAACCTCATCGACATGGCGATGGCACTGGGCCTTCGGCAGTTGCTGTTGTCTGCCGTTGTGCTGCTGCCCGCGCTGTGGCTGGCACGGCGGCGGGCCCTCAGTGCCGAACAACGCTCCTGGCTGCTGACCGCCGCGATGGCAGCGGCCCTGCTGTTGCCGCTCAGCGCCTTCCTGCCGGGCTGGTCAACCACCCTGCCCGCACCGGCGCCACCCGCCGCCGCGTTCCACCCCATGCCCGGCGAAGGGGCAACGGCGGGAGAGGCCATCTTCGAAGCTGGACGGCAGCCCGACATCTATTACGTCGAACTACCGAAGACCCTGCCGACAGTGCTTGCAGTGGTGTGGATGCTGGGCACCCTGTGGCTGGGCATGCGCCTGCTGGACGCGATGCTGCATGCGCGCCGGCTGCGGCGGCTGGCACAACCGGCGTCCGCCGGACTGCGCGTGGTCCTGGCCGACATCGTGCCCGCCCACGTGACGATCGCCACCTGCGCCGTCGACGGGCCGATGGTTGTCGGCCTGTGGCGCCCGCAGATCCTGCTGCCCCGCCCCTTGCTGGCACGGCTGGACAACAACGTGCTGCGCGACATCGTCCGCCACGAGGTTGCACACCTGGATCGACGCGATCTGTGGACAAGCACGCTGCTGCGGGCGGGAACAGCACTGTTCTGGTGGAATCCGCTCCTGCACCTTGCCCAGGCACGCCTGGCGGTACTGCGCGAGATGGCCTGTGATGCACGCGCTGCGATGCAGGCACGCGAACCGCTGGACTATGCAGGTTCGCTGCTGGCCAGCGTCGAACAGCTGCAGGCCCTGCGCGAGGAGGCGCCGACGCTTGCACTGGGTATGTTCAGTGCGCGCAGCCAGCTGGCGCAGCGCATTGATCAGCTGGTGGACGCCGGGCCACCCACACCCCGGCACCGCAGCCTGTTGGTGCTGGGCCTGCTGCTTCTGCTGGCCTGCACCGGCACCGCCGTGGCTATCTCACCACGGCTCGCCCCATCACCGGCTGCCAGCGCCTCCGATGCGCGCGTCATCAAGCTGTTCCAGGCCGCCAGCACGCATGACGTCGCGCAGGTCCGTCTGTTGGCGGCGGCCGGCGTCGATCTTGATGCACGCGTGCTCGGTGATGGCACGGCGCTGATCCAGGCCATCCGCGCACGCGATCCGGTGATGGTCGACGCCCTGCTGCAGCTGGGAGCCGACCCTGATCGCGCTGCGCTGGGCGAAGGCAATCCGTTGATCGTCGCCTCCGCGCTGGGCCTGCAACCCATTGTCGAGCAACTGGTGCAGGCCGGTGCAGACGTCAACCGGGTCGTGACCTATGACGAGACGCCACTGATCAACGCCTCGCGCGAAGGGCACCTGGTTACCGTGCAGTTCCTGCTCGCGCACGGCGCCGACATCAACCTGGGCGTGGAAGCCGACGGCTGGCTGGGGCGCTGGCGGACACCGCTGAACCAGGCTGGCAACGCGGCCGTGCGCGATTACCTGCTGGCGCAGGGCGCCCGCCGCGAACGACGCTGACTCCGCCGCCGCATCGCCTCCTGCGCTGCGGCGGCAACCCGTTCCACCCGCAACGACCGGACGCGGCAGGCGTGCGTGGCAACGCCTGCGCCGATCCCAACCCTCTTCCACTCCCGCAAGGATGTCGATGATGAACCGCCTGTTGCTGTGTTCGCTGCTGGTCTGCCTGACCCCGTTCCACGTGATGGCCACTGACGCCAGCGCTGAAGACGCTGCGCGCTTTGCCCAGGCAATGGCCCATGGCCTGCGCCCCAGCACCGCGCAGCTGGGCGCGGCGCTGCCGCAGTGGTCGATCGAGGAACGCCTTGCCCATTACAAGGTGCCGGGTGCCGCCGTTGCGGTGATCCGCGATGGCAAGGTGGTGTACGCCGCCGGATACGGCCTGCGCGAGGTGGGCACGCGCGACGCGGTGGATGCCGATACCGTGTTCTCGGTGGGCTCGGTCAGCAAGATGGGCGCTGCGGCGACCACCCTGAAGCTGGTTGCTGCCGGCAAGGTCTCGCTGGAGGAGAACATCGATCCCCGCCTGCGCCGCTGGCATGTGCCTGCCGATGCGCAGGGACTGCACCCGCCGATCAACCTGCGCATGCTGCTCTCGCACACCGCCGGCTTCAATGTGCATGGCTTCCAGGACTACCAGCCGGCCGAAAGCTTGCCGACCCTGCTGCAGACACTGGATGGACTGGCGCCTGCAAAGAATGAACCGATACGCCTGATCCACGTGCCCGGCCAGCAGGTCGACTATTCCGGTGGCGGCTACACGGTGGTGCAGCTGGCGATCGAAGACCTGACCGGCAGAGCATTCGCCGACGTCGCACGTCGCGAGGTGTTCGCGCCACTGGGCATGTCCCGCAGCACGTACCAGAATCCCTTGCCTGCCGGCTACGTCAACGTTGCCCATGCGCACGACAACAAGGGCCTGCCGGAGGCCCTGCCACGCGGCTGGCAGAGCTTTCCAGAACAGGCGGCGTCCGGGCTGTGGACCAGCGCCAACGACATGGGCCTGTTCGTCGCGGCCCTGCTGCGCAGCATCCGCACCAAGGATGGATGGCTGCCGCAGTCATTGGCCCTGCAGATGGTCAGCGAAGTGGCGCCGGCGGGTCGTGGCCTGGGACCGGAGCTGGCCGGCACCGGCGCCAGTCGCCGCTTCTTCCACAATGGCAGCAATGACAGCTATCACGCCGGCATCGAAGGCTACCCGGAGAGCGGCGATGGATTCGTCATCCTGACCAATGGCGACAACGGCCCCGCACTGCGCGGCGAAATCCGCAATGCCCTTTCCGACGCACTCGGCCACAATGCCAAACCAGTCATCCGCACGCTTGACCCGGCGCTTCTGCGCGACAGCTACCCAGGTTTCAGCGGCCACTTCGTACTCGATGGCGCGCTGCCGATGGACGTCCGCGGCGGTCTCGCTGACTGGTTCGAAGCCACGACGTTGGACGTACAGGCAGGCCAAGCGGGACTGGAACTGCGCCTTCCAGGACGGGGCAAGGCCGTCATGCTCCAGGCACTGACCCCTGTTCGCTTCCTCGCCGGCAGCGTAGGTGCGGAGCTGCTGTTCCACCGTGGTGGCGACGGCACGGTCCAAGCCCTCAGCGTGATTGCCGAAGGCGCGCGTGCCTACTATCGGCGCGCGGATATCGCGCCAGCAGCGGGCCATTGATCCATCGCTGGCGGCGCCGGGCTACTGCCCGGCCCGCTCAGAGCGCCGAACGCGGCGGCAGCGACCAGTCGATCGGGGCCTGCCCACGACGCTGCAGGTACTCGTTGGCCATCGAGAAATGCTGGCAGCCCAGGAAGCCGCGGTGGGCCGACAGCGGCGACGGGTGCGGCGACTTCAGCACACGGTGGCGGCGGGTGTCGATGACCTTGCCCTTCTTCTGCGCGTACGCGCCCCAGAGCATGAACACCAGGCCGTCGCGTTCGCGGTTGAGCACATCCACAACGTGGTCGGTGAAACCTTCCCAGCCACGCCCCTGATGGGCACCGGCCTGGCCCTCTTCCACCGTCAGCACGGCATTGAGCAGCAGCACACCGCGCTGCGCCCACGGGATCAGGCAGCCATGGTCCGGACGCGGGATACCGAGATCGCTCTCGATCTCCTTGTAGATGTTCAGCAGCGACGGCGGCACCGGCACTCCGGGCGCCACCGAGAAGCTCAGCCCATGCGCCTGACCGCGGCCGTGGTACGGGTCCTGGCCGAGGATCACCACCTTCACCTGCTCGAACGGCGTGGCATCGAACGCAGCGAAGATCTGCGGGCCGGGCGGGAACACCGCCGCACCGCTGGCCTTGCGCTGGCGCAGGAAGCTGGACAGCTCGCGCATCTGCGGCTGCATCAGGTAATCGCCGACATGCTGCTTCCAGCTCGGCTCGAGCTGGATCGTCGGGGTGCCAGCTACTTCATCAATCATCACGCCACTTCATCGAATCAGGGGTCCATCGTTCAACCGGGCCAGGCGCAGCTGGAACAGCACCTTGGTGACCAGCAGGCGCTCTTCGATCGGCTTGAGCACCAGGTCGTTGGCACCGGACTGCAGCAGTCCGGTCTGGTTGTGCGGGTTGCCATCGCCGGTCATCACCAGCACCGGCAGGCGACGCTTGCCGTAGCCGAAGTCCACGCGCACGCGCTGCACCACGTCGCGACCGCTCAGTTCGCCCTTCAGGGTGACGTCGGTCAGCACCAGGTCGATGCGGTGGCGACTGCGGCCCAGCGACTCGGCAGTGAGCAGGGTGAACGCTTCTTCGGCGCTGACCACGTGCAGCACGTTCAACTGCTGGCGTTCCAGCATGCGCTTGGTGGCCTCGGCGACCACGCGGCTGTCCTCGATGTAGAGGATGGTGGCGCCGGGAATGGTCTGCGGCTGCACGTAGCCGCGGATGAAGGTCGCCAGTGCCTCGTGGCCCAGCGCCTTGTCGAAATAGTCGGTGACGTACTCGGTGAAGCGGCGCTGCTCCAGATGCTGCTGGGCATCGCCGGAGACCACGATCACCGGCACATAGGCCTGGCCTGCGGCTTCGCGGACCATCCGCGCCAGTGCCAGGCCGTCGCCATCACGCAGGGTCAGCGAGGTGGTCACCAGATCCACCGGGCCCTGCGCCAGCGCCAGCTGCGCATCCTCGATGCTGTCGCAGCCGATCACTTCCACGCCCGGCAGGTCGCGCTGCAGGACGTCGGCGATCAGTTTGCGGACCAGCTTTGACCCATCGACCACCATCACCCGCGTCGCGGGCCCTTCAAGGTGCTTCAGCGCTTGCGGTTGCATGCCGGTCTCAGGTGTCGGTCGGGCGGGTCTGGCGAAGGAAATGGCCGGTCACCAGCCACGCGCCCAGCCAGCCCAGCAGCAGTGTGCCGAGCAGGACCAGGCTGCCATGCAGCAGGTCCAGGCCGTGCAGCACGAACGGGCTGCCGTAGCTGCGCGAGAGTTCGGCCAGCGGCACGCGCAAGGCGGCGCCGGCCGCAGCAATCAGGGCCAGCGCCACCGCGCCGGCACCCAGGCCATACCACGCGCCCAGGTACAGGAACGGGCGGCGGATGAAGCCATCACTGGCGCCGAGCAGCTGCAGCACGCCGATCTCTTCGCGGCGGGCCTGGATGTCCAGGCGCACGGTGTTGCCGACCACCAGCGCGGCGCCCACGCCGAGCAGCACCGACAGCACCTGCACCAGCCGCGCACCGAACGCCAGCCAGGCATCCAGGCGCTGCCGCCACAGCGCATCGTGCTGCACCAGGTCGGCCTCGGGCAGGCTTTCCAGCGCGCGCGCCAGGCGTGCGTCGTCCTTGCCCTGGCCCGGGGTGATCACCAGCAGCGAGGGCAGCGGGTTGTCGTTGAGTGCATCGATCGCCTCGCCGAGGCCGGCATCGCGCAGTTCCTGCAGGCCCTGCTCCGGCGTGCGCACGTTCACTTCGGCCACGTCATCGCGATCGCGCAGCTGGCCGGCCAGGCGCAGCGCGCCGGGACCATCGACGTTGCCCTTCAGGAACACGTTGATGTCGCGCGACTGCTGCACGCTGCCGGCGAACTGCTTGAGGTTGTCCAGCGCGATCGACAGGCCCAGCGGCAGGGCCAGCGCCAGCGCCATGACCATCACCGTCAGCAGGGTCGCCCACGGCTTGCGGCAGGCGCGGCCGAGGCTGAACACCACGCTGTGCACGTGGTGCTGGAACCAGACGCCCACACGCGACGGGGCGGCGGCTTCGCTGTTTTCGTTCTTCGCCATCGATTACTCTGCCAGGTCCTGCGGCGAGATGTCATCCACCAGCCGGCCGTGGTCAAGGATCAGCACGCGCTTGCGCATGCGGCGCAACAGCGGCAGGTCGTGACTGACCACCAGCACGCTGGTGCCGCGCGCGGGCAGTTCGGCGAACAGGGCCATGATCTCCGCCGCCAGGGTCGGGTCGAGGTTGCCGGTCGGCTCATCGGCCACCAGCAGCTTGGGCTCACCGACAATGGCGCGGGCGATGCCGACGCGCTGCTGCTCACCGGCCGACAGCTGCGAGGGCAGCGCCTTCTCGCGATGGCCCAGGCCCATCCGCTCCAGCACCGAGCGCACACGCTTGTTGATGTCGCTACGGCGGGTGCCGCGCAGGATCAGCGGCAGCGCCACGTTCTCGGCAATAGAGCGGTCCATCAGCAGGCGGTGGTCCTGGTAGACCGCGCCGACCGCGCGTCGATGGCGGGGCACGTCGCCACCGCGCACCTTCAGCAGGTTGCGCTCGTCGAACACCACCGCGCCGCGGCTGGGCCGCTCGTCCAGGTGGATCAACTTGAGCAGGGTGCTCTTGCCCGCACCGGAATGGCCGGTGACGAACAGCATCTCGCCCGGCGCGACCTCGAAGCTGACATCGGTCAGCGCCTCGTGGCCACCGGCGTACTGTTTGCTGACATTGTCGAAGCGCAGGACACTCATGCCCCGATTATGCAGGAGCGGCGCGACGTCGTGGAGACGGTCATACGATCGGTCGTGCCGGCCGCTGGCCGGCAGCGGTGTGGGTTGCCGGCCAGGGTGGGTGCCGACCGTTGGTCGGCATACCCTTGAAGCCACCCGACCAACGGTCGGGTGCTACCCGCTGATCGGCAGTACGGATCAGTTGCCCGACAGCATCCGGCGGATCTTGCGGCCGATGCGGGTCAGGAACGAATCGCCGGTATCAGCAGCCGTGCGCACCGGCTTGGCCACCACCTGCACCGGGGTGACCGGGCTGGCGCCATTGCCGGCGGCGTTCTGCACACCCTCGGCACCTTCGACCGGACGGCCGTGGCGACGACGACGGCGCTTGCGCGGCTTGTGCTCACCGTCCACCGCACCTTCCGGTGCGCCTTCAGCACGCGGCGGGCGCGGCGGACGCGGGGCCTGCGCGGCAGCGCCTTCGGCACCGGCGGCCGGGGCGGCAGCGCCCTGCTCGCCTTCCACGCGCGGCTTGCGCGGGCCACGCGAACGGCGCTCGCCGCTGCGCTCACCGTCGCGGCCACCGCGGCCACCACCACTGCCGGAACGGCCGCCACTACGGCCGCCGCCACGGCGCTCTTCCTCGGCAGCGCGGGCTTCGCGCGCTTCGCGGAAGATCTGGCCGACGCTTTCGTTGTCCTCGCCTTCCTCGCCTGCAGCCGGGGCCGGGCGTTCCGGGCGCGGCAGCGGGGTCAGCAGTTCCTTGGTGACCGGCTCGGACGGAATCTTCTGCTCGATGTAGGCCTCGATGTCCGGCAGGCCCATCGCATAGCGTTCGCAGGCGAAGCTGATCGCATCACCCTCTTCGCCCAGGCGCGCGGTACGGCCGATGCGGTGCACGTAGTCTTCGGCGTCGAACGGCAGGTCGTAGTTGTAGACGTACTTGATGCCATCGATATGCAGGCCGCGCGCGGCCACGTCGGTGGCCACCAGGATTTCCAGCTGGCCCTTCTGGAAGCGGTTGAGCAGGCTCTCACGCTTCTTCTGCGGCACGTCGCCGGACAGCACGCCGACGCGGTAGCCGGCCTTTTCCAGCGAACGGGCGACGCGTTCGACGAACACCTTGGTGTTGACGAAGACCATGGTGCGCGCGCCTTCACTGCGCGACAGCAGGCCCAGCAGCAGCGGGATCTTCTCGTCGTCGGCCGGGAAGTAGATGCGCTGGCGCACGCGCGCAGCGGTGATGGTCTCGGCTTCAACCACCAGCTTCTGCGGTTCGTTCATGTGCTCGTAGGCCAGCTCCAGCACGCGGTGGCTGAGGGTGGCACTGAACAGCAGGGTCTGGCGGGTAGTGCGCTCGGGCATGCGGCGCAGCAGGAAGCGGATGTCCTTGATGAAGCCCAGGTCGAACATGCGGTCGGCTTCGTCCAGCACGCAGATCTCGCAGGCGTGCAGCGAGACCACCTTGTGCTGCTTCACGTAGTCGATCAGGCGGCCCGGGGTGGCGATGATCACGTCCACGCCCTGCTGCAGCAGTTCGCGCTGCTTGTCGTAATCCACGCCGCCGTAGACCAGGGCGAAACGCAGGCCCAGATCGGAACCGAACTTCACTGCATCCTTGTGGATCTGGATGGCCAGTTCACGGGTCGGGGCGAGGATCAGCGCGCGCGGATCCTCCGGCTTGCGGTCGGCCAGGGCCGGACGCGTCAGCAGGCGGTTCACGACTGCGACCAGGAAGGCCAGGGTCTTGCCGGTGCCGGTCTGGGCCTGGCCGGCAACATCACCACCGGGCAGCGCGACCGGCAGGGTCAGCGCCTGGATCGGGGTGCAGCGGGTGAATCCGGCTCCTTCAAGGCCGGCCTGCAGGGCCGGATGCAGCTCGAAGGAGGAGAAGGTCAAATCGGTCAGCGGTTTGTCGCTCATGAGTCCGTCTTGGTATGGCCGCCGGCCCGTGGGGCGGCTGGCACTTCATCGTCTAGGGGCACCGTCGCAAACTGCGGCCCCTGCGGCGGGTTGGCAGGCTGGGACCACCCGGTCCGCGCGCCGCACAATGCCCCAGTTTAACGCACTCGGGCCGGCAAACCGGAATGAGCTGTCTCATAAAGTCAAGAGACGGCACCCTTCACCCAGCCACACCGGACTTGAACGGCCCTGCCAGGGCCGCTGGTGTCGCCCGCTGCCAGCCCCATGTACAGGAAGACAGTGAAATCCGACACATACCAGGCATCGAAGCGATCACGATACGCTGGGTTCCAGCCGGCGCCTGTCCCCGCCCTGCGATAGGGGTACACTGCCGGCCGTGAGCGTCCAGGCATCCCGCCGAACGCACCGCGGCAGTGCGCCGCGAGGCAACGACGAGGGTCGCGCCACCGGGCATGGCCCAGTTCACCCACCTCCGGCATGGCCGGGTGCAATCCAAGACGAGAAACCAAGATGAGCGACAAGGTTGTACATGTCGGCGACGCCGACTTTGATAGCGCAGTGCTGAATTCCAAGGAACCGGTGCTGGTCGATTTCTGGGCCGAGTGGTGTGGCCCGTGCAAGATGATCGCCCCGGCGCTGGACGAACTGGCAGATGCCTACCAGGGCCGCGCCAAGATCGCCAAGGTCAACGTCGACCACAACCGTGCGCTGGCCGCCAAGTACCACGTGCGTTCGATTCCGTACCTGGTCGTGTTCAAGGACGGCGAGAAGGTCGGCGAGCAGATCGGTGCGGTGGGCAAGGCCCAGCTGGCCGGCCTGCTGGACAAGGCCCTGGCCTGATCCTGCTGTTCTCCGGCAGCCGCCGACCGCGGCTGCCGGCGGGCGCCCCGCGCCCATGATGAATGCTGTTCCCGGCGACCCTTGCGTGGCGCCGCAGGCCGATGATAGTGTCGGCATATCCGGCCGCGTTCGCGTGCCGCACCCTCTGGACGCAGTTTCTTCCAGACCCATTCCCAACGTTCGCCGCCCCAGCCGGGCGCTCGCACCTTCAAGCGAGGAATAACGCTCTTGTCCGATAACACTTCCGAAACCGGCAGCGCCGATGCGCCCGCCGAAAAGCGCGTGCGCAAGCCCCGCGTGAGCAAGGCCGCCGCTCCGGCAGCCGCCGAAACCAGCGCCGCGCCGGCGCAGCCGACCCTGCCGCTGGCCGCCGCGCCCGAGGCACCGGCTGCTGCCCCTGCACCGAGCGCGCCCGCCGCCGAGGCCCCCGCCAGCAGTGGCGGTGGCGAAGGCGGTGAGGGTCGCGAATCCGGCCAGCCGCGCCAGCAGAACCACCAGGGGGGCGGCCAGAACCAGGGCCAGAACCCGTACAACCAGAACGGCCAGCAGGGCCAGGGGCAAGGTCAGGGCAACCGCCGTGACCGCTTCCGCAACCGCCGCGACCGTGACCGCAACAACCGCTTCCGCGACGATGGCCTGCCCAACGACGGCGGCGAGCAGCAGCCGTTCGTGCCGCGCCCGCACGCCAACGTACCCGAGGGCTTCCCGGTCTACTCGCTGAGCGACCTCAAGCGCATGCCGGCACAGAAGCTGCTGGAAATCGCCGAGCAGCTGCAGATCTCCGAAGGTGTGGCCCGTGCCCGCAAGCAGGACGTGATCTTCGCCCTGCTGAAGGTGCTGACCCGCCACGGTGACGGCGTTGCCGCCGATGGCGTGCTGGAAATCCTGCCGGACGGCTTCGGCTTCCTGCGCGCGGCCGAAGCCAGCTACCTGGCCGGCCCGGACGACACCTACATCTCGCCCAGCCAGATCCGCCGCTTCAACCTGCGCACCGGCGACCACATCTCCGGCCGCATCCGCTTCCCGAAGGACGGCGAGCGCTACTTCGCGCTGAACATCGTCGACACCATCAACGGCGAGCCGATCGAAGCATCGAAGAACAAGGTGCTGTTCGAGAACCTGACCGCACTGTTCCCGCGCCGCCGCTTCACCCTGGAGCGCGGCAACGGTTCGTCGGAAGACATCACCGGCCGCATCCTCGACCTGATGGCCCCGCAGGGCAAGGGCCAGCGCTCGCTCATCGTGTCGCAGCCGAAGGCCGGCAAGACCATGATGATGCAGCAGGTCGCCACCGCCATCACCACCAACCATCCGGACGTGCACCTGATCGTGCTGCTGATCGACGAGCGCCCGGAAGAAGTGACCGAAATGCAGCGCACCGTGCGCGGCGAGGTCATCAGCTCGACCTTCGACGAGCCGGCCGCGCGCCACGTGCAGGTGGCCGAAATGGTCATCGAGCGCGCCAAGCGCCTGGTCGAGCACAAGAAGGACGTGGTCATCCTGCTCGACTCGATCACCCGCCTGGCCCGCGCCTACAACAACGTGGTGCCGAGCTCGGGCAAGGTGCTGACCGGTGGTGTGGACGCCAACGCCCTGCACCGCCCGAAGCGCTTCTTCGGTGCCGCGCGCAACGTGGAAGAAGGCGGCAGCCTGACCATCATCGCCACTGCGCTGGTCGACACCGGCTCGAAGATGGACGAGGTGATCTACGAAGAGTTCAAGGGCACCGGCAACAGCGAAGTGCACCTGAGCCGCCGTATCGCTGAGAAGCGCGTGTTCCCGGCCATCGACATCAACCGTTCCGGCACCCGCCGCGAAGACCTGCTGATCGAACCGGAGCTGCTGCAGAAGATCTGGATCCTGCGCAAGCTGCTGCATCCGATGGATGAAATGGCCGCGATGGAGTTCCTGCTGGACAAGATGAAGAACACCAAGTCCAACGACGAGTTCTTCGGTTCGATGAAGCGCTGATCCCTGGCGCTGCATCAGAAGAAACCTGCCGCTCGCTGCGGCAGGTTTTTTTTTGCCTGCAGGGCGACGCACTTCACTTCGCTGGCGCCCGCTTTTGGCGATAATCCGCGCGATACCCTGCCCGGCCCCCGTGGGCCCTGCCACCGATTCCCGCTGTCGCCCCTTCCGGAGAACCGGTCGGGTCCAGCCTCCTGCCGGATCCGTCGACGCATGCGAACGCTGTCTCCCCGCCTCAACCTGGGCAAGCTGATCCTCGCCCTGGCCCTGCTCAGCGCCATCATCGCGCTGGCCAACACCCTGCTGGCCAGCTACCGGGTGCAGCGCGACCAGCTGGTCGGCAATACCCTGGAAGCCAACCGCGTCTACGCCACCAAGCTGGCCGAGACCACCCAGAACTTCCTGCTGGCCGCGCAGCAGCAGCTGGCCTATGCCGCGACCCGCCTGGGCGAGGACGACCTTGATCCGAAGCAGGCCCAGGATGAAGCCAGCCGCCTGCAGCTGCAGTCCAGCAGCTTCAACTCCTCGCTGGTGGTGGATGCCGACGGCCTGGTGATCGCCACCTCGCCGCAGACCCTGCAGCTGCAGGGTGAGGTGCTGCACAGTGTCGGCAACAACGCGGCACTGGCGGCGCGCCAGCCGATGATCAGCGATCCCTACCAATCGGCCACCGGCAAGCTGCTGGTGTCGCTGTCGCACCCGATCTTCGACCGCCAGGGCCGCTATCGCGGCTATGTCAGCGGCACCCTGTACCTGCGCCAGCGCAGTGCACTGCACACGCTGCTGGGCAAGCACTACTACCGCGACGGTTCCTACCTGTACGTGGTGGACCGCAATGGCCGCCTGCTGTACCACGCCGATGGCAAGCGGGTGGGTGACTACGTGGTCGGCAACCCGGCGGTGAAGGCCGTGGTGCGCGGAGAACGGGGCGCACAGCAGGTACGCAACAACCGCGGCGTGTCGATGCTGGCCGGCTATGCACCGGTGGCGGCCACCGGCTGGGGCATCATCGCGCAGCGCCCGACCGAGGCCACCCTGCAGCCGCTGTCGCGGTTGATGACCGCAGTGATCTGGAATGCGATTCCACTCGGCCTGCTGTCGCTGCTGGTCACCTGGTGGTTCGCGCGCCGCATTTCGATGCCGCTGTGGCAACTGGCGCGCAACGTGCAGGGCGGCGAGGACACCGGCAACGCGATCAACCACGTCAGCGGCATCCGCGCCTGGTACTTCGAGGTCGCCCAGCTCAAACAGGCGGTGCTGCACAGCTTCAATGCGCTGCAGGATCGTATCGGCACGCTCAACCGTGCCAGCCGCACCGACCCGCTGACCGGCCTGCTCAACCGCCGCGGGCTGCAGCAGGCGCTGGATGCGCTGCAGGTGCAGGGCATTCCGTTCGCGATCCTGGCGCTGGACATCGATCGCTTCAAGTCGATCAACGACAGTTACGGGCATGACGTCGGCGACAACGCCATCGTCCACATCGCCGACCAGATGCGCCGCTACTCGCGCGACAGCGACATCCTCTGCCGCGCCGGCGGCGAGGAGTTCCTGCTGCTGCTGCCGGGCATCAGTACTGAATCGGCCCGCCAGGCCGGTGAACGCCTGCGCCAGCACATCGCCGACCATCCGTTCGAACCGGTCGGCACCATCACCGTATCGCTGGGCGTGGCCCACTTCCCCAGCTTCCATGTCGACGCAGAACAGGCGCTGCGGCTGGCCGACAAGGCGCTGTACATGGCCAAGGAACAGGGCCGCAACCGGGTGGTGGTCTACCCGTACGCCGACTGACGCGGAGCCGGGCTGCCCGGCTCCGCAGCGGGTCTCAGCCCTGCGCCAGCGGGGTCAGCAGCCGCAGGCCGCGCTTGGCGCCGTCCACCATGTAGACGCCGCCTTCCGGCAGCAGATCGCTGCCGACCTGCTCGACCGGGTCCGCCTCGCGCCACGGGACGGTCTGCCGCGGCCCCGGAATGAAGGCGCGCCAGCGGCCATAGCGTTCCGCCACTGCATTGGGATCGTTGTTCAGGGCGAAGTTCACCGGGATGCGAACCGTCCAGCTGTCCCGGGTGCTGTCCTCGCCGGTGGTCGGCGGCTTGAAGGTCCACGTGCGGGCGGTGCTGACACTGGCTCTGGCCAGGATGTCACGCATCTTGGCCAGGGTCCGCTCAGGTGCGACCACGGCCATGTTCACCTGCTCGGCGGCCACATCGGCCACTGTTCCGTCACGGGCCACCTTGACCAACAGCAGCACCTCACCCTGGCCACCGTTACGGTAGGCCGCTTCCGGGTAGCGCGGCGGCGTCATGTGCAGCTGGGTCACCGAATCGGTGGCCTTCGGATCGTACTCGCTGAAGTCGACACTGGTCATGCTGATTTCATAACCGCCATCGGCCGCAGCCTTGCCGCGCAGGCGAACGCGCAAAGGGGCCCGCGTGGCCACCGCCTGGCCATCGCGCAGCGTGGGCTCGAAGCGCCAGCCACCGATGGTGCCTTCCACGAAGGAGGCGATGCTCGGGGCCACCATGGCTTTCTGGTCCAGCACCAGCGAACGGACCGCGCCCTCCGGCGTGACCTCGATATGACCGGACAGCACCATGCTCATTTCCGCAGTCGCACGTACAGCACGTGCGGTCTGCGCAGTGGCATCGCCTGCAAGCAGGGGGGCGCCGGCACCTACGGCCAGCGCGAGGGCGAGAAACAGTGGGGAACGCATCATTGCCGAATCCTTGGTGATGAACGGCGAGCCTATCCCAGTCCCAGCCGCGATGACAGCCGGTTCACGCCAGCCGGTGTGCGCCCGCGTAGGGCGGCGTGTCCGGATAATCACCCCGGGCGAAGCGTTCCTGCAGGCCCTGCCACCAGCCCGGGTCGAACAGGTGCCGGTAGTGCTCGCGCACGGCTGCCAGCTCCGCAGCAGGCAGGCCCATGAACGGACCGAAGCGCTCGGGAAACACGTCGCGCGGGCCGACATGGAACCACGGCTCGTCGGCCATCGCTTCCTCTGGCGTGCGTGGCTGCGGCCAGGCGCGGAACACGCAGTCGCTGACCAGGCACAGCTCGTCATAGTCATAGAACACGGCCCGGCCGTGCCGTGACACACCGAAGTTCTTCGGCAGCATGTCGCCGGGGAAGATGTTGTTGCGCGCCATGTCGGTGATCGCCTGCGCGTAGTCGAGCACCGCCGCGCGCACCGCCTCGCCGGACTGCTCGCGCAGGTACAGGTTCAAAGGACGGAAACGACGTTGCACATAGCACAGTGCGACTTCGACCTCGTCGCCATCGACACGTACGCTCTGCGCGCACTGCTGCAGCAGCTCTTCCAGCAGGGCCGGCGCGAAGCGCTCGCGCGGGAAACGCAGGTGGCGATAAGGCTGCGCATCAAGCAGGCGGCCGACACGATCGAGATTGAACACCAGCGCGTACTTCTCTTCCACCTGCTGCCGCGACATTGCCTTGGGCCAGGCGAAACGGTCGCGGATCAGCTTGAACACCAATGGATAACTGGGCAGGGTGAACACCGCCATGACCATGCCCGGCGTGCCTTCGGCATGCACCAGCCGTTCCTGCGGATGCTCGTTGAAGTGGCGGAAGAAGGTTCGGTAGCGCTCGGTCTTGCCCTGCTTGGCACGTCCCAGCACCGTGTAGATCTCGTCGATCGGCTTGCCCGGCAGCAGGCTGCGCAGGAACACCACCGCGTCGCCCACGGTGCCCAAGTCAGCCTGGAAGTAGCTGCGCGACACGCCAAACAGATGGGCGACATCGCGGCGCCGGGTCAGTACCGCATCGGCACGCAGGCCGCGCGCATCGTTGACAAGGGCAATCACGCATGGCGAAAAGCGATGCTCGCCGAACACGCGGCCAACCAGGTAAGCGCGGCGCTCGCGGTAGAACACCGTGTCGAGCAGTTCGATGCTGCGTACCGGCGTGTCCCCCCAATGGGCGAGGTCGTCCTGCAGGCGCACGGCGATGGCCGCCGCACAGCGCAGCTGGTGCGCATAGGGGATGTCGAAGCGGTAGTCGGCCAGCACGCGTTGCAGGGCCTCCACCGGCCGCGTCGGCGAGACCGCGTAGGTATGCCGCGCGACAGGATGGGTGATTGCATCGGAGGGCTCGACGTCGAAAGCAATGAATTCCAGCGCCGGGTCCACGCCGCGGGTAGCGAACAGGCGCCGCGACAGCGTGTTGTAGAAGGTCTTGTACAGCTCGGCGTCGATCAGGCCCTGCAGCAGCCCGCTGTACTGCGCGTGCACCTGCAGCCACAGCGCACGCTCGCCGATCGCGTCACCGGCGAGGCGGCGCAACGCATCCATCTGCTCGGCGATGCACAGGTCGTACAGGGCGATGCGCTCGACCGCATCCTGTCGCGCACCAGCCCAATCGCGCTGCTCGAAGCGCTGCCGCGCCCGCGCGGTGATCGCCGCGAAGCGGGCATGGTACTGCTCGAAACCATCGCGGATGGCACCGGCGATACGCGGCGCCAGCTCGGCAACGATGTCAGGCGTGGACATGCAGGGCTCATCCGGGAGGACCGGCTTCACCATACGCTGGCGTGTGTGATGCCGTCGAGCGCAGAGGTAGTGCCGGCCGCTGGCCGGCAGCCCCTGGACCGCCGATGGATCCATGCAGATGCCGGCCAGTGGCCGGCACTACCGGCTCAGATCGCCAGTTCGGCCTCCACGTCCTGCACCTTGCGCCGCGCCAGCGCCAGGTTGGATTTGGTCCGGTCCAGCACGATGTAGAAGAACAGGCCCTTCTTCTTCGCCACCGGGCGCATGATGTGGTACGCCTTGCCCAGCGAGATCAGGATGTCCTCGATGCTGTCGTTGAGGTTCAGCGACGCGGCGGTCTTCATCTTGGCGCGGATCACTTCAGTGTTGCCGGCGGCGGCCACTTCCATGTCCATGCCGGCACCGGCTTCGCCCAGCAGCATGCCGCTTTCGTAGTCGACCAGCGCCACTGCCTGCGCGCCGTCGATGCCCATCAGTGCGTTCAACGATTCATTCAATCCAGCCACGTCGCACCCCTTGTCGATGTTGGTTCGAGCCCCTCGTTCCCCTGCGGCCGGGCTCACGATCCGCCGAGTTCGGCCAGGATCGCCTGGCCACATTCCCTGCTCTGCCACAGCACCTGGCCGATCACGCTGCGCTGGTCGCAGGCCGCCATCAGCAGCAGCGGTGCGCGCCCTTCGGCCTGGATCGCCAGCATCAGCACCTTGCCGCCCGCGGCCTCCAGCATCAGCGTCTGCAGATCGCCCAGCAGCAGTTCGCGGCCAACTGCCGCGGCCAGCGCCAGCATCGCGCTGGTCATCGCCGCCAGCCGCTCACCGCGCCCTTCGGCCCCGGCACTGACCAGGGCGAAGCCATCGACACTGGCCAGCACCACCGTGCGCACGCCTTCCACGCGCTGCTGCAGGTCCTGCAGCAGCGGCTGCAGGCGCTCACGCTGACCGGCATCGGGCAGTACCGCCATCTGCCCGTCAGCCATGCGCCGCCACCAGTGCGTGCGCTTCCATTTCGCTCATCAGTACATCCATCAGCAACAGTCCCTGTTCGCGGTCGCGGGCATCCACCGCCAGCAGCGGCAGTGGTTGGTCGTCAAGGCTGGCACGGGCGGCCCAGTCATCCAGTGCGGCCTGCGGTGCCTGGTCCAGGTGGGTGACCGCCACCACCAGTGCCAAGGATGATGCGAACGGCTGCAGCACCTGCAGGTAGTCCTCCAGCTCGCTGGCCAGCCCGGCACGACGCGCATCCAGCAGCAGCACCGCGCCACGCGCGCCCTGCAGCAGGATCGGCCACAGGAAATCGAAACGCTGCTGGCCGGGTGTTCCGTACAACCGCAGGCGTTCGCCATTGGGCAGGTCGATGTCTGCGTAGTCCAGCGCCACGGTGGTGGACGCCTTGTCGGCGCCAAGGCGATCACTGTTGGCCACATCCGTGTCGACCACCGCGCCAACCGCGATGCTGCGTACGAGGGTCGACTTGCCGCTGCCCATGCCGCCCAGCACCACCACCTTGTGCTCACGCATTGCGTTCGCTCCCGCGCAGGTGCCGCCACAGGCGGGCAAGCAGGCCGTTGTCGGTGCGGGTGCCACCTGTCGCCATCAGCGGCGTCGCCGGTGCAGTCTGCAGCTGCGCGTAGCCGCACAGGTAGGCGGCATGGATGAAATCGCGCACCGCCGCAGCCGGCAAATCAAGCAGCATCACGCACTCGTCAACCGTGCACGCGCGCTTGAGCAGCAGCGAACACAGGCGGAAGCCATCATGGTCGTGGCCCAGTACGCGGAAGTCCGGCCAGCGCAGCAGCTTCACTGAAGCGCCACGCAGGCGTTCGTCCAATGCCTGCCAATGGCGGCTGCGCTGTGCCCACTGCCACAGCAGCGGTCGCAGTGGCTGGCGTGGCCGCTCACCGGCCAGCGCCTGCAGGCGTGCGGGTGTCAGCGCATCCAGTTGCAGGTGTTCGAAGGCATCGGCCAGACGCTCCACCAGCGCCGCAGCCGGTTCCTGCAGCAGCACGGCCTGGTCGTGCTCCAGATCCATCAGCAGCAGAGGCTCGCCCGCGTCACTCAACAGTGCCTGCCCCTGTCGCAGCGGCAGTCGCTCGCGCAGCAGGCGGGTGATGGCGTGTGCACCATCGGCCAGACGGATCGGTGCGGGTGCGTGCATGGCCATGGGCTCCGGTGCCAACTGCATGCGGCGCAGCGCGCGGCCGATGGCACCATCGTCAAGCACGTCCTGGTGCCCATCACCGTCACGCAGCTGGCCGCCCAGGTCTTCGATCCAGCACTGCAGTCGCGGACGCTGCTGACGCATGCGCTGGGCCGCGTTGCGCAGCGCCGGCGTATCGCGGATGACCAGCAGATCGCAATCATCCAGGTCCTGGCTGCGGCGGATCTGGCCGTCCGGCAGGGCCGATGCCACGCGCAGCCGCTGCAGCAGGGCCTGCTCGCCCTGGATGTCGGTTCCCACTACCAGCACGCGTGCCATCCGTGTTCCCCGTGCGGCCACCTCCCCGGTGGCCTCGCGTCGCCAAGGCTAGGGCATCGCCAGCGGCAGCCGTCGTGATCGACTGCTCAGATCGAGGGCGGTTGCAGGCTGTCTCCTATCCGTTCTGCGACGGCCATCGCGGGCAAGTTTCATGCCCCTTTGACGGCATTCCGACAGCCGATGGATGTCACGGTTCTGGTCCCCGGTAGATCGACGCCATGCGTGGATGAAGGGCCGCAGTAATCCCGGCCCAAAAAGAAACCCGCGCCGAAGCGCGGGTTCCGGTGTCACGGCCGAGCGGCGATGGATCAGCCGCGCAGCTGCTCCAGCGCGGCGTTGAAGGTCGCGCTCGGGCGCATCGCCTTGCTGGCCTTGGCCACATCCGGACGGTAGTAGCCGCCGATGTCCACGGCCTTGCCCTGCACCGCGATCAGCTCGTCAACGATCTTCTGCTCGTTGTCGGTCAGCGCCTTGGCCAGCGGGGCGAAGCGTGCCTTCAGTGCGGCGTCTTCGTCCTGCGCGGCCAGCGCCTGCGCCCAGTACAGCGCGATGTAGAAGTGGCTGCCGCGGTTGTCGATGCCACCCAGCTTGCGCGACGGCGACTTGTCGTTGTCCAGGAACTGGCCGTTGGCTTCGTCCAGCGCCTTGGCCAGCACACGGGCAGCGGCGTTGTCGTAGCGGTTGCCCAGGTGTTCCAGCGACGCGGCCAAGGCCAGGAATTCGCCCAGCGAATCCCAGCGCAGGTAGTCCTCTTCAACGAACTGCTGCACGTGCTTCGGGGCCGAACCACCGGCGCCGGTCTCGAACAGGCCGCCACCGGCCATCAGCGGCACGATCGACAGCATCTTGGCGCTGGTGCCCAGCTCCATGATCGGGAACAGGTCGGTCAGGTAGTCGCGCAGCACGTTGCCGGTCACCGAGATGGTGTCCTCGCCCTTGCGGATGCGGTCCAGCGAGAACGCGGTGGCTTCCACCGGCGGCAGGATGCGGATATCCAGGCCGCTGGTGTCGTGGTTCTTCAGGTACTGCTCGACCTTGGCGATGACCTGCGCGTCGTGGGCGCGGGCGGCATCGAGCCAGAACACGGCCGGGGTGCTGCTCAGGCGGGCGCGTTCGACGGCCAGCTTGACCCAGTCCTGGATCGGCGCGTCCTTGGTCTGGCACATGCGCCAGATGTCACCGGCTTCCACGGCGTGCTCGAACACCACGGTGCCGGCATCGTCAGTGACCTTGACCACGCCATCGGCAGCGATCTGGAAGGTCTTGTCGTGCGAGCCGTACTCTTCGGCCTTCTGCGCCATCAGGCCGACGTTCGGCACCGAACCCATGGTGGCCGGGTCGAAGGCGCCGTGCGCCTTGCAGTCGTCGATGACGGCCTGGTACACACCGGCGTAGCAGCGATCCGGAATGACCGCCTTGGTGTCCTGCAGCTTGCCTTCGGCGTTCCACATCTTGCCGGAGTCGCGGATCATCGCCGGCATCGAGGCGTCGACGATCACGTCGCTCGGCACGTGCAGGTTGGTGATGCCCTTGTCCGAGTTGACCATGGCCACGCCCGGACGCTGTGCGTACTCGGCGGCGAGGTCGGCTTCGATCGCAGCGCGGGTGGCTTCCGGCAGCGACGGCAGGCGTGCGGCCAGGTCACCGATGCCGTTGTTGGCATCGAAACCCGCCTGCTTGAGCACGTCGGCGTGCTTGGCCAGCACGTCCTTGTAGAACTCGTTGACCGCCACGCCGAACATGATCGGGTCGGAGACCTTCATCATGGTCGCCTTCAGGTGCAGCGAGAACAGCACGCCCTGGGCCTTGGCATCGGCGATCTGCTCGCCGATGAAGGCGGCCAGTGCCTTGCGGCTCATGACGGCGGCGTCGACGATCTCGCCGGCCTTCACCGCGGTCTTTTCCTTCAGCACGACGGTGCTGCCGTCCTTGCCGTGGAAGGTGATCTTCAGCGAACCGGCGTTGGCCAGGGTGGCCGACTTTTCGCTGCCGTAGAAATCACCGGCAGCCATGTGCGCGACGTGCGACTTCGAATCCGAGGCCCAGGCGCCCATGCGGTGCGGGTGCTTGCGCGCATAGTTCTTCACCGACAGCGGTGCGCGGCGGTCGGAGTTGCCTTCGCGCAGCACCGGGTTCACCGCGCTGCCCTTGACCTTGTCATAGCGCGCCTTGTAGTCGCGCTGCTGGTCGCCAGCCGGGGTTTCCGGGTAATCCGGCAGCGGATAGCCCTGGTCCTGCAGTTCCTTGATGGCCGCCTTCAGCTGCGGCACCGAAGCGGAGATGTTCGGCAGCTTGATGATGTTGGCGTCCGGGGTGGTCGCCAGCTGGCCCAGCTCGGCCAGGTCGTCGCTGACCTTCTGCGCGTCGCTCAGCAGTTCCGGGAACAGCGACAGGATGCGGCCGGACAGCGAGATGTCACGGGTTTCCACCGCGATGCCTGCGGTGGAGGTATAGGCGTCGACGATCGGCAGCAGCGACTGGGTGGCCAGGAACGGTGCTTCGTCGGTCAGCGTGTAGAGGATCTTGGACATGGGGGACTTGGACTCTGTAGCAATGCTCAGGGGAAGGCCGGCGCCAGCGCCGGGCCACGTGCAACCGTGTCACTTCCCCCGCCGCCGTCAGGGTGGGCGCGCGGCGGGGAAACCCCTGCATTGTCGCGTTTTCAGCCGCGCGGGGCAAAGCCGCGCCATACGCGGCGGTACTGCGTGCCGGCAACGCTGTGATCCATCCACGCACGGTGTGGATGAAGCACGGCCCGGTTGTCAGTAGATCCACGCCATGCGTGGACAGCGCCAACCGTCGCCCAACAAAAAAGGACGCAGCCTCGCGGCTGCGTCCATCGTGAGCCCTGCCGGGAGAGAGTCGGCAGGACTTACTTGACCTCAAACTCCTGCGGCGTTCCGGCCGCCTTGCCATCGACGGTGACTTCGGCGCGGTACTTGCCGGCCGGCCAGCCCTTTGCATTCTTGAAGGTGACGTTGGTGGTTTCCGCACCGCTGGTGTTCAGGGTGGCGTTCTGTTCGCCAGCCACCTGGCCGTCCTGGTAGGTCAGCTTCGCGCCAACGGTGACGTTGTTGGCGGCGCCGTCGGTCTTGACCGAGACGATGACGTCATCCTTCGGTGCGAACAATGCTGTCGTTGCAACCGACTTGTCGGCGGCTGCGGTCTTGCCGACGGTGACGGCCGAGACGCTGACAGCAGCGGCTTCTGCCATCGGCGGCGGTGCGCCGGTCATCGGCGCCGGTGCTGCCGGTTCGGCCGGAGCGGTCGCTGCCGGGGCGGCGTTGCTGTCGGTCGACTCTTCTTTCTTCTTGCAACCGACCAGGGCAACGCTGCCCAGCAGGGCGGCGATGAGGGCGGTCTGGAGCGGGGTGGTCTTGATCATTCGGGGTTCCTCCCAGGGATTGTCGGACGGCGTTCGATCGCCGTTTACTTCGGCGGCAGTTTCAGGGTCTGGCCCGGAAAGATCTTGTCCGGGTCGTCAAGCACATCGCGATTGGCTTCGAAGATCTTCTTCCAGGCATTGGCGTCGCCCAGATGCTGCTTGGCGATCTTCGACAACGAGTCACCCTTCTGCACGGTGTAGGTGCCGCCGCTGACGACGTCTGCGGTGCTGTCCACCGAAGCGCTGACGCCAGAGAAGTCCGCCTTCGGCACCTGCTCGGCGGTACTGTCGACGCTGCCACTGACGCCGGAGAAATCGGCTTTCTTCTCGGTACTCATCCACAACTCCCGTCTGCATGACTACGTGGTTCGCACGTTGCCATGACGGTTGTTAAATGGGGATGGTGCAGATGTGAAGCCGCCCCCGGGGGCGGCTGAACAATCGGGAGAGACGGTGCCCGGTAGTGCCGGCCGCTGGCCGGCTGTGCCAGGGGGATCCGGCCTTGGCCGATTGCCGGCCAGCGGCCGGCACAACGAGCAACCGCCTGCGGCGGTTACTGCCGCAGCTCGCGGTAGGTCGCAGCCGGGGCGGCAATGCCGGGGCTGGCACGCCAGGGATTGATATCCAGGCCACCACGGCGGGTATAGCGGGCCTCCACTTCCAGCCACTGCGGCTGGCAGCGGGCGGACACTTCGCTGAAGATCCGCTCAACGCACTGCTCGTGGAACTCGGCGTGCTCGCGGTAGCTGACCAGGTAGCGCAGCAGGCCCGCGCGGTCGATCTTCGGCCCACGGTAACGCAGGCTGACCGTGGCCCAGTCCGGCTGGCCGGTGACCGGGCAGTTGGACTTCAGCAGCGACGAGACCAGGGTCTCCTCCACCACCTCGCCTGCATCAGCGGCGAGGAAGTCCGCCTGCGGCGGACCGTAGCAGTCGATCTCCACGTCCAGCCCGTCGATGGATTCACCGAGCGGTGTCTCGCGCAGGCCCGGCAGGCCGAACTCGACCTGGACCGGCGCACCGGCGCAGGCTGACAGGTCGGCTACCAGGCGCTCGCGCAGTGCCTCGGCGCTGTCGACGCGGGTGCTGTTGAGGGAGTTGAGGTACAGCTTGAACGACTTCGATTCGATCAGCCGCGGCGAGGTACACGGCACCTGCACGGTGGCGACGGCGACCTGCGGCTTGCCACGCGGGTCGAGCCAGCTCAGCTCGAAGGCATGCCAGCGGTCGTGGCCAACGAACGGCAGCGCGGCGTCATCGAGGCCGATCTCGGCGCGGGCACCGCTGCGGGGGATGGGAAACAGCAGGCCGGGATCGTACTGCGACGGGTAACTGACCTCGCGACCGAGGCTGGAATCCTGTGGGGTGTTCATGGGGGTCATTGTATCGCGCGGAGGGCGGGCCTTCGGCCGGGCCGGCCAACGGCGGAGCCCCTCCGTGGTGGGGGGCGCCGAAAGCCGGGATTCCCTGAAGTGGCCCGGGCGGGTGGAGCTGGCGGGGACGCCGTGAATCCTTCCCTGGAGGCTTAGCCGCGCCATCCATGGCGCGGATACCCCGCCACCTCCACCCGCCCGGCCCCGGACACATTTCTGCCACCGAGCCACCACGGGAAAGATCAGAAAATCAAAATCAGAATCAAAATCCAATCGTTCAGACAGTACCGATGTCTGCCCGTGTCGACCAAGGTCGACACCTACCAGAGCAAAACGCCGTTCCGACAGATCGCGGAAAACTGTCGAAGGCGGGGTGGGTCCGGTGGCAGGGGCGTGAGCCGCATGGATGCGGCGACCGAGCTTACAGGGACGTACTTGCAGCGTCCCCTGCCACCGGACCCACCCCGCCAACCCTCAGGAAACCAGCTTTTGACGTTGACGTGGCTCTGGCTTCGGCGGGTGCAGGGCTGCAAGCCCTGCTGGAAACCCTCACCCCGCAGGAGTGCCGGCACCGTTCAAGTAATCCAGGCTCACCTGCAGCAGCGCGCGCAGTCCCACATCCAGCGCCTTCTCATCCAGCAGGAACTTCGGCGAATGATTCGCCGGTGCCGTCGCCGGGTCGATGCCCACGCTGGTCGAACCGACGAAGAAGAACATCCCCGGCACTTCCTTCGCGTACAGCGAGAAATCCTCCGCACCCATCTGCAGCGGTGGCTCGTACACGTTGTCCTTGCCCACCACCGCCTGCAGGCTCGGCAGCATCTTCGCGGTCAGCGCCGGGTCGTTCACCGTGGCCGGATTGCCCTCTGACTCGTAGATGTCCGTCACCGCCTTGGCACCGTGCGCGGCGGCGGTGTGCTCGGCCACGTTGCGCAGGTCGGCGAAGATCTGCTGCCGCATGCCTTCGTCGAAGGTACGGATGGTGCCGACCATTTCCACTTCATCCGGAATGATGTTGTAGCGGATGCCCCCGTTGATCGCGCCGAAGGTCAGCACCGCCGGCTGCTTGGACAGGTTCGCGCGGCGGCTGACGATGGTCTGCGCGGTGCCGACCAGGTCAGCGGTGGCCACGATCGGATCAACACCGTTCCACGGCGCCGAGCCATGCGTCTGGCGACCGATCACCTTGATCCCGAAACGATCCGAGGCGGCCATCAGCGGGCCACCGCGCACCGCGATCTGCCCAGCCTGCACGCTGGAGAACACATGCAGGCCAAACACGGCTTCCGGCTTGAAGTCGGCGAACAGGCCTTCCTTCAGCATCAGGGCAGCACCACCCTCTTCCGGCGGCGGTGCACCCTCTTCGGCCGGCTGGAAGATCAGCATCACCTGGCCCGGCAGATCCTTCTTCATCGACACCAGTGCCTCGGCCACGCCGAGCAGGGTGGCGGTGTGCGCGTCATGGCCGCAGGCATGCATCACGCCCACGGTCTGCCCGCGGTACTGGTCGGTGGCTTTCGAGGCGAACGGCAGGCCGGTCTGTTCGGTCACCGGCAGCGCGTCCATGTCCGCGCGCAGGGCGATCTTCGGCCCGGGCCTGCCGCCTTCGATGATCGCCACCACGCCGTGGTGGGCGATGCCGGTCTTCGGCTTCAGGCCCATCGCACGCAGGCGCTTGGCGACCTCGGCCGAGGTGCGCACCTCACGGTTGGACAGTTCCGGGTGCTGGTGGAAGTCGCGCCGCCATTCCACCACCTTGGCCTGCAGCCGCTGGGCGGCAGCGGTCACCTCCGGGCGCTGCCCGTCCTGGGCATGGGCAAGGGCCGGCAAGGCCAGCAGCAGGGCGGACAGCAGCAACGAACGGCGCATCACGATCTCCACGGCAGGGGGTTCCAGCTGAATGTAGGGCAACACCGCCGCTACGGGAACCTCCGCGGCCGGATCCGGTCTTAGCGCCCGTCCCATCCGTCATGCAGGAAACGTGATGTGGCGCAGGTATGCTTTGCGCATTGCCAACCGGGGCCGTGCCCCGTCCAGCCCTCTTGGAGTCCTTGAATGTCACGTGTTTGGAAGATCGTGCTGCTGGTCGTGGCGGTACTGGTGCTGGCCGTGGTCGGCCTGCGCGTACTCGGCGGGGGCAAGGACAAGGCCGGTGGCCCGGCGGCAGCTGCGCGCCAGGGCGGTGAAGACCCGGATGCCGGCCCGGTGCCGGTGACCGTGGTGGATGCGGCACGCCAGGACGTGCCGGTCTATGCCAGCGCGCTGGGTACGGTGACGGCGATGAACACCGTCACCGTCAGCCCACAGGTCGGCGGCCAGCTGATGAGCCTGAATTTCCGCGAAGGCCAGGAAGTAAAGAAGGGCGATGTGCTGGCGGTGATCGACCCGCGCACCGCCCAGGCCAGCTACGACCAGGCGGTGGCATCCAAGCGCCAGAACGAGGCGCTGCTGGCCACCGCGCGTTCCAACTACCAGCGCTCGAACGCGCCGGAATATCGCCAGTTCGTCGCCAAGACCGATCTGGATACACAGCGAAACCAAGTGGCACAGTACGAAAGCGCAGTCGCGGCGAACGAGGCCAGCATGCGCTCGGCGCAGGTGCAGCTGCAGTACACCAAGGTCACCGCGCCGATCACCGGCATCGCCGGCATCCGCGCGGTCGACGCCGGCAACGTGGTCAACGCCGGCACCGCGCTGGTCACGCTGACCCAGATCCATCCGATCCACGTGCTGTTCAACCTGCCCGAGCGCCAGCTCGGCGATGTGCGCCAGGCGCAGGCCGCCGGTGCGGTACCCGTCGCGGCACTGGACCGCGCCGATTCGCACGTGCTGTCCGGCGACGGCAAGCTTGACGTGGTCGACAACCTGATCAGTGCCGACAGCGGCACGTTCAAGGCGCGCGCGATCTTCGACAACACCGACAACGGCCTGTGGCCGGGCCAGTTCGTCAACGTGCGCATGCAGCTGCGCACGATTGCCGGTGGCGTGGTCATTCCGACCCAGGCCGTACTGCGTGGCCCGGACGGCGAGTACGTCTATGTGGTGCAGGGCGACAACACGGTGAAGATGCAGACCGTGCGCAGCGGCGTGGAAGTGGGTGACAGCCAGGTGCAGATCGCCGAGGGCCTGAAGGGCGGCGAGCGGGTGGTCAGTGAAGGCCAGTTCCGCTTGAAGCCGGGCAGCAAGGTCACCGCGCTGAAGCCGGGCGAAACCCCGGCGGTGCCGACCGAAGCCGAGCTGAAGGCCGCCGAGCAGAAGAACGGCGGCGGTGGCCGTCGTGGCGGCGGCCCGCGCTGAGCGCAGGCTACCGACCTCCCTCGCGCCGGCAAGCCTGCCGGCGCCGACATTGAAGTGCCAGCAAGGATCAGTCCGTGGGCTTTTCGACGATCTTCATCCGCCGCCCCATCGCCACCTCGCTGCTGATGGCGGGCCTGTTGCTGCTGGGCATCCTCGGTTACCGCAAGCTGCCGGTGTCGGCGCTGCCGGAAATCGATGCGCCCAGCCTGGTGGTCACCACCCAGTACCCCGGCGCCAACGCCACCACCATGGCCTCGCTGGTCACCACGCCGCTGGAGCGCCAGTTCGGGCAGATCTCCGGGCTGGAGCTGATGACCTCCGACTCGTCGGCCGGGTTGTCCACGATCATCCTGCAGTTCTCGATGGACCGGAACATCGACATTGCCGCGCAGGACGTGCAGGCGGCGATCCGCCAGGCCACCCTGCCCTCGTCGCTGCCCTACCAGCCGGTCTACAACCGGGTGAATCCGGCCGACGCGGCCATCGTTACCCTGAAACTGACCTCTGACACGCGCCCGCTGCGCGACGTCAACAACTACGCCGACTCGATCCTGGCCCAGCGCCTGTCGCAGGTGCAGGGCGTGGGCCTGGTCTCGATCGCCGGCAACGTGCGCCCGGCCGTGCGCATCCAGGTCAATCCGGCCCAGCTGTCGAACATGGGCCTGACCCTGGAGCAGCTGCGCAGCGCGCTGACCCAGGCCAACGTCAACGCGCCGAAGGGTTCGCTGAACGGCAAGACCCAGTCCTACAGCATTGGTACCAACGACCAGCTCACCAGTGCCGCCGAGTACCGCGACACCATCATCAGCTACAAGAACGGACGTCCCGTGCGTTTGTCCGACGTGGCCGAAGTGGTTGATGGCGTGGAGAACGACCAGCTGGCCGCCTGGGCCGATGGCAAGCCGGCGGTGCTGCTGGAAGTGCGCCGCCAGCCCGGCGCCAACATCGTGCAGACCGTCGAGCGCATCCGCGCGATCCTGCCGCAGCTGCAGGGCGTGCTGCCAGCCGACGTGCACCTGGAGATCTTCAACGACCGTACCGAGACCATCCGCGCCTCGGTGCATGAGGTGCAGTTCACCCTGATCCTGACCATCGGCCTGGTGGTGGCGGTGATCTTCGTGTTCCTGCGCCGCCTGTGGGCCACGATCATTCCCTCGGTGGCGGTGCCGTTGTCGCTGGCCGGCACCTTCGCGGTGATGGCCTTTGCCGGCATGTCGCTGGACAACCTCTCGCTGATGGCGCTGGTGGTGGCCACCGGCTTCGTGGTCGACGATGCGATCGTGATGATCGAGAACATCGTGCGTTACATCGAGCAGGGCAAGAGTGGCAAGGAAGCGGCCGAAATCGGTGCGCGCCAGATCGGCTTCACCGTGCTGTCGCTGACCGTTTCGCTGGTGGCGGTGTTCCTGCCGCTGCTGCTGATGCCCGGCGTCACCGGCCGCCTGTTCCACGAGTTCGCGTGGGTGCTGAGCATCGCCGTCATGCTGTCGATGCTGATCTCGCTGACGCTGACCCCGATGATGTGCGCCTACCTGCTCAAGCCCGACGCCTTGCCCGAAGGCGAGGACGCACATGAGCGTGCGGCGGCGGCCGGCAAGCAGAACCTGTGGACGCGCACCGTCGGCCTGTACGAGCGCAGTCTGGACTGGGTGCTGGACCACCAGCGCCTGACCCTGGCCGTGGCCGGCGGCGCACTGGTGCTGACCGTGCTGCTGTACGTGCTGATTCCCAAGGGCCTGCTGCCCGAACAGGACACCGGCCTGATCACCGGCGTGGTCCAGGCTGACCAGAACATCGCCTTCCCGCAGATGGAGCAGCGCACCAAGCAGGTGGCCGAAGCGCTGCGCCAGGACCCGGACGTGACCGGCGTGTCAGCCTTCATCGGCGCGGGCAGCATGAACCCCACGCTCAACCAGGGCCAGCTGTCGATCGTGCTGAAGGAACGCGGCGAGCGCGACGGCCTGGACAAGATCCTGCCGCGCCTGCAGAAGGCCGTCGCCGGTATTCCGGGCGTGGCCCTGTACCTGAAGCCGGTCCAGGACGTGACGCTGGATACCCGCGTGGCCGCCACCGAGTACCAGTACTCGCTGTCGGACGTCGATCCGGCGACCGTGGCCACCCAGGCCACACGCCTGACCGAAGCGCTGCGCAAGCGCCCGGAACTGGCCGACGTCGACAACAACCTGTCCAACCAGGGCCGCGCGCTTGAACTGAACATCGACCGCGACAAGGCCAGCGTGCTGGGCGTGCCGATGCAGACCATCGACGACACCCTCTACGATGCGTTCGGCCAGCGCCAGATCTCGACCATCTTCACCGAACTCAACCAGTATCGGGTTGTGCTGGAAGTGGCGCCGGAGTTCCGCACCAGCACCGCGCTGATGGAACAGCTGGCCGTTGCCTCCAATGGTGCCGGTGCACTGACCGGCACCAATGCCACCAGTTTCGGCCAGGTCACCTCGTCGAACTCATCGACGGCTACCGGCATCGGCGCGCAGAACACCGGCATCACCGTCGGCGCGGGCAGCATCATTCCGCTGTCGGCACTGGCCGAAGGCAAGGTCAGCAGTGCGCCGCTGGTGGTCAGCCATCAGCAGCAACTGCCGGCAGTGACGGTCTCGTTCAACGTGGCGCCGGGCTATTCGCTGTCCGAAGCCGTGCGTGCAATCCAGGAGACCAAGGACAGCCTGGACATGCCCACCCACCTGCATGCCGAATTCATCGGCAAGGCCGCCGAATTCACCGGCAGCCAGACCGATGTGGTGTGGCTGCTGCTGGCCTCGCTGGTGGTGATCTACATCGTGCTGGGCGTGCTGTACGAGAGCTACATCCACCCGATCACGATCATCTCCACGCTGCCGCCGGCCGGTGTCGGTGCGCTGCTGGCGCTGATGCTGTGCGGGCTGAGCCTGTCGGTGGATGGCATCGTTGGCATCGTGCTGCTGATCGGTATCGTCAAGAAGAACGGCATCATGATGGTGGACTTCGCGATCGAGGCACGCCGCGCCGGTGCCAACGCGCACGAAGCGATCCGCCGCGCCTGCCTGCTGCGTTTCCGCCCGATCATGATGACCACCGCCGCGGCCATGCTCGGCGCGCTGCCGCTGGCGCTGGGTACCGGCATCGGTTCGGAGCTGCGCCGCCCGCTGGGCATCGCCATCGTCGGCGGCCTGCTACTGTCGCAGCTGGTGACCCTGTACACCACGCCGGTGATCTACCTGTACATGGAACGCTTCTCCGAGTGGCTGGCACGCCGCCGTGAACAGCGCGCGCTGCGCGATGGTTCGCTGCAGGAGCCGCAGGCATGATCCACGCCCCGCTGCTGCGGGGGGCCGCACGATGAACCTGTCCGGTCCCTTCATCCGCCGCCCGATCGGCACCGCGTTGCTGGCCATCGGCCTGTTCATGGTCGGCCTGATCTGCTACCTGCGGCTGGGCGTATCGGCGCTGCCGAACATCGAGATCCCGGTGATCTTCGTGCACGCCAGCCAATCGGGCGCGGACGCGGCGACCATGGCCTCGACGGTCACCGCACCGCTGGAACGCCACCTCGGCCAGCTGCCCGGCATCGACCGCATGCGCTCGTCGAGTTCGGAAGGCAGCTCGCTGGTGTTCATGATCTTCCAGAGCGGCCACAACATCGATTCGGCCGCGCTGGACGTACAGACCGCGATCAACTCGGCGCAGGCCGACCTGCCCTCGGGCATGGGTTCGCCGATGTACCAGAAGGCGAACCCGAACGACGACCCGGTGATCGCCATCGCGCTGACCTCGCAGACGCAGTCGGCCGACGAACTGTACAACGTCGCCGACTCGCTGCTGGCGCAGCGCATCCGCCAGATCAGCGGCGTTGCTTCGGTCGACATCGCCGGTGCCTCGACGCCGGCGGTGCGTGTGGACGTCAACCTGCGCCTGATGAACGCACTCGGCCTGACCGCCGATGACCTGCGCAACGCGGTGCGTGCGGCCAATGTGACCTCGCCCACCGGCTTCCTCAGCGATGGCAACACGACCACCGCGATCATCGCCAACGATTCGGTCGCACGCGCTGCCGACTTCGCCGACCTGGTGGTGAAGACCCAGGGCGACGGCCGGGTGATCCGGCTGAAGGACATCGCCAACGTCTACGACGGCCAGCAGGATGCCTACCAGGCGGCGTGGTTCGACCACAAGCCGGCGGTGGTGATGTACGTGTTCACCCGCGCCGGCGCCAACATCGTGGAGACCGTGGACCGGGTCAAGGCACAGATCCCCTCGCTACGCGACTACCTGCAGCCCGGCACCACGATGACGCCGTACTTCGACCGTACGCCGACCATCCGCTCGTCGCTACATGAAGTGCAGATCACTCTGCTGATCAGCCTGGCGATGGTGGTGCTGACCATGGCGCTGTTCCTGCGCCGGCTGGCACCCACGCTGATCGCCGCAGTGACCGTGCCGCTGTCGCTGGCCGGTGCCGCGCTGGTGATGTACGTGATGGGTTTCACCCTGAACAACCTGAGCCTGCTGGCGCTGGTGATCGCGATCGGCTTCGTGGTCGACGATGCGATCGTGGTGATCGAGAACATCATGCGCCACCTCGACGAAGGCATGCCGCGGATGCAGGCAGCGCTGACCGGCGCGCGCGAGATCGGCTTCACCATCGTCTCGATCACCGCCTCGCTGGTGGCGGTGTTCATCCCGCTGCTGTTCGCCAGCGGCATGATGGGCGCGTTCTTCCGCGAGTTCACCGTCACCCTGGTGGCGGCCATCGTGGTCTCGATGATCGTCTCGCTGACCCTGACCCCGGCACTGTGCAGCCGCTTCCTCAGCGCCCACGACCACACGGCGCCGCCGTCGCGCTTCGGCCGCTGGCTGGATGCCGGCCACGAGCGCATGCTGCGCATCTACACCGTGTTCCTGGATTTCTCGCTGCGCCATGCGCTGCTGCTGTCGCTGACGCCGCTGCTGCTGATCGGTGCCACCGTCTTCCTGTTCGGCGCGGTGAAGAAGGGCGCGTTCCCGCCGCAGGACACCGGCCTGATCTGGGGCCGCGCCAACTCCAGCGCCACCGTCTCCTTCGAGGACATGGTCGCCCGCCAGCGCCGCATCACCGACATGCTGATGGCCGACCCGGCGGTGAAGACCGTGGGTGTGCGCCTGGGCAGCGGTCGCCAGGGCTCCAGCGCACAGTTCAACGTCGAGCTGAAATCACGCAAGGAAGGCCGCCGCGAAACCACCGCACATGCCCTGGCGCGACTGAGCGCCAAGGCCGACCGCTACCCCGACCTGCAGCTGCGCCTGCGCGCGATCCAGGACCTGCCCAGCAACGATGGCGGTGGCTCCAGCCAGGGCGCGCAGTACCGCATCTCGCTGCAGGGCAATGACCTGGCGTCACTGCAGGAATGGCTGCCCAAGCTGCAGGCGGAGCTGAAGAAGAACCCGAAGCTGCGCGACGTCGGCACCGATGTGGACAATGCCGGGCTGCGCCAGAACATCGAGATCGACCGTGCCAAGGCCGCCCGCCTGGGTGTTTCGGTCGGCGCCATCGACGGCGCCCTGTACGGTGCGTTCGGCCAGCGCCAGATCTCGACCATCTATTCGGACATCAACCAGTACAGCGTGGTGGTCAACGCCCTGCCCTCGCAGACCGCTACTCCGGCGGCGCTGGACGAGGTGCATGTGCGTGCGCGCAACGGCGATATGGTGCCGCTCACGGCGGTGGCCAAGCAGGTGCCGGGGCTGGCGCCTTCGCAGATCACCCATGAGAACCAGTACACGACGATGGACCTCAGCTACAACCTGGCGCCGAACGTGAGCATGGGCGAGGCCAAGGCGATCATCGACGCGACCGTGGCCGGCATGCGCATGCCCGGCGACATCCGCCTGGCTGATGACGCCGGCTTCGGCTTCAACTCCGACCCCAGCGACATGCTGATCCTGGTGTTTGCCGCGATCCTGACCGTGTACCTGGTGCTGGGCATGCTGTACGAGAGCCTGATCCACCCGGTCACCATCCTGTCCACGCTGCCGGCGGCGGGCGTGGGTGCGCTGCTGGCGTTGTTCGGCACCAATACCGAACTGTCGGTGATCTCGATGATCGCGCTGGTGCTGCTGATCGGCATCGTCAAGAAGAACGCGATCATGATGATCGACTTCGCGCTGGTGGCGCAGCGGGAACATGGGCTGGCACCGCGCGAAGCGGCACGCGAGGCCAGCATCGTGCGCTTCCGCCCGATCATGATGACCACGATGGTGGCGATCCTGGCTGCTGTGCCGCTGGCGATCGGCCTCGGCGAAGGGTCCGAGCTGCGGCGTCCGCTGGGTATCGCGATGATCGGCGGCCTGCTGTTCTCGCAGAGCCTGACCCTGCTCAGCACGCCGGCGCTGTACGTGATCTTCTCCTGCCTGGCCGAGCGCTGGCGCGCACGTCGCGCACGCAGGCGCGAAGCGAAGCTGCTCAAGCGCGCGCAACGGGCGTAGAAGGGCCCATCCACGCAGGGCGTGGATCTACTGGTAGCGCCGGCCGCTGGCCGGCGTTCTCCGTACAGCCAATCTGCCGGCCAGCGGCCGGCACTACCGTGGGAGCGGATGGTGGGTACGAACCGTGGGCACGGATGGTGGGTGCGGACCGTTGGTCCGCATACCTCCGGGTTTGACGCACGGTAACGAAAAGAGAACAATTCTCATCCAGCCATGGTCCTGCGCCCCTTCGCGGCGCCCCGCTGCCATCTCCGGCCAGCCTGCGTGATCCCAGCCACTGCCCCTTCCCCCACCCGTGGGCGGATGGCCTGTGGCCGTCCGTCGAGGACCACCATCGATGCTGCCTTCCCGTTCCCCCCGCCTGGCCCTGCTGGCCATCGCCCTGTCAGCCGCCTGCGCTGCCCATGCCGAAGCGCCGGCCGTCAGCCGTAACGCCACCGATCTGGATGCGGTGAAGGTCACCGCCGAACGCAGCCATACCGACGCTGGCGCACTGGGCGACCGCGCCCTGCGCGACACTCCGTTCGCGATCACCGCTGTTGGCCGCGAGCAGATCGAGCAGCGCCAGGTGGTCTCGCTGGGCGAAGCCTTCCTGCTCGACCCTTCGGTCAGCACCCAGGTCAGCGCCTATGCCAGTGGCTGGAGCTCGCCCATCCGCAACCGCGGTCTGGAGCTGAACTACGACAGCTACCGGGTCAATGGCCTGCAGGTCTCTTCCTGGGGCACCGAATGGCCGCTGGAAGTGATGGAACAGGTCGATCTGCTGAAAGGCCCGGGCGGATTCCTGTATGGCTTCGGCACCCCCGGCGGCATCGTCAACTACATCACCAAGAAGCCGACGGACACGCCCACCTTCTCCGCCCAGCTGGGCTGGCGCGAACAAGGCATCGTCAGCGGCGGCATCGACGTTGGCGGCCGCTTCGGCAACGAGCAGATGTTCGGCTACCGCTTCAACGCCTTCCAGGAAAAAGGCGAGACCTTCAATGGCGGACACGTCGATCGCAAGGTGGGCGCACTGTCGCTGGACGCGCGCCTGAGCGATGCGCTCACCTGGACCTTCGACGGTGTGTTCCAGTCGCGCGACCTGCGCGAGGAATCGCCGCAGTACTACTTCCGTGGCCTGACCTCGTTGCCGCGGCCGATCGCCGGAGATACCGACAACAGCGTGCCCGGCACCTACTACGACACACGCTCCAGCCTGCTGTCGACCGGCTTGAACTGGCAGATCAACAGCGACTGGAAAGCCAGCCTGAGTTACGGCGTCACCACCTCGTGGAATGACGTCAACAAGATCTTCGCCTACATCGACGATCTCAACGGCGACTACGACGTCAACGTCTACGAACTGGGTGGCAAGAGCGAGTGGAAGCTTGCCCAGGCGATGCTGCAGGGCAGCTTCCGCACCGGCCCCCTTCAGCATCAGGTGGTGGCGGGCATCAGCCACCAGACCGGACTGGGCTGGGACCGCCCCTACGAGTGGAACCTGATTGGCCGCGCCAACCTGTACCAGCGCCATGCCATCCGCCACGACGCCGTTGGTTCGCGGGTGATGACCCGCGGCGACGAGACGGTGCAGCAGGCGGTGTTCGCAAGCGATACGGTGAACCTCGGCAGCGGCTGGTCGGTGCTGGTGGGCTGGCGCTACAACGACTTCGAAACCAAGGGGCGGTACCACACCTACCCGGTCACCCCGACCTACGCCGTGATGTTCAAGCCCAGCGAGGCGGTCACCCTCTACGCCAGCTACATCGAGTCGCTCGAAGCGGGCAGCCGCGTAGGCAACAGCTACATCAACGCCGGTGACGTGCTCGATCCCACCATCAGCAAGCAGTACGAGATCGGCGCGAAGGTCGAGGCAGCACGCTGGAATGCCAACCTGGCGGCGTTCCGGCTGGAGCGTGGCGCCAACATTGATGAACTCACGCCGGCCGGCAAGCGCCTGGTACAGGACGGCATCACGCTGTACGAAGGCATCGAAGCCAGTGCCGACCTGCACCTCAACGATGCACTGAGCATCGGTGGCGGCGTCACCTGGCTGGACCCGACCTACGACAAGCTGTCCCCGGGCAGCGCCGCACAGGAAGGTAACCGTACCGCCGGTGCTGCGCGCTGGAGCGGGGTACTGCATGCCACCTACCAGCTGCCATGGGTGGATGGACTGGAGACCTACGCCGCCGTGCGCTACTACGGCGATGTCTGGTATGACGCCGACAACACCCTGAAGCTGCCTGACTACACGCTGGTCAATGCAGGCATCGGCTATCGCCTGCTGGCGTCCGGCCATCCGGTGACCCTGCGTGCCAGCGTCGAGAACCTGGCCAACCGGAAGTACTGGTCCAACGCCGGCGCCGGCCTGCCGCGCACGTTCGCGGTGAGCGTGCGCTGGGAGATGTAAGGTGCCGGTCCCCGCCGTCCATGCGGACGACGGGCCCGCACATGGACGGTGGGTGCGGACCGTTGGTCCGCACTCCATATTTCACCCCGCACCCGCAATAATGGTGGAAGCCCCTTCCACCGAGCCTGCATGTCCGCCCGCGAATCCCGCCTCAGCCGCCTGTGGGCCCACGAAAAGGCCAGTTATGGCCTTCGGGTGTTCATCGCCCTGACCGCAGCGCTTGCTGTGTGTTGGCAGCTGGACGCGCTCACGGCCCTGCCCGGCGTGTTCCTCGGCATCATCGCCAGCGCCATCGCCGAGACCGATGACAACTGGTGGGGCCGTACCAAGGCGGTACTGCTGTCGCTGCTGTGCTTCTGCCTCGCCGCCGCCTCGGTGATCTGGCTGTTCCCCTGGCCGTGGATCTTCATCGGCGCGCTGGCGCTGTCCACCTTCGGGTTGACCCTGCTGGGTGCGCTCGGCGAGCGCTACGCGTCCATCGCCCAGGCCACGGTAACGCTGGCGATCTACACCATGATCGGGCTGGAGCAGCATGGCGCCAGCGACCTGCACAGCGCGCTGGACGCGGTCAGCCACCTGCTGGCCGGTGCGGTCTGGTACGGCCTGCTGTCGATCCTGTGGACCGCACTGTTCGCCAACCGTCCGGTACGCGAACGCGTGGCGCGACTGTACGTTGAACTGGGCCGCTACCTGCAGTTGAAGGCAACACTGTTCGAGCCGGTGCGCGAGGCCGACCTGCAGCGTCGCCAGCTCGACCTGGCCGAACAGAACCGGCGCGTGGTCGGTGCATTGAATGAAGCCAAGACCGCGATCCTGGCCCGCTTCGGCCGTTCCGGACGGCCCGGCGTGAACTCCGGCCTGTACCTGCGCCTCTATTACATGGCACAGGATTTCCACGAGCGCGCCAGCTCCTCGCATTACCCGTACGGCGCGCTGGTCGATGCCTTCTTCCACAGCGATGTGCTGTACCGCTGCCAGCGCCTGCTCGACCTGCAGGGGCAGGCCTGCGCACGGCTGGGTGAGGCGATCCGCCTGCGCCGTCCGTTCGTGTATGGCGAAAGCAACCAGCAGGCCGGGCGCGACCTGGCCGATGCGCTGGCCTATCTGCGCGACCAGCAGCGGCCGCAGTGGCAGCGACTGCTTGGCTCGCTGGATCTGCTGGTGCACAACCTGCGCAGCATCGAGCGCCGCCTGCTGGATGCGGAGCGTTCCGAGGCCAGCCTGGACAACGTCGATACCCGCCTGCGCGACAGCAACCCGCACACCCTGCGCGAGATGGGCGTGCGCGTGCGCCAGCAGTTCACGCCCGGCTCGGTCCTGTTCCGCCACGGCCTGCGCATGGCATTGGCCCTGATCGCCGGCTTCGCGGCGATTCGGCTGTTCAACGCCCAGAACGGCTCGTGGGTGCTGCTGACCATCGTGTTCGTGTGCCGCCCCAACTTCGGCGCGACCCGCCAGCGCCTTGCACAACGCATCGTCGGCACCGTGGCCGGCCTGGTACTGACCTGGGCGCTGCTGCAGCTGTTCCCGCAGCTGCACGTGCAGCTGCTGATCGCGCTGCTGTCGGCACTGTTGTTCTTCTTCACCCGCACCGACCGCTACCTGGTGGCATCGGCGGCGATCACGGTGATGGCCCTGACCTGCTTCAACCTGATCGGCGATGGCTTCGTGCTGATCGTGCCGCGCATGGTCGATACGCTGCTGGGCTGCGCGATCGCCGCCGCCGCCGCGTTCCTGATCCTGCCCGACTGGCAGGGCCGCCAGCTGCACCTCGTGCTGGCGCGCGTGCTGGACACCGCCGCGCGCTACCTGGATTCGGTGCTGGGCCAGTACCGCAGCGGCATGCGTGACGATCTGGCCTACCGCATCGCCCGCCGCGACATGCACAACGCCGACGCCGCGCTGTCCACCGCGCTGTCGAACATGCTGCGCGAGCCGGGCCATGTGCGCCGCAACCTGGATGCCGGTTTCCATTTCCTGGCGTTGTCCAACACACTGCTCGGGCACCTGTCGGCGCTGGGTGCACACCGCGACCAGGTGGACAGCTACGCTGGCGATCCGCTGGCGCTGGCTGCCGGTGAGCGCGTGCGCAAGGCGCTGCAGCAGCTGGCGACGGCCCTGACCGCTCGGCAACCGGTCGCGGAAGAGGACAATGATGCGGACCGCGCGGTGGCCGCCGAGCTGGAGCAGATCGACGAGGCGATGCCGCCGAAGCTGCAGCTGATCCGTACGCAGATGGCACTGGTGCTGCGGATGCTGCCGAAGGTGCGGGCAGCGGCGAATGAGGCGGTGACCAGCCTGACCTGATCCCTCATCGCTGGTCGGACATTCCATCCACGCATGGCGTGGATCTACTGCACCGCGTGCAACCGTGTGTTGCGTATGGCGATGCGCCCCGATCACGTTCCCGCGCGGATACTGGGCGATCCCTGCTCCCCCGGATTCCCCATGAAGATTGAACTCTCCGGCCGTACCGCGCTGGTCACCGCCTCCACCGCCGGCATCGGCCTGGCGATTGCCCAGGGCCTGGCCAACGCGGGCGCGCGGATCATTCTCAACGGCCGCAGCACCGACAGCGTCGAACGCGCCCGCCAGCGCCTGCTCGACGCCGTTCCGGGTGCCGACGTGCTCGGCGTGGCCGCCGACCTCTCCGATGCGGCCGGCGTCGACACGCTGCTGGCAGGCCTGCCCAAGGTCGACATCCTGGTCAACAACGCCGGCATTTTCGGCCCCGAGGACTTCTTCGAGACCGAAGACGCAACCTGGGAGCGCTACTGGCAGACCAATGTGATGTCCGGCGTGCGCCTGTCGCGGGCACTGCTGCCGGCGATGGTCGATGCCGGCTGGGGTCGCGTGCTGTTCATCTCATCCGAATCGGCACGCAACATTCCGGCCGACATGATCCACTACGGCGTCAGCAAGACCGCGCAGCTGTCGCTGTCGCGCGGCCTGGCCAAGCGCGTGGCCGGCAGCGGCGTCACCGTCAACGCGGTGCTGCCCGGCCCGACCCTGTCTGACGGTTTCGCGGCGATGTTCGAAGATGAACGCCAGCGCAGCGGCAAGCCACTGGAGCAGATCGGCCGCGAGTTCGTGATGACCCACCGGCCGTCTTCGGTGATCCAGCGCACCGCCACGGTCGAGGAAGTGGCCAACATGGTGGTGTATCTGGCCTCGCCGCAGGCCTCGGCGACCTCGGGTGCGGCGCTGCGCGTGGATGGCGGCGTGGTCGACGATATCGTCTGAGACCTATCAAGGTGTGCGGACCAACGGTCCGCACCCACAGTTGTGGGGCTTCAGTAGATCCACGCCATGCGTGGATGCATCCCGCCATGGTCCCGGCGGATAGGCAGGAATGCTAGGCTGCGCCGGTCAAGGAGGCTCCATGTCCGGTCACAACCAGTTCGCACTGCTGCGCCAGCGCCGTTTCCTGCCGTTCTTCGTCGTCCAGGCACTCGGAGCGTTCAACGACAACGTGTACCGGCAGGCGATCATCAGCATGTTGCTGTTCATGGCCGTACCGGAGGAAGAACTGGGGCTGTACGCCACGCTGGCACCGGCCATCTTCATCCTGCCGTACTTCCTGTTCTCGGCGCTGGCCGGGCAGATCGCCGACAAACTGGAAAAATCGCGGCTGATCGTGATCACCACCACCATGGAGATCGTGATCATGTCGCTGGCAGCCACCGGCTTCCTCACTCAGAGCCTGCCGGTGCTGCTGGTCGCCCTGTTCTGCACCGGCATGCAGTCGACCCTGTTCGGCCCGGTGAAGTACTCGGTGCTGCCGTCGGTGCTCAAGCCCGAAGAGCTGACCGGTGGCAACGGCCTGGTTGAAATGGGCACCTCGATGTCGATCCTGTCCGGCATGATCGTCGGCGGCCTGGTGTTCACCGTGGCCGGCAGCCACGGCACGGTGGTGGCGGCCTGCGCGATCATCGGCCTGGCGATCTGCGGCAACATCGCCGCGCGCCTGATTCCCAAGGTCGATGCCGGCGACCCGAACCTGAAGATCAACTGGAACCCGCTGCCCGAATCACTGGCGGTGCTGCGCATGGCGCGCCAGCAGAAGGCGGTGCGCAATTCAATCCTGGGCGTGTCCTGGTTCTGGTTCGTCGGCACCGTGCTGACCTCGCAGCTGCCGGCCTATGCCGTGACCAACCTCGGCGGTGAGCCGACCCTGTATATCTTTGCGCTGGCCCTGTTCTCGGTCGGCACCGGCATCGGTTCGCTGCTGTGCGAGAAGCTGTCGGCGCGCACGGTGGAAATCGGCCTTGTCCCGTTGGGCGCGTTCGGCATGACTGCGTTCCTGCTCGACCTGTACTTCGCGCGCAGTGGCGAAGCGACCGTGCACGGACTGACCATCGGCGCCTTCCTGCAGCAGCCGGGCAGCATCCGCATCGTCATCGACCTGATCGGCATCGGCCTGTTCACCGGCATCTTCGTGGTGCCGCTGTTCGCGCTGATCCAGAGCCGCACGCCGAAGGCACAGATGTCGCGCGTGTTCGCCGCGCTGAACATCCAGAATTCCGGCTTCATCGTCGGCGCAGCCCTGCTGTCGCTGGCCGCGCACAAGCTGCTGCACTGGTCCATCCCGCAGCAGTTCCTGGCGCTGGCCATCGCCAACGCACTGGTGGCGATCTACATCTTCACCATCGTCCCCGAATTCCTGATGCGCTTCCTCAGCTGGCTGATGGTGCGCACCCTGTACCGGCTGCGCCCGCACGGCATCGAGGCCAACGTGCCCGACGAGGGCGCCGCGCTGCTGGTCTGCAACCATGTCAGCTACATGGACGCACTGATCCTGTCGGCGACGATCCCGCGCCCGGTGCGCTTCGTCATGTACTACAAGATCTTCAACATCCCGGTGATGCGCTGGATCTTCCGGACCGCCAAGGCGATCCCGATCGCCGGTGCGCGCGAAGACCCGGCGCTGATGCAGCGCGCGTTCGATGACATCGACGCTGCGCTGGCCGAAGGCGAGCTGGTCTGCATCTTCCCGGAAGGCGCGCTGACCAAGGATGGTGCGATGGCACCGTTCAAGTCCGGCGTCGAGAAGATCCTCGAACGGCGGCCGGTGCCGGTGGTGCCGATGGCGCTGCGCGGCATGTGGTCGAGCATGTGGAGCCGGCGCGACAGCCGCCTGGGCCGCATGCGCGTGCCGCGCCGTTTCCGCGCCACCGTCGAGGTGGTGGCGGCAGCGGCCGTGGATGGCCACAGCACCAGCGCGCCGGTGCTGGAGGCCCAGGTGCGGGCCCTGCGCGGCGATCACGCCTGACGAGATGGGCCCGCCGAGCGGGCCCAGCGGACTCCCCCACATACGTCACCGTCCAGTGGTGTACGCGACATGTCGTGACTGTAAACGCATACATGCAACGCAGGTTGCGGTAGATTACGCACCCACAGGGGGGAGGTCCGGCCGATTCATCATGGCCGGCCACCAAGGAATGGAGTCTCGCTTTGAATCAACCACCACCGCTCAGCCGTCCGGTCTACATCCCCAACCATCTGGTCTGGGCGATCCTGACGACGCTGTTCTGCTGCCTGCCGTTGGGCGTGGTGTCGATCGTGTACGCCTCCCAGGTCGATGGCCGCCGCGCGGCCGGCGACCTGCCGGGGGCCTACAGTGCGTCGCGCAAGGCGGGCTGGTGGGCGGTGGCTTCGGCCGTGGCCCTGCCGGTCCTGTTGCTGTTGTGGTTCGGGCTGTTCGGCGGCTTGGCCGTACTGGGCGCTCTTTCCGACCAATGATTCACCACCACCACCCATCAAGGAGCTTGAACCCATGAATACTGCTACTCCGCAGGTCCCGAACAACCTGGTCTGGGCGATCCTGACCACCCTGTTCTGCTGCCTGCCGGCCGGCATCGTGTCGATCGTCTACGCCGCCCAGGTCAACGGCAAGCTGGCGGCCGGCGACATCGCCGGCGCCCAGGACTCCGCCGCCAAGGCCAAGAAGTGGGCCATGTGGTCGGCCATCGCCTGGGTCGTGCTGGTCGTGCTGTACGTGCTGTTCTTCGTTGTGCTCGGCGGCATGGGCGCGATGAGCAACGGCAACTACTGATACGCCTGGACGGATCCGGCGCCTGCGCCGGATCCGTTGTTGCATGTCCGCGCTTCCCGCTCGTTCCCGACTCGCCCGCTGGGCACCGCTGCTGGTTTCCGCCGGCCTGGCCGTGGGTGCCACGGTGGTGCTGCGCAACGTCAATCCGTATGTCGCCGGCAATCCCCTGCCGAGCTGCCCGCTGTACGCGCTGACCGGCCTGTACTGCCCGGGCTGTGGCAGCACGCGCTGCCTGTATTCCCTGGTCCACTTCGACCTGCCCGGCGCGATGGCGATGAACCCGCTGCTGGTCATCAGCCTGCCGTTCCTGTTGTTGATGCTGCTGAACATCGCCGGCATCCGCCCGCGTGCGCTCGACCCGCTGATGCGGGTGCTGGCCAATCCGGTGTTCTGGCTCTGGGTGCTGCCCGGGTATGCGCTGCTGCGCAACCTGCCGTGGGCACCGTTCACTGCACTGGCACCGATCTAGGTTTCCAGCCAACGGCGCAGCCCCTCGTGGTGGGCGGCGTTTGAAGGTAGAAGCCTTGGGGTTGGCCGGGTGGGTGGGCTGCGCAGGGGGCGCTGCAAGTACGTCCATGTAAGCTCGGTCGCCGCATCCATGCGGCTCACGCCCCTGCGCAGCCCACCCACCCGGCCACGGACAGTTTCCGAGTGCGTCCACCACGGAAAAGAAAGAGAAGATCAAAAGCGGAAGCGGATCGCTTCGCTCTGCATCCACGCATGGCGTGGATCTACCGTGTCGACCAAGGTCGACACCTACCGGCAATCGCAGTTCATCCACCGTCACCGGGAATGTGTCGGGGGTGGGGCGGTGTGGGGCTGCAGGACCGTTGGCGCCATGGATGGCGCCATCGAGCCCCCAAGGACGGGTTTACGGCGTGTCCTGCAGCCCCACACCGCCCCGCTCAACCATCACCAATCCAGAGCTGCTGTTGCTGTTGCTGTTGCTTCTGCAGGTGCAGGGCTGCAAGCCCTGCAAAGCAACTACGTCACCCAGCCTGCAATCACCAGCAGGGCGAGGATCGCCAGCCACAGCAGCAGCATCCTCCACACCAGGCTCATCGCATCCCGCAGGTCCGGCAACCGCTGCCACACCGGCAACAGCCCCGCCTCGGTGTAATCGTGCGCATCCTCGCGCAGCTCGGCATTGACGCTGGCCCGCGCCACCGCGCCCAGGAAGCCGATGTTGCCGGCCAGGCGCTCGCCGTGGGCCTGGCGCCAGGCCTTCCACGCCGTATCGAAGTTGCCCACCAGCGCCATCGAAAATGCCATCAGCTGCGCCACCGGCCACTCGATCCAGCCCAGCAGGCGCTGCGCCAGCGCCAGCGGCTCCACCGGCACGCGGGCACGCATCGGGCTTTCCGCCATCAGCGCCAGCAGCCGGTAACCGAGAGCACCGGCCGGGCCCAGCAGCAGGAACCAGAACAGCACCGCGAACCAGCGCCGCAAGGCGTTGAGCACGGTTGCCTCGACCAGTGACGGAATGTCCTCGCGCAGGCTGCCACCGGCCGCCTGCAGGTTACGCACCGCGGCCTGGCGCGTCGCCGCGTCATCGGCATCGATGATCGCTTCGATATCGCGGTCCAGATCGCGCGGGCCCCAGCACCACGCCAGCACCGCCACGCCCAGCAGCAGCGACGGCAGGCCGAACAGCACCCCACGCAGCAACCACGCCAGCAGCGCCATCAGCAGCAGCGGCGGCAGCAGTGCCAGGGCAACGCCTGCCGGCCCCTGCCAGGCCTTGCCACCGCGCGCGTCCAGCCAGCCCAGCCAACGCCGGAAGCCGTCGAAACGGCGCAGCGAGGCGGCAGCGGCCGGGGCAACATGGCCCAGGGCCAGTGCCACCAGCACGGCGGCCAGAGTGGTGAACATGGCAGGTCTCCCTACGAAACAGAACGCTCGGCGTCGCTACCTTACCTGTCGCAGCGGCGCCCTCAGCGGTGAACCGGACTGTAACCCGGGCCGTGTTCAGGTGGCGGCAATACAGGCGCCACCGTCAGCCCCGCTCAGCCCTTCTGCTGCCGGTACCAGTGTTCGATCAGGCCGCGCGAAATCGAGATCGGCGGCGACAGGCGGATGCCCTGGCCATCGTCCTCCACATCGCGTGCCAGTGCAGCACCGACCTCGTCGGCACTGAACCAGCGCGCATCTTCCAGCTCGCCATCCACGGTCGGCAGGTCATCCTGCGCCTGTGCACGGAAACCGATCATCAGCGCGCCCGGGAACGGCCACGGCTGCGAACCGAGGTACTGGCAGGCGGTCACCCGTACCTTGCTCTCCTCGTGCACTTCACGCACCACGGTCTGCTCGAAGGTCTCGCCGGGTTCGACGAAGCCGGCCAGCACCGAGTAACGCCGCGGTGCCCAGTTCGACTGCCGGCCCAGCAGCAGCCGGCCCTGGTTTTCCACGGCGACGATCACGGCGGGATCGACACGCGGGTAATGCTCGGTGGCGCACTGCGCGCAACGGCCAACGAAGCCGCCACGGGCAAACGCCACGGCACCGCCGCACACGCCGCAGAAGCGGGTGCGCGAGTGCCAGTAGGACATGCCCCGGGCATAACTGAAGGCGGTCGCATCCGCCATCGGCCACAGCAGTGCGGCCTGGCGCAGGTCGAGCCGGCGGGGCGCAGTAACCGTAACGCTGGCGGCTTCGACCGAAAACCAGGCCTGCTCGCCACGCAGGCCGAGGAAGATCGCGGCACCCGGGCCGCCGCCGATGTCGGCGCCGGTCAGCACCAGCGGCTGGTCGTCATCGCCGGTGAAGGCGCTGCCGTCCTGATCGAGCACGAGAATGCGCGCGCCCGGCCACAGGCGCGCCAGTGCATCGGCATCGTCGCGCAGGGCATCGGCGCGCTCCAGCGGTTCGCCAACGAAGGCGAAACCGGAAAGCGGCGAAGGAGTATTGGGCATCCGGCAAGCGTGCCGCCAATCGATGCAGGTGGCAAGTTCGGCGCTGTGCGCAATCTGCCGGTGTGGGCGTGCAGGCACAGCATCCACGCATGGCGTGGATCTACTGAGGTGCCAACCTTGGTTGGCACCTTCCGGCCACAGGCCTCTTACATGCTGAAGCTGCTGCCGCAGCCGCAGGTGGTCTTGGCGTTCGGGTTGCGGATCACGAACTGGGCACCGGTCAGGCTCTCGGTGTAGTCCACCTCGGCGCCCATCAGGTACTGCAGGCTCAGCGGGTCGACCAGCAGGGTCACCCCGCTGGTCTGTACCGCCAGGTCATCCTCGGCACGGTTCTCGTCGAACTCGAACCCGTACTGGAAGCCCGAACAGCCACCGCCTTCGATGTACACGCGCAGGGCCAGGTCGGGGTTGCCCTCTTCCTGGATCAGGGATTTGACCTTGGCGGCCGCCGACTCGGTGAAGTTCAGCGGGCGCTCCAGCGACTGGTAATCGGGCGCGGCAACCGGGGTGGCGCCGGGCAGGGAGACTAGCGTGCTCATGGTGTCAGCATGGGGGTGCCGACGATGGCTTTCAAGCCATCGCCTCGGCCAGCTTGCGGCGTGCGGCGGTGTCACCCTTGCCGCCATTGGCCTCATCACCTTCCGGGGCCGGCAGGGCCGCCATCGGGGCGCTGGCATGGATCAGGCGGCCGTTCAGCTGGGCACCCGCATTCATCTCCACCACCTGGTAATGGACATTGCCATTGACCCGCGCGCTCGGGGTCAGTTCGACCTTCTCGGTGGCATGCACGTCGCCGTCCAGGCGTCCACTGATGACCACCACCTGGGCACGGATCTCACCTTCGATCACGCCATGCTCGGCGACCGTCAGGGTCGCGCCACTGGCGCCTTCGGCGGCGATCACCTTGCCATGGATGCGGCCTTCCACATACAGGCCACCACTGAATTCCACATCACCGCGGATCACCACCTGGTTGCCGATCAGGGCATCCACCACCAGCTGGCCTTCACGGTTGGATTTGCTGCTTCCGAACATCTGCCTACTCCCCTTTGGCGGCCGGCGCACCGGCCTGTTTCCAGTCGAATACCTGGGTGGTACCCCCCGTACCACTCCCCAATGTCACCCGCACGCGTTGCGGGGTGAAGTCAGCCGGCAGCATCACGCTGCCGGTGAGCTGCTGGAAGTACCGGAACGAGTAATCCTGTCCCGGTACCTTGCTGCGCTGGTGCAGATCATCCCAGCTGATCGTGGCCAGCTTGCCGTTCTTGACGCCTTCCACGGTGAAACGCATCTGCCCCTGGCTGATGGCGCCGCGGTTGAGGTTCTGTGTCAGCACGGCGGTGTACTGCCAGGTGCCGGCCGCTTCCGGGCTGAACTCGATCGAATGGGTGTTCAGGCCCTTGCGCTGGCTGGTCGAACCCACCAGGCGCTCATAGAAGGCAACGTCGGCGCGCAGGCCGGCGATTTCCTCATCGCGTTCGGCCAGCGAGGACTGCACCTCGGTGTTGGCGGCGCGGCTGATGCGGTCGGAGGCTTCCAGCGTGGCCTGCTTCTGGCGCAGTTCGGTCAGCTGCGCCTGCAACGTCTCGGCGCGCTTCTCGGCGGCCTGCAGGCGCTGGCCCTGTGCATCGCGCGGCGTGGCCATCCAGCAGCCACCCAGCACGGCCAGCACCAGGCTGAGCAGCCAGATGCCGCCGATCACCAGCAGGCGGCGACGGTCGGCCGGCGGTTGCGGCGCGCCGGGCAGGCGAACCTGCACGCGCATGGGAGGACGGTTGGTCATGGGTGGATTCCGGGGGCATCGCGAGGGCGACACCGGTACGGCCCCTGTGGCAAACGACGGGCTAGTGTATGACAGGACGGGTGGGTTTCCTGCGCAGTGGCGAGCCACCGTCTGTGGCGTTCAGGCATGCCATCGTCGATAGTGTGGTCCCCTGCACAGTTCCGTCGCCGGAGCATCGCCATGACCGAAGCCCACCTGTTCGTGATCGGCATCCTGCTGGCCTGGCTGGCCGGCATCCGCGTCTACCTCACCGTGTTCGGTGTCGGCCTGGCCGGCCTGCTCGGCTGGGTCGACCTGCCGCCGGCCCTGCAGGCCACGGAATCGTGGTGGGTGCTGGGCACCTCGGCAGCGCTGGCGGTGACCGAATTCTTCGCCGACAAGATTCCCGGCGTCGACTCGGCGTGGGATCTGGTGCAGACCCTGGCACGCGTACCCGCAGGTGCCTTCCTTGCCGCAGCCACGCTGTCGCCGGATGGGCAGCTGGGCACCGGCGCACTTGCTGCCGGTGCCGGTGTCGCGCTGGCCAGCCATGGCCTGAAGGCCGGCACCCGCGCCCTGCTCAATACATCGCCCGAGCCTGCCAGCAACTGGGTGGCCTCCGCCGCCGAGGACACCGTGGTGGTCGGTGGCCTGGCCCTGGCCCTGGCACACCCGTGGATCGCGCTGATCGTGGTGCTGGCCTGCAGCCTGGCCGGCGCGCTGCTGGTGTGGCTGGTCTGGCGCACCTTGTGGAAGGGCGTGCGCTGGCTGGCACGCAGTGCGTCGCCCGACAGTCCACGCCAGCCCGGTACCGGTTGATCGCCGGGCTTGTCGCATAATGGACGCGAACACCAGGAGCACCGATGGCCGCAAACGAATCCCCCGCGGGCGCCCGCCCGGGACGCGCTGAAACCCCTCCGGCCGATCATTGGCAACGCTGGACCGCTGAACCGGCGAGCGCGGTCGCCGCAGCGCCGGCCGCGGTTCCGCCGCTGGCCGCCTCCGACGCACCCGCATCGATCGGCAGCGCACCGCCGCCGTTGCCGGCCCCGGCCGTGCTTGCCGAGGCTGGCAACAACGACCAGGCGCCGCCGCCCTCCGATTCGCCCTACCGCGTGCTGATCGTCGAGGACGACCGCGCGCAGGCCCTGTTCGCACAGAGCGTGCTGCATGGCGCCGGCATGCAGGCGATCGTGCACAGCGATGCCGACGGCGCGCTGCAGGCGATCAAGGAGCATCGGCCCGACCTGATCCTGATGGACCTGCACCTGCCCGGCCTGGACGGCATGCGCCTGACCGCGCTGATCCGCCAGCAGCCTGGCCTGCAGTTGCTGCCGATCGTGTTCCTGAGCGGCGATCCGGACCCGGAACGCCAGTTCGAGGTGCTCGACAGCGGCGCCGACGATTACCTGAGCAAGCCGATCCGCCCCCGCCACCTGATCGCGGCGGTGGCCAACCGCATCCGCCGCGCACGTGCGCAGGCAGCAACCCTGCCTGGTGCTACCGGCGCACCGGCCACCAGCAATCCGGAAACCGGCCTGCCGACACGTCACCACGTGCTGCAGCAACTCAACGCCACCCTCACCCACCGCGACCGGGGCGGCGTGTTCTTCATTGAAGTGGCCAGCGCGCTGGGCCTGCGCGAACGCTATGGCTACGCCGCCTTCGAGCGCCTGATGGTGCAGGCCGGGCAGCGCCTGGCCGAGGCCGGCCATCCGCACCTGCTGGCACGCCTGAACGACAACAGCTTCCTGCTGCTTGCCCGCAATACCGATGAAGACAGCCTGGAAAGCATCGCCGCGACCCTGCGTGAGCAGCTCTCGGCGCGCGCCTTCGTGATCCGCGATGATGAATCGGTGCATCTGCGCGGCGTGGTGGGTTACGCGCCGCTGTCGCCGGGCTTCGACGATGCCAACGCTGCACTGGAAGCGGTCGAGCGCACCACCCTGCAGGCACGCCTGCTCAGCGCCGGCGTGGCAGGCCATGTGCATCGCCAGGCCGTCACCGAACAGGAACACCTGGCACTGCTGGAGGGCCAGTTGGAGCTGGCCTATCAGCCGATCGTCGCCGTCGCCGGTGGCAACACCGCGCAGTACCAGCTGCTGCTGCGCCTGCGCCAGGCCGACGGTACGGTGCTGGCGGCCGGCCAGGTGATTCCCGCCGCCGAAGCGGCAGGCCGCATCGCCGACCTCGACCAGCAGGTGATGGACCATGCGCTGGGCCTGCTGGACCTGTACAGGCACGCAACGCAACCGCTGAACCTGTTCGTTTCGCAGTCGCTGCGCACCCTGCAGCGCGATGCCTTTGGCGACTGGCTGCTGGAATCACTGCAGCAGCGTGACCTGCCCGGCAGTGCGCTGGTGATCGACGTGCGCCTGCCCGACGCGCTGATCCACACCGTGCCGCTGCAGCAGTTCTGCCAGCGCATGGCCGGCGCCGGCGTGCGCTTCTGCCTGAGCCAGTTCGAACCCAGTGGCGAAGCCGATGCACTGCTGACCCAGCTGCCGCTGTCGTTCGTGCGCATGGCCGCGCGTTTCTCCAGCAGCCATTCCAACCCGGCCACGCGCGAGGAACTGCGCAAGGCGATCGAACAGGCGCATGCCGCCGGGCTGCAGATCATCGGCCAGCAGATCGAGGACCCGCAGGCCGCGGCAGCGATGTGGGTCGGCGGCGTCGATTACATCCAGGGCAACATGGTGCAGTCGGCCGGCAGTGACCTGAACTTCGACTTCCACAACGCGGTGCTCTGAGGTGCCGCTGTGGGGCGTGCTGCTGGTTGCCCTTGCTGCGGCCGTCGCACTGCTGCTGTTGGGCATGCGCCTGCGCGCGCGCAGCCGGGCACTGGCCCAGCTGCAGCGCGAGCACAGCGCGCTGGCCGCCGAGCGCGACCAGCTGCGCCATACCACCGAACGCCAGGGCCAGCTGGAACAGCAGCTGCTGCAGGCCAAGCAGGCCGCCGAAGCGGCCGTGCTGGCCAAGGGCGAGTTCCTGGCCACGATGAGCCACGAGATCCGCACGCCGCTCAACGGCATCCTGCCGATGCTGGAGCTGATCGCGCGCGGGCCGCTGGGTGAGGACCAGCGGCAGATGCTGGCCACCGCTTCGGCCAGTTCACAGCAGCTGCTGCGCATCGTCGACGACATCCTCGACTACTCCCGGCTGGAAGCGCAGGCGCTGGAACTGGAGATCACCAGCTTCAACCTGCGCGACCTGCTCGATGGCGTGGTGCAGCTGATGCAGCGCGCCGCCGATGCCAAGGGCCTGTCCCTGGCCCTGCAGCTTGACCCATCGGTGCGCCTGCCGGTGCGCGGCGACCCGGTACGCCTGCGCCAGGTGCTGAGCAACCTGCTGGCCAACGCCATCAAGTTCACCGCCCGCGGCCAGGTGCAGCTGCGCGTGCAGCGCCTGGGCGAAGGTGCGGCCCAGCACCAGCTGCGCTTCGAGATCATCGACACCGGCATCGGCATCGATGAGGCACTGCAGGCACGCCTGTTCCAGTCCTTCAGCCAGGCCGATGCCTCGACCACGCGCATCTACGGTGGCACCGGCCTGGGCCTGGCCATCTGCAAGCGCATCATCGACCTGATGCACGGGCAGATCGGCGTGCAGTCCACGCCCGGCCAGGGCGCAACGTTCTGGTTCGAGATCCCGCTGCTGAAAGTACCCGGCGACCTGCCTGCGATGGCGCGCGCCCCCGCAGCGCTACTGTTGTTCAGCGCCGATGCAACGCTGCAGGCACGCATCGAGCGCATCGCCGCCCACCATGGGCTGCAGGTGCAGGTGCTGGCACAGCTGGATGCCGTGGTCGAGCGCCTGCGCGCTCCCGCGCGGCCCGGACAACCAGCACCGGCATGGCTGATTGTCGATTCCCGCACCCGCCGCAACGGCGAGGTCACGCTGCAGCAGGCGCTGGCCGAGCGCGGCGACGATGATGCACTGCAGGTACTGTGGCTGCAGGAAGACACGCCTGCACAACGCCCGCGCCAACGCCAGCTGCTCCCGCATTTCGATGATGCAGCCCTGCATGCACTGCTGGCGGCGCCTGCCACGCCTGCCCGCCCTGCCGCCCTGCTGGCCAATGCCGAAGACGGCTTGCCCGCACCGACGCTGCCGCCATTGCACCTGCGCGTGCTGCTGGTGGAAGACAACACGGTCAACCGGATGGTGGCCGAGCATCTGCTGCGCGTGTTCCAGTGCGAGGTGCGCAACGCCGCCGACGGCGAGCAGGCACTGGCCGCCCTTCGCGAGGGCGGCGTGGACGTGGTGCTGATGGATTGCCAGATGCCGGTGCTGGACGGCTACGCCGCCACGCGCCGCTGGCGTGCGGAAGAAACGGAAACCGGGCGCTCGCGGTTGCCGATCATCGCGATGACGGCCAACGCCATGGCCGGTGACCGCGAACGCTGCCTGCAGGCCGGCATGGACGATTACCTGTCCAAGCCGATCGCGCGCGCCACCTTGCATGCGCTGTTGAAGCGCTGGGGGCAGCGATCACGCGATGTCGTAGCGTCGAGCTTGCTCTACGGCGATGCATCCGGGGCCAGTGGAATCCCGCCAGCCGAGCATGGCCCGGCTCTACAAGAGACGAAAAGCCAAGCGGTGACGCAACCGGTGCTGGACCGTGATGTGCTGGACGAACTGCACGCGGTGATCGGCGATACCGCCCTCCAGATCGTCTCGGTGTTCCTGGAGGATGCGCCGGCGATGGTGCAGCAGCTGCAGCAGGCCGCGCAGAGCAGCGACGAGCCGCGACTGCAGGCAATCGCCCACAGCCTTAAATCATCGAGTGCGAACGTGGGGGCGTTGTCGCTGTCGGCAATCGCGCAGCGGATCGAGCACGAAGCCCGTAGTGGCAGCCTGCAGCGCCCCGCAGTGGCGGTGGCGCTGCTGGTTGCCGAATTCGCCCGGGCGCGCGTGGCGCTGACGGGCTACCTGGCACAGCATCGGTAGCGTCGAGCTTGCTCGACCATCGCCATGCTGATCACAGTCGAGCAAGCTCGACGCTACGTCACTCTTCCAGCTTGCTGAGCAGGTACTTCGGCTCGCCGATACGCTCGATCAGGTCGAGCTGGGTTTCCAGCCAGTCGATGTGCTCTTCTTCCGAGTCGAGGATCTTCACGAACAGCTGGCGGCTGACGTAGTCACCCACCGAATCGGAGTAGGCCACGGCCTCGCGCAGGGTCACCACGCCGTCGCGCTCCAGCGACAGGTCGCACTGCAGGATCTCGGTCGGGTTCTCGCCGATGCGCAGCTTGCCCAGCGCCTGGAAATTCGGCAGGCCTTCGAGGAACAGGATGCGGTCGGCAAGCATGTCGGCATGCTTCATCTCGTCGATCGATTCCTTGTACTCGTGTTCGGCCAGCTCCTTGATGCCCCAGTTCTTCAGCATCTTGGCGTGCAGGAAGTACTGGTTGATCGCGGTCAGCTCGTTGTAGAGGACCTTGTTGAGGAATTCGATGACCTTGGTGTCGCCCTTCATGGGGGTGCTCCTGCACGCTGAAAACGCAGGCACTTTAACGCCTTGCGCGCGGCCGTGAAGGAACGCGAATCGTGCGCATTGGCCTGTGCGGCCGCACGTGAAGGATGCGAAAGCGCGGCGTCAACGCGCCGCGAAAGAGACGATCAGGCGACCTGGGCCAGACCGAGGACCGGCAGCGGCAGATCGTGGGTGGCACGCGCCTTGGCCAGCAGATCGCCGGCCATGTCCAGGCAGGAACCGCAGGTGGCACCACAACCGGTACGCATGGTCAGTTCGGCCACCGTGCTGACGCCATGGCTGGCGGCTTCGCGGATCTGGTGGTCGGTGACTCCGTTGCAGATGCAGACGTACACAGGCGTGAACCGGGCTGACAGGCCAAGAGTGGCCTGTTGGCTATTCCAATGGAAACGAGAATGGTTGTCAATCAGAGACCTGAACCATTCTCGATACGGTTCAGCCGGTCACGTGGCCGGACCATCGCCGGTGGCCTTCTTCGGCCAGTAGCCGCGGGTCCGTGGGCGCTTGCGTGGGCGGTCATGCCCGGCGGTATGGCCCGGCATCCAGGCCTCCGCAGCGCTCTTGGGCATGGCGGTCACGCCCTGCCCGGCCACCCCGCGCGCCAACGGCGCCAGATGTCGCAAGGCGCGCGCATAGACGCCACGCTTGAACATCACCACGTGCTCCACCGGGTACCAGAAGTCCACCCAGCGCCAGTGGTCAAACTCGGGTGAGTCGGTGTGGTCCAGCTTCACGTGGGACTCGTCGCCGGTCAGGCGCAGCAGGAACCAGACCTGCTTCTGGCCGATGCAGACCTGCCGCTCGTTGCGGCGGATGGCCCGCGCCGGCAGCTTGTAGCGCAGCCAGCCGGGCGTTGCCCCGAGCACTTCCACGTGCTCAGGCAGCAGGCCGGTCTCTTCCTGCAGTTCACGATACATGGCCTCGACAGGCGTCTCGTCGGTATTCATGCCACCCTGCGGGAACTGCCAGCCGTCCCGGCGCACACGTCGTGCCCAGAACACCTGGCCGTCCTGCCGCATCAGCACAATGCCGACGTTCGGTCGATAGCCGTCCGGATCGATCACGATGCGGACTCCTAAAAAATCTACTGGTCGGGACTATCCCATGCCGCCTGTCGGCCCACAAGCACGATACAAAAGTGTTGACAGGGGCGATACACATCCGCAGAATAGCGGGCTCACCAAGGCTATGTAGCTCAGCCGGTTAGAGCACAGCACTCATAATGCTGGGGTCGGTGGTTCGAGTCCACCCATAGCCACCACACTGAAAATCAAGTTGTTTTTCAGCGTGAAAAGTGAGAAAATAGTTGCACGTTTTGCCCCGTCGCCAAGCGGTAAGGCACCTGACTCTGACTCAGGCATTCGGTGGTTCGAATCCATCCGGGGCAGCCAAATTAAAAGCAAAAGGCCAGATCGAAAGATCTGGCCTTTTGCTTTTAATTTGGTCGCGCATTCCACCTTATCCCCGCGCCTGTCGGCGCACCCCCTTGAACAACAAGGGGGCTCTTCTCCAGACAGAGACCGGGGTCAGGCATGCGGACCACGGGTAGTGCCGGCCGCTGGCCGGCAACCAGGAAATCCACGACCCCAGAACGACAAAAGCCCGGCCGAAGCCGGGCTTTTGCTTGTCCAACCAGCGGGCCCCCGAAGGAGCCCAACCAGGCGCGGTAGATCAGCGCTTGGAGAACTGGGTGGCGCGGCGGGCCTTGTGCAGACCGACCTTCTTACGCTCGACTTCACGGGCGTCACGGGTCATGAAGCCAGCCTTGCGCAGCTCGGACTTCAGGGTTTCGTCGTACTCGACCAGAGCACGGGCGATGCCCAGACGGATCGCACCGGCCTGGCCGGTGGTGCCGCCGCCAGCGGCGGTGACCAGGATGTCGAAGCTTTCGGTGTTCTTGGTCAGCTCGAGCGGCTGGCGCACGATCATGCGCGCGGTCTCACGACCGAAGAACTCGTCCAGCGGACGGCCATTGACGGTGATGTTGCCCGAACCCTTGCGCAGGAACACGCGAGCGGTGGAGGACTTGCGGCGGCCAGTGCCGTAGTTTTGAGTGATAGCCATGATTAGATATCCAGAACCTGCGGCTGCTGTGCGGCGTGCGGATGCTCAGTGCCGGCGTAGACCTTGAGCTTGCGGTACATCTGGCGACCCAGCGGGCCCTTCGGCAGCATGCCCTTCACGGCGATCTCGATCACGCGCTCCGGGTGGCGCTCCAGCGCCTGTGCCAGGGATTCGGTCTTCAGGTTGCCGATGTAACCGGTGAAACGGTGATACATCTTGTCCTGCAGCTTCTTGCCGGTGACTGCAATCTTTTCTGCATTGATGACGACCAGGTAGTCGCCGGTATCAACGTGCGGGGTGTAGACCGGCTTGTGCTTGCCACGCAGACGGCGGGCCAGCTCGGTGGCGAGACGGCCCAGGGTCTTGCCCTCGGCGTCGACGAGGTACCAGTCGCGCTGGACGGTCTCGTTCTTGGCAGTGAAAGTGCTCATGAAGAACTCTAGGTTAGGTCGGGCTCATTGCGGCGAAAGGCTCGCCGGAACTCTGCCACGCGTTGTGAAAAGGTGAAGCGTAAGAGGCGGGATTGTACGCAGGTCAGCCCCCCGTTGCAAGCCGGCCCTTGACCGGGTTGGCAGGGGGACGGGGTCGGGCGAGAATCGCGGGGTCTTCCGCCCCACCGTGTACCGCCATGACCGTGCTCCGCCAGATCACCCCGCTGGACCACCTGCTGACCGAGGCGCAGCGCGCCCTGGACACGGTGTTCGGCAACCCGCCGGCGGCCCGCCCCTATCCGGCTGCGGACACCGACGAGCCGGGCATGGACAGCACCGAACGCCGCCACGCGGCCGGCCTGATGCGGATCAACCACGTCGGCGAGGTCTGCGCACAGGGCCTTTACTTCGGCCAGGCGGCCGTGGCCCGCGACCCGGCCACGCGTGAACACCTGCTGGAAGCGGCCCAGGAAGAAACCGACCACCTGGCCTGGTGCGCCACCCGCCTGGGCGAACTGGACAGCCGTCCGAGCCTGTTCAACCCGCTCTGGTACGCCGGCAGCTACACTATCGGCACCCTGGCCGGGCTGCGCGGCGACGGCTGGAACCTGGGCTTCGTGGTCGAGACCGAGCGCCAGGTGGAAGCCCATCTGGACGAGCACCTGGTCGACCTGCCGGCCGGCGACCTGCGCAGCCGCGCGGTCATCGCCGTGATGAAGGAAGACGAGGCCCGCCATGCGGACCACGCCGAGCAGGCCGGCGCACGCCGCCTGCCGTTCCCGATCCCGGGCGCGATGGCGCTGGCTTCCAAGGTCATGAAGACCATCGCCTACCGGCTGTGACCGTCAGGTAGTGCCGGGGGGCGGGCCCCCCCCCCCCCCCCCCCCCCCCCCAAAACCGGGTGTGGGGGGCGCCGCCGGGGCCACCCCGGAATTTGGGGGGGGCAGCCTCATGGCGGGGACACCCGCCCCCAGGACGGCCCCCCCCGGCCCCCCGGGCGGGGGCGGGGAGGGGGTG